>CAYGDF010000001.1:0-7098 GCA_964348675.1 uncultured Candidatus Saccharibacteria bacterium
GAAGGGTACATACATGTGTGTCGAGCGACCAGTTTCACCAAGTTCGGCACTATAGCGCGCTCCAAGAAAGCGGTGAAAGTTGTACGAACTTTCCGAGTACCGATCGAAGCCTTCTTGTGCCTTTGGGAAAGAGAAGACATTCGACTTTTCGACAGGTTGATTCGTCCACGCTTAACGCTACCGCGTCGCTCCTCTGCACCATACCGCCATTAACAAAAACCGTTGGGAGGCGGTTTTTTGTATTAAATTAGTTTCTCAAACGTCTAAGGTTATATGGAAAAGAAAACTTTTAAAATGCCAAAAGAAAATCAGAAGGAAAATTATCTTCATACTCCTACACGTCTAGAAGGAGGTCCTTTAAAAGAGAAAAAGAAAAGGGCGAAGAGATCAAAAAAATGAAAACATATAAAAACCGTGAGGAGGCGGGAAAACTTCTTGCAGAAAAGTTGGAAAGTTATAAAGACAAAGATGCTTTAGTTTTGGCTATACCTAGAGGTGGAGTGGTTACGGGGTACGAAGTTTCAAAAGCGCTTAACTTGCCTCTCGATATAATCGTAACGCGTAAAATCGGGTACCCTGGGAATGAAGAATATGCGGTTGGTGCAGTTGACCATGAGGGTAATCTTCATTTTAGCGAAGCACACCTTCAGTTGTTAGAATTCCATTCCATTGCAGAGGAGATTAAAAACCAAATAAAAGAGGCGAAGAGACGATTGGAACTATACAGAGGTGATAAGGCTTTGCCAAAAATAAAAGGAAAAGAAGTTATATTGGTAGATGATGGTATTGCTACTGGAATAACTATGCTTTTAGCGATTAAAAATGTAAGAAAAGAAAAGCCGAAGCGTATAGTAGTTGCTGTGCCAGTTGCGTCCACGGAAGCGATAGATGAGATAAGAAAAGAGGTAGATGAAATTATCGTACTTGCTCCACCGGAGGATTTTGCTGGGGCAGTGGGCTCGCACTATATTGAGTTTGAACAGGTTAATGATGAAGAAGTTATCGGTTTGTTGAAACCGTAACCACAGACTGATAACTGTGGTGTGTTATAATTTACGCATATGCTTCAACACAAAGTACAGTTACAGTTTCTTTTAGTCCTCTTAGCGGGTGCACTTCTTTTGTCTTACTTCATCCTTAGTCCGTTTCTCGCCGCGGTTGTTTTGGCTGCGATTTTCGCAGTTGTGCTTAATCCTCTTTATGAGAGAATTTTGCGTCGCTTTGGAGATAGAAAACCAGTATCGGCACTCGCGACGGTTTTTATAACCATCATCTGTATATTAACTCCGCTTGCTATTTTAGGCGCGCAAATATTCCAAGAAGCACTGCACGTTTATGGAACGGTTACCCAGGACAATAGCACTCAAAACGTGTTGGTCACTGTTATAAATCGTTTAGGTAAAACTGCCGAAGAAATAGTGCCAGGAAGTGGATTTTTCTTTAACAATCTTTCGACCAACGTTGATATTTATGTAAAGCAGGGGTTCACCTGGATTGTTAATCACTTTGGCACAGCATTATCCAGTTTCTCTTCTTTAATGCTCAGTTTCTTTATTTTTCTAATATCATTTTACTATCTACTTATAGATGGCGGGAAATTGAAGCAGGCTATTATAAAGTTAAGTCCACTTGATGATTCAGATGACAAGGTGGTTTTCGACAGATTGAAAGCGGCGGTCAATTCTGTGGTTAAAGGGAGTCTTTTAATTGCTCTTATCCAAGGAGTGCTGACTGCGGTTGGATTTACAATTTTCGGAGTTCCTAATGCCGTTTTGTGGGGGACACTTACAACCATCGCGGCTCTTATTCCAGGGATTGGTACATCGCTTGTTCTACTGCCCGCTATTGCGTATCTATTCATAGTAGGAGACACATTGCCAGCGGTTGGATTAACTGCGTGGGGATTATTCGCGGTTGGGCTAATCGATAACATGCTTTATCCGAAACTTGTCGGAAGAGAATTACAGTTACATCCGCTCATTGTTCTTCTTTCTGTTTTGGGAGGAATAGCATTATTTGGACCAATCGGTATTTTCTTAGGGCCGATTACTATCAGTCTTTTATTCGCATTTATTTATATCTATTCGTATTTCGTTAGTACTTCTAAGGTCCAAGCATAATAAGAAATAAAAAAAGGCGGAAGGGAGTTCCTTCCGCCTTGATGCCGTCCAGTGGCTTCGGTTGTTCACCGCACCACGATGCTCACACCGAACTCGTCTTGTCTTTCGCGGACGAAGCGACCGACCGTCTCGTAGGACACACTGTCCCAGTTGACGATTTTCGTCCTTGCGCCGGCGAACAGTTCGATGTTGCTCTTGACGAGGTTGCCGAGGGCCTCGTCAATCGTCTTCCCAGGCCCCCAGTTCTTGGTTCCGAAGAGGCTGGCCTGACACGTGTCGCGTCCACGGAAATTGAGGCGTGGCGTGATGATGACTGTCATTGTCGTCATGGAATCTCCTAGTTGGAATGACTCTTTTATTATGCATTATATTTACCACTTCGTCAAGTAGTAATAAATCACTTCCCATAAGCCCTTCTAATGGTATACTTGACTGATAACTAAAAATATATGCCATTAAAACCAAATTCAGCATTAATGAAACCAATGACAATCAGTCCAGAATTGGCTGTCGTTGTAGGTAAGGGCCCAATGTCTCGCGGTGAAGTAGTTAAGAAACTATGGGACTACATCAAGAAGAATAATCTTCAGGAGCCAACAAATAAGAGAAATATAAATGCTGATGAGGCACTTAAGAAAGTGTTCGGAGGAAAAGCAACCGTGAACATGTTCGAAATGACTAAACTCGTTTCTGCACACCTTTCATAATTTATCTGTTTAAAATAAAAACCCGCATTTATGCGGGTTTTTATTTTTGGAAAGAAAACCTGTCACGGTCCGTCATAAAAAGCGATGAAGAAAGACATTCCAAAAATTAGAAAAGAAAGATTTCTTCCACCGAGAAATTCCGCTCGCCAAGAGGGAAGTACAACGAAACTAAAAGCTAAAGCTGAGAGAAAGCCAAAATCTTACGACGGGGAAGAGTAGAAGACTTTAAAACCAAGAAATATGGGGATTGTAAAGACTTTTTCAAAGTATTCGTTGCTATACTTTTATCATGGCACAAAGAGCGTCTTTCTCATACCGAAAAACCGAAGCGGCAGACTCTCACTTAAAAATGGTCATCTCTTCTTTAGGGCTTGTTCAGTCTTCTAAAAAATTATCAAAAAGAGAAATTTTTATAAGACGAGTTATCGCTGCTGTGGTTATATTTCTACTTGTTTCCTATGGTCTAAGCCCTCTTTTTGTGAGGGCGGATGCAGTTACATTTTATCCAAGCGCTTGTTTGGGTGGTTGGAGTGGGGTTCATTTAGCGGAAAATGAGGGGGAAACCTCAAAAGGTACGTCGGATTTTTCATTAAGTAACTCCGCTTCGCTTTCCAAAGAAACCGCCACTGATATTTATTGCGGAACTTTTAAAGGTGTAATTCCTGAAAATACTACGCCCAAGGAAGTAACTTTAACTGTTTTATGGAAGGCGTTATCTGAAGAAGAATCTTCCCCTTTAAGCGGAACTTCTTTTGCATCAAGTAGTTTAGATATTTTAGATGCTACATCCACAGTGGATTTCGTTCTGGATACTTCTACTACGACAGCAACTTCTACAGAAGAAATTGAAGTACTATCTGAAGTTACGACACAAATTGAAGAGCGGAAAGAAGAAACATCTACAACTACAGAACCAGTCGCTCCGACCGGAACAAATGAGACACCAACAGAAACAGTGCCAGCGGTTGAGACTCAATCCGCACCAGCCTCTGAACCAGTAGTTGAAAATACTTCAACACCGGAACCGACCCCCACCCCAACACCGACCCCAGAACCTACTCCTGTTTCAACGCCAGAACCAGCATCGGCACCAGCACCAGAATCCCCACAGACGTTTTTAGATAAATCGTTAGAGTCGATGCTTAGTTTTTTCGCACAAAAAGTTTTTGCGGAAGAAGAAGGGGCGACCACAACACCCATAGCGTCATCTACCACACCTGAAACATCAATCGAGATTGCTTCCTCAACTGAGGTCGGAACAACCACAGAAGCCACTACTTCAGAAGTGGAATTGATTTCAAATCCTATCTTTGAAATCTCTTATACCTTAGACGGAGAAAGTTGGTTTGTTTTAAAAAGTGTGACTGCTGGTGAACTTCAGAATTTAGAAATGAATGTGCCACTAGAGTTGAATGGAAAATGGGACGATATTTCAAATGTTCAAATTAAAATAAAAAGTCTGCCAAGCATTGATGAAAAGCCAGCAGTGCTACTAGACGGAATGTTCCTTTCTGTAAGTTACGATGAAATAAAAAATCTACCAAAAGAAGAAAGTGTCTTTGGAGTTCCAGACACAGAAAAAGGAGATATTATTTTGTCTGAAATATCATCGGATTTTGATTTAAAGACGATATTTTTAGTTGAAAGGTCTTTGATTAAAGAAGTATCGTCTGCAACCAGTACGGCAACTAGCACAGATAACGCGACAACCACGACTGAAGTAAGTACGAGTATAGTACTAGAACTCTGGGTAAAGGATGAAACATCGATGGAGTGGAAGCGTATTGCTGATAATAACGTCTTAGCCAAAGATCCAAATATAAAATATGAAGAAGGTAAAGTTTCATGGCTTGCGAAAGAGGAAAATATGGTTTGGTCATTTGATTTACATAATAGTAGTTATAGTTTTATACCAGTGTCTGATGTTGGGTCACTTGGAAATAAAGATGAGAATTTAAATCTAGAAATCCCGGCCGTAGTCGAAGAGGTGCGCGAACAAACAAAGAAAGAACTTAAGGTAAGAAAGATTAAAAGAGTTGCAGTAGTAGATAAAAAAGCAATACATAGTTGCGAGGCCGATATGTTTCAAGTTGACATCACTGGTAAATCTTCATCTTCATTTAAAATATTAGTTTCTAAAAACGGAACAAGTACCGAAGAGTTAGAGATAGGGAGTTTGCCGATTGGTATCGATATAGTTTTTCAGAAAAATAATGATTACAAATACACACCGGCTCTAGAAGAATCTATTCTCGACCTTTCTATAACCAATGAAGAAGGTTCGCAAAAAGGAAACTTCAGCGTTCCTATAATTTACACAAGCAAAAACGCTAAGGATTCCACAACAATTTGTCAGATTAATATCGTGAATCACTGATGTCAAAATCTAGTAACTTATTTTTCATAAAGGTCGGAATTATAATAACTTCCTTTTTTGCTCTGTACGGAGTTGTTTCTGCGCTCGATGTATCTAACGGTGATGGAATTTTATTTTATTCTGCAGCAGCAAATACCACTCCACAATTTAGAACATACGATAATGTAGCAAATGATTTTTCTGCTAACTCTGATACAGTGGTTGGAGCACAGCCGGCTATAAATGCTATAAAAACTTCTCCAACGAAACAGGAAGCTGTTGCCGCTTATCAAGATACATCTGGCAACCTAAGAGTTCTTTGTTATGATGGAACGAGCTGGACTCAAGATTGGACGGTGGCAGTTGCTTCTTCAGGTACTCCTACGACTCGTCGTTTTGATATCACGTATGAAACAAATACGGGAGACGTGACAGTTGCATATTCCAGAAGTGCGGCGGCGGTGAATGCGCTTGCATATAGAACTAAGGCTGGGTCCACTGGGTGCGGCTCTGGAAACTGGGCAGCAGCGGCGAACTTCCCAACATCAACCACGACAACTTCTGGAACTGTGCAGTGGGTTAGAGCGGCACGTGACGGACGTTCTTCATCTGATTTAAGTATGTGGGTGTGGCTAGATAACGCGGCAACGGCTGCGGACTTGGGTGCCGCTACTTGGAGTGGTACCGGTTTTGGCAATTTACGTGTGGTTGATAATTCGATGGAGCATATTACAGCAGTTGGAGATACGGATAACTTCGATGTACAGTATGAATCAACGTCAGGAGACGTAATGATTGTTTGGGGCAACTCAGCGGGAGCGAGTGGTACAAATGGATACAGGTATATGACGTGTACTGGAGGAATCGCTGTGTGTACATGGTCAGCACTTTCAACTATGCCAACAACAGCGGATGATGTGATGATGATAGATCTTTCTTCTGACCCACTATCCGATAGTTTAGCCATGGCGGGTATCGGTACGGCGTCAGCGGATATGTCGGCTGGATACTGGTCTGGAACGGCATGGACTGGGTATGCTAATGTAGACATAACAACAGAAGGAGGAACAGCAGGAACGAGAAAAGTCGCCACGGGGTGGTTAAATAATAACGGTAATAAAAAATGGTTCATAGCATACGATGACGCGGCAGGAACTGGATTGCACTATAAATACGCAATAGATAACGGGGCCATAACATCTCCCGCTGATTATACGAGTACTCCAGCAATTAACGATATTCGAGGAAGATATGAGATTGACGTGAATCCTTTTGATAACTCTCAGGCCATACAAACTTTATCAGACAGTACAAATGGAATTTTTGCATATAAATTAACGATGGACTCATCAGGTAACCTTGCCTGGAGTGATATGGCTTCAGCCGCTTCCTTAGGAACGAAACCAAGCACTCCACAACAAGGGTTTGCTTTTACTTTTTGGCGTTTTATTCCAACTCCAACTTTTGCACAGTCTGCCTACAGATTTTTTGCTGGAGCAGATAGCACCAATGTCGGCGCTACTTTAGCCAACCAAGACTCGACTGCAACCCTTGGATCAACCGGTGCACTATTTAGGTTAAGAACATTATTACACGTCGGTGTAAATGAGATTGCACAATCAGCCCAAGCGTTTAAATTGCAATTCGTTGGGAAAGGTGTTGGCACATGTGCGAGCCCATCAGGTGGAACACCATCAGGTTACACAGACGTAACTGCTTCGACTGTGATTGCTTATAAAGATAACACTACTCCAACTGATGCGAGTGCATTAACCGCAAATGGTAATGATCCAACGCACAGTAGTGATACGATAGTTAACCAATCCTACGAAGAATTAAATAACTTTACTAATTCCGTAGCCACTATTCCTTCTGGTCAGGATGGTAAGTGGGACTTTTCACTTTTTGATAATGG
>CAYGDF010000001.1:7198-55462 GCA_964348675.1 uncultured Candidatus Saccharibacteria bacterium
CCACTATTCCTTCTGGTCAGGATGGTAAGTGGGACTTTTCACTTTTTGATAATGGTGCGCCAGCAGAGACAACTTACTGTTTGAAAATAGTTAAATCAGATGGTTCTGATATTGACACTTACAGTGTACGACCAGAACTCACCACATCATCTGCCTCCGCCCCTCAAACAATTTCCTTTTCTATTTCCGCTACGTCAATATATTTTGGAACACTATCATCTGCCTCTACTCGTTACGGTTCAAGCACTAATGTAAATGGAGATTCTCTCCAAGTAGAGGCACACAACTTGGCGGTGGCTACGAATGCCACAAATGGATACAGTCTCACGGTGCAGGGCGCCACTCTTACGTCAGAGCAAAGTCCAAGCGAGACAATTACTGCGCTTGGAGCGAACACGGCGCCGAGTATAGGTACTGAGCAGTTCGGTATAAGATTAGTCGCAAGTGGGGGAATTGGCACAGTTTCATCTCCTTATGCAGCGAGCGGATTTGCTTATACGGCGACTGATACAACCACAAGTGAAGTGGCTGGAGCCGCAAGTGGGGATAGTGCTACGACAACTTATTCTGTTAGATATATGACAAATATCGGAGCTACAACCGCTGCTGGAAATTACAGAACAGATTTGGTTTATGTAGTTACGGCGAACTTTTAATTTCCAACACATTTTTTATTTCTTGTAAAAAGTTATCCCCATATTTGTCTTACAAAACAAGGGTATCTCGCTTATACTTTACATAAGACTATTTAGAGATAGTTTTAGTAGCAAATTAAAAAAATGAAATATATAAAAACGGCTTCTATGAAAGCAACGGCGGGCATTTTAGTGTCAGGCCTGATAATGGTTGGAGTAGTCGGCATATTTACAACGGGCGTTAGAACAGCAAATGCTGCTTCTTTAACCAGCGTATCGGACACTCAATCGTCTGTGAAAGCGGCCGCCCTTACAAACCATGATTTTAGTTTCGTAACCCCAACTGGTCTTACATCAGGACAAACTATCGTTATCGCATTTTCATCGTCCACCGTGATGAACGCATCACTGGACTATACGGATGTTGATATTTTGGATGATGGCGTCAACGTAACACTTGCCGCATCTCCATCTGGTGCCACATGGGGAGTTGTTCGTACAAACGCTTCTACACTTACTATTACCAACGGTACAACAGCGGTGGTTGCAGGTAGTGTTGTCCGTATAAAGATTGGTACAAATGCTAGCAACCAAACCGTTGGTGTTCGTCAGACGACTAACGATTCAGCCGGAACTCAAATCTACTATATAAGTGGAGGAACGTTTGCCGACTCAGGTTCAGTCTCTGTAAACTTGATTACGAACGATACAGTTGCTCTTACAGCAACAGTCCAACAGTCAATTTCATTTGCTATCGCCTCTGCTACATCAACCGCTTTCTCTAACTCTATTTACTTCGGTACTCTTGCTGCCGGTACTCCTAAGTTTGCTTCGAGTACAAACACTTCAGGAGACACTACTAACGCATCAGCCGCCCACGTTCTAACAGTAGGAACAAACGCACCTTCAGGATATACACTAACCGTTCAAGGTCAGACCCTTACTTCATCACAGAACGCTGCAAACACAATTGATTATGCTGGTGCAGCATCAACTGCGATTGCATCATCTACCGAAATGTTCGGTATTACTGCCACTAAATCAGGAGGTGTTAACGGAACTATAGACGCAACGTTTGCAACAGCAAACCAGTTCGGATACGACGCCACCGCAACCACATCTGTAACATTTGCTTCTGGTTCAACTCCAACAGCAACTGAAACTTATTCTCTAAAATACATTGGAAGTATTTCTGCCCTAACGGAAGCAGGTACTTATACGGCCAGTTTGGTTTACGTAGCCACAGCCAACTATTAGTACCGTTAACAAAGGTAAAAAATAATGGTACTCTTAGCATAAGAATATAGAGATTTAAATCTTATAGCCTTCATCATGTCATCGATAAACTTAACTAAAAAAATCTTCCAAACACTCGTTTTGGCAACTATTTTTGGTGGTATGATGACAGCGCAAGCATTAACCATTTCTCCTGCCAGAATAGAATTGTCCGGTGACCCAGGTACTACTATTTCTGATAAGTTTCTTCTGATAAACGAACAGGAGAATGACCAAACTTTCTATACATCAGTAGAGAACTTTCAAGCAAAAGGAGACTCTGGGGCGCCAAGTTTTTCTGAATTAAAAGAAGGATTTTCATCTTGGGTTACAGTAACAAATCAAATAACTCTTAAAAAGGGCGAACGTGTTGAAATTCCTTTCTCTGTTCATATTCCAAAGGACGCAGATGCTGGAGGCCATTTTGCGGCTATTTTTATGTCTACCGTACCACCTTCCACAAAAGCTGGAGAACTAGCGGTTGGTGCCAAAGTCGGAATGCTGATGCTTTTAAGAGTTTCTGGAGATATCAAAGAAGGGGGTGGCGTGTTATCGCTTTCGCTTAAAGAAGGTGGGTTTTTCACAACATCGCTTCCAATAAACTTCGTGTATCGTTTCAGTAATTCAGGTAATGATAGAGCGAACCCAACTGGAACTCTAAGTGTGCGAAATATGGTTGGATATAAAACAGAAGATTTAAATGCTAACCCGTCATCTGGTAACGTGCTCCCAAATAGCACTAGACGCTTTGATGTGAAATGGGGAGATGAAGATCCTCTCCCGGCATCAGCTTCATTTTTAAACCATGTTATATATGAGGCTAGAAATTTTGCATTCGGTCCTTATTTCGTTAATTTACATGTTGCGTTCGGCACTTCCGGTGTTTCTGATAAGTTTTTGTTTATCTTTGTATTTCCTTGGCATCTTTTAATAGTAGTTGCTATTATCGGATTTATATTATTTACAATCCTAAGATTGGCGGTTAGAAAATATAACAGATTTATTATTGAGCAAGCCAGAAAAGCTTATACAGAATAAATTCCGTATGATTAGATTTCGTACGTCGATTATTATAACTCTAAGTATATTTTCTGTTTTTACTTTTTGTATTGTTAAAGCTGATTTAGTTGCTACCACCACCGTAACAATTACTGCAGTAGTAATTGACCCCAACGCACCACCTGAAACACCCCCCACCTCTGGTGGCGGGGGAGGTGGTAGCGGAGGTGGAGTAACACTCGGCACACAGTCAGATGTGGCCGTATTCAAAGGGAATGCCTATCCTGGTAGTATTGTTACATTGCTTAAAAATGGAGTTATCATGACGGAATTACCAGCAAGTCCAGATGGAACTTTTGAAATACACATTAAAAATTTAAACCCAGGCACTTACAGTTTTGGAATTCGCGCTGAAGATGCAGATCATTTAAAATCCACATTAGATTTATATACTATTTATGTTTCCTCAGGAGTTACTACGGTCGTTGATGGAATTTTTATTCCGCCAACTATCACAACGGATAAATTAACGGTTAAACAGGGGGATATTATTACGTTGATGGGTAAATCTGTTCCAGATGCTGATTTAACTATTTCAATTCACTCTTTAAAAGAGATTGTTAAGAAAACAACTTCAACTAATAATGGGTCGTGGGTGTATAAACTAGACTCCAGCGAACTGGAAATGGGTCCACATGAGGGGAAGGTTCGAGCTATAACGGACACTGATTTATCTCTTTATTCAGATGCTTTAGCCTTTAATGTCGGCACACAAAATATTGCTAGACCAAAAATTGCTGGTACACCAAGTTTGGGAAACAGAACGAAATGTGATTTGAACAGTGATTTAAGAGTTAACCTTCTTGATTTTTCTATAATGGCTTTTTGGTATAAAAGAAGTGGTTTTCCTGCAAAAATAGATTTAAATAATGACGGTAAAATAAACCTAACAGATCTTAGTATATTGGCTTATTGCTGGACTGGATAAATATGAACTCTTTTACTTTAAAAATATTTTTATCAGTTTTTTTAATAACCTCGATTCAAGCTAACGCGGCCACTTTAGTATTAGATGCCCCGAGCACAGCACCATCTAATCGAAAACCTGTAACGATTAGAGTATATATAGACCCAGAAGGTGTGTCTCTTTCTGCTATTTCTGGAACGCTATCTTTTCCAAGTGAATTATTTGATGTCGAAGGAATTACAACTCAAAGTAGTATTGTATCTATTTGGACTACTCGTCCACAAGTTTCAAGCGAAAGATATTTCGATTCTAGAACAAGGATAAACTTCGAAGGAATAATGCCCGGAGGTTTTGTTGGTGTGCGCAGTCCTTATTACGGTGGTGTAAAACCCGGGGTTGTTTTTACAGTAACACTTTTACCAAAAACAAACGGCGTCGGTAGTTTGTTATTGGACAATATAGAACTACATGCATACGACAGTGAGGGTACGAAGTTGCCAACTGAGAGTTTCAGCACTAACATAACTGTTCCTGAACTTACTTCTGTGATGAAAAAAACTGAAATTATTCCACATAAAATAATTAGTAGTACGTTAAAAGCAAATCTTGCGAGAGATCCTCTTATAGCAAATAATTCTTGGTATCTAACAGTTCTTGAAGATGAATCTGTGAGACCGATTAATCATATCGAAGTTACGGAGAATGGTGAGTACAATGGAGATAAGGTTCCTTCCTATCAATGGAAGGTTACAACAAACCCATACGTGTTACTTTATCAGTCACGAGTTAAATATGTGCATGTGAAAGTCTTTTACGAAAATAATACTTACGCAACACAAACCATTCCTCCTGTTGAAAACTCTTCGGCGTTCCAGTATATATCAATTATACTTATAGGTGTAGTTGTTATACTCCTCGTTCTCTACCTTCATGGTAAAAACTTTAAAATCTTTTCTTTCTAAATTTCTTTCTAAAAATTTTACAATCGTTCATTCGTTAGTTTTGTTTATTATATTTTTGTCGAGTTTCGGATTCGCAAATGCCACAAATATAACTCTTTCTCCAAACTCCGCAGATTATACAATTGGTAAAACTTATACCGTAGAAGTAAAAGTAAGTAATAACCAAGACGATATCAACGGAGTATCTGGGTCTCTTTCTTTTCCGTCTAATTTATTACAAGTTACATCAATTTCTAAAACAGGTTCAATAATAAACACTTGGGCCGAAGAGCCTATTTTTTCAAATACGGAAGGAGCTGTTTCTTTTGAAGGAGTTATTTTGAATCCAGGATTTAGTGCCCAGTCGGGTAAGATAATCACTATATTTTTTAAAGCAAAGGCTTCGGGTGTCGCCAATATATCCTTTAAATCTGGGTCAGTGCTTGCCAATGATGGGAATGCGACAAATGTGCTTGGAACACTTGGCTCTGCCTCTTTTAGCATATCCCAACCACTCCTAACTGAGACAACTAGTAGTCTTAAAATAACTACAACTTTATCAGAAGCACCAATAATAACTTCTTCGACTTACCCAAACCAAAACAAATGGTATTCATCTAGAAAAGCATCCTTTGCCTGGGAAGTTCCTTTGGATGTTGTATCTGTAAGCACACTATATGACGAAAAAGAAAATTCTGTCCCAACTAAATTTTACACTCCACCTATTAATAACAAATCATTTACTTTAGACAGTGACGGAACCATGTACATGCATGTGCAGTTTAAAACTAAGAGCGGTCTCGGTAAAATTGCCAATTATAAATTCCAAGTAGATACGATTCCTCCACAAAAGTTAGAAGCGAATCTTCCTGATGGAGTTCTTACGTATAACCCAACTCCAGAGGTCGCTGTTAGCGCCATAGACGACCTCTCTGGGTTGGATTACATAACCATGAGCGTGGACTCTAAAGAGCCTGTAGTGTATTCGATTAATTCTTCAGGTTTATATACTTTGCCTGAACAGTCTTCTGGTAAACACACTGTTTTAATAACCGTTTATGATAGAGCCGGAAATAAAAATGAAGTATCTGTTGACTACGCAGTACAAGTTATAGATCCTCCTATGATAACTTCTTATAATAAGCGTATCGAATTAGGGTCTCCACTTTCTGTTGGTGGTAATACTTATCCAAATAGAGAGGTCGAAGTTACGTTAACCGACAAGGATGACAATATAATATCGGAAAAGGTCACTTCTGATGAAAATGGAGTCTTTGTTTTAAAGTGGTCAGGTGAATTACCTATTGGGGTTTATGAATTAAGAGCAAGGGTTACTGATGCTAACGGTATAAAGAGTAAGTTCTCTGACGCGCGTGCAGTGAGTGTTGTAAACTCGCTTTTACTAAGGGTTAGTATGTTTATAATGAATTGGATATCAATTATATTAATTGTAATAGTTTCTACTGCTATTCTGGCGGCGATTGCTTGGTATTCGTATTTCCACTTTGGGCGTTTTACTAGAAATGTAAAAAGAAATACAGAAGAGGCAGAAAATACACTGAGAGTAAATATATCTGCTTTTAGGCGAGATTTAAATGATTTTTATAATCTTCTTCAAGAAACGGAGAAAAAACGTCCACTTACAAGTGAAGAGCAAAGTATTAAGATGATGATAAAAAAACGCATAGATACGGCAGAAAACGAAATTGCTAGAAAATTAGAGCCAAAAGAGTATTAAAAAATTGTTTATAAGCAAAAATTTGCTGATATACTGGAAATAATATGAACCAACCAGATTATGAGAGTGTTTTGGCGACAATTTCTTTATTAATAAAAGGGGATGTGTCTATCTCAGATATTGATAGAGAAAAAATGGCAAGAGACACCAGTTTATTTTATGTTAAACCTGAAATGGTTATCTATCCAAAAGATAAAGAGGACATAAAAAAGATAATCAATTTTGTGGCAGACGCAAAACAAAAAGGCGTGAATATTTCTATCGCCATGCGCGCCGCTGGAACTTGTATGACAGGAGGACCACTTTCACAGTCTATTGTGATTGACACCACGAGATATATGAATCACGTAACAAATGTTACAGAGGAATCAGCGACAGCAGAGCCTGGGGTGTTTTATCGTGATTTTGAGAAAGAAACTCTTAAACAGGGATGGCTCATGCCAAGTTATCCAGCCTCTAGAGAACTTGCTGCTATTGGTGGAATTGTTTCGAATAATTCTGGCGGTGAAAAGACTCTTGTTTATGGAAAAACTGAAAAGTATGTTAAGTCTGTCGATGTTGTTTATGCAAATGGAGAAACCGATACGCTTGTACCACTTCGTGAGGAAAAATTAATGGCCAAGATGGAAGAACAGTCTGAAAGCGGACGTATACATCATGAAATGTATAATCTGATAAACGATAATTACGAGGTTATAATGAAATCTAAACCTTCCGTTTCTAAAAACTCATCAGGATACTATCTGTGGAATGTTTATGATAAAGAGACTGGTCTGTTTGATTTAAATAAATTAATTGTCGGAAGCCAGGGGACACTTGCTTGCGTGACATCTGCCACTTTAACTGGGGTAAAGCCAAAAATGCATACTAGAATGATGGTTATGTTTGTTCCTTCAACGATACATTTAGGCGAAATTATTCCAGAAATTTTGAAATTCAATCCAGAAACACTCGAGTCCTATGATGATCAAACATTTAAAGTTGCTATTAAATTCTTCGGCGATATTGTGCTACGTATGGGCGGAAATATGATTACCCTCGGACTTAAGTTCTTGCCAGAATTTTGGATGGCCATAACCGGTGGTGTACCAAAAATTATCCTAATGACCGAATTTGCCGAAGATACTGAAGAAGAAGCAACTGCGAAAGTCAATGCTTGCTTTATGGCTATGGAAAAGTTTAATTGCCCTATTAGGAAAATAAAAAATGAACAAGAAGCAAAGAAATACTGGACGTTCCGACGCGAAGCCTTTAATCTTTTACGTAGCCACATGAAGGGAACTCGTACAGCGCCAACGATTGATGATCTTGTTGTTCATCCGAATGACCTTCCTCAATTTTTGCCAAAACTTGATGTGATTTTAAAAAAATACCCAGATCTTATTTATACTATGCAGGGGCATATGGGTAATGCTAACTTCCATATAATTCCGCTCGTCGATATTCACAAGGAAGGAATTGCCCAAACTCTTCATAAGTTAATGGAAGAGGTTTATGCTCTGGTATTTGAGTTTAAGGGCTCTATGTCAGGGGAACACAATGACGGATTACTTAGAACTCCATATTTACCGCAAATGTACTCATCAGAAATTATTTCTTTATTTGAAAAGACCAAGGATATTTTCGACCCAAAGAATATATTAAATCCAAGTAAAAAAGTGCACGGAGATATGGATTTTGCTTGGAAACATATAGATAATAAATGATATAATATAAAAATATGAACCCATTCAACATTATTTATTCCTTTTTTGATAAATTAGAAGACCGTATACGTGGAACTTTGTCGCGCCATGCATTTATTTATACTTTTATCGGAGGAACCGGTTTGGTTTTATTTTGGCGAGGTGTTTGGCACGTTGCTGACGCGCTTGAAAATCTAGATGGTTTTTCTAGAGTTTTGTTTTCTCCGATGGGATCAGTCATTTTCGGATCTGTAATTTTACTTGCTACAGGGCTCTTTGTTTCAGTTTTTGTTGGAGATTCAATAATTATGTCTGGAATCAAGAAGGACAAGAAAATAATTGATAAAACAATCGACGAGGTTGAGTCCGAAAGAACAGAAGTCGAACAAACTCTCGCACTTCTTCTTGATGTAAAAAGTGAAGTTGAGAGATTGGAAGGAAAGGTAAGAGATCATAACAGAAATAATTAGTTAAAGCATTAAACAAAAAAACACCCAATTGGGTGTTTTTTTGTTTTAAACACGAAAGTTGTAAGAAAGTTGTTATTTGCTTCGTCAGTAGTCGTAGGTTCTCCAGTTCGGATGGAAGTTACTTTTTTAGTTTTGGTTAGGTGTCTTTATTATAAATTTATTTATATAAAATGAAAAAAACATATAGTATTTCTCGTCTACTGTTTATGGTTTATTTGGCTTTTGCTTTTGTCGTTCCGATGTACGCTTATGCCGAAGCCACAACTACCCCGGAATGTATTTCAGGAAATAGTTTTGATGATTTTAATTTAGGGTCTGTAAATGGACAAGGTGGGTGGCGTGTGACTGGAACGTATGATCAAGAAGTTGTTTCTAATATTTTCGGATATCCAACTTTTGGTTGTAAGTCACTTCGTATATCAGATGCCACAACATCGGTCTTTATATATGACCAGATTTTCTCCACTTCTACTGTAAATGAAGTTGGAGAAACTGACGCCCAAAGTGGTGACGCTCCCATTGGTGTGCGTCAAACTTACTTTGAAGCGCAATTTGATCTTGCTTCTGTAACGCAAAACGAACAACCAGGAATGCATTTATCGGTATCTCCTGACAGGGGGGATGGAACGCGCATGAGTTCATTAGGGTTCGAAGATACATTCTCAGGAATAAATATATATTTCGATGATGTTATAGGAACAAGTAGTCCGGTAACTTTCAGAGAAACTCAAATCGCTACGGCTCTCACACGATCACTGCCGCATACCATTAAATTTTCTATGGATTTTCTAGACGGAGAAGGAAATGATGTGGTTAGTATTTACGTGGATGGTGTTCTTGCTCACACGGGAACAAGTTGGGAGAATTTCTACAGGTTTGATCAAGAGGCCTTTCCTTCACCTAACAACACCAGTCGCACGGTAAATTCTTTAGTTTTTTATGAAAGGGGAACAGCCTCATCATCTGATTTATCCAATGGGTACCTAATAGATAACGTGTTGTTAGCAACTGGCACCACAACACTTTCTGTTTCTACAACAACCACCGCAACTTCTACCCAAGCCACTAGTACTGACAGCACCAGTACCTCTACTCCGCCTATTGAAACAACGCAAAGAGGTGGAGCGGGAGGACCAAATGGATATCCTGGATGTATTGATAAAACAGCGACTAATTATGACCCTACAGCCATCTACACGGGAACGTGTACATACGCTACATTGGAGCCGGGTTTAGTTTTGGGTGTTTCAACTTCTACAGTATCTAATTCTACGAGCACCGCAACAACAAGTGGAAATGGTCCCTTTATAACCATCTCTTCTCTTTCTTCTTCGTTTGATTCAAAAAATAAACACAACTTTCTTAGTGATTTAAAGTTAGGTTCACGTGGTGAAGATGTTTCTTGGTTACAAGAAATTCTAATGACAGAGGGATTTCTTATCTACAATGGAACAACAAGTTATTTTGGACCACTAACCCAATCAGCGCTTAAAAAATGGCAAGCAAAGAACGGTATTAATTCTACCGGATATTTTGGAAGACTTTCAAGAGCGTTTCTGAATAGGTAAGTAGAGCAATAGTAAACTCGTATAAGTGTGGCTACAAATATTTTCCGCCGTCGCTCAAAAATCTCGCAGCCCGCCCCTCGTGGTTTTGATTGCTATCAAAACATCACTGCGGCCCTCCACAAAGCACAAAACCTGCCACAGGGCAGGTTGTTGTGTCTTTGTGGACCCTAGGAGAATCGAACTCCTCACCTCCGGAGTGCAAAACCGGCGCTCTACCATATGAGCTAAGGGCCCTTCTGGAAACAATGTCTATAATACTACCATATCCATAGGAACAAGAAAAGAGTCTTGTGGTAAAATGTACACTACATTATCAACAATAACCTTATGGGCAAAATACACAAAATTTTAATAAACTCTCTCCCGATAATTTTAATGGTTGGACTCATACCTTTGATTGCAAACGACTACGTTCTTTCCGTGGTATACATGACCATAATTATAGTCGCTCTTCTTATAAAGAAAGAAGTACATGATATTACAGCTCTTGTTTTAGGTTTCTTTATAATGATAGTTTCAGAATATTTTTTCATTAAAACAGGTGTGGAAACTTTTAACAGAAATTCTCTTTTTAATATGATGCCTCTTTGGTTGCCTCTCTTATGGGCTTACGGTTTCGTCGCCATTAAACGCACCCTTAACATATTAAATGCTTAAATCTTTGCAATATTAACCAAAGCAAGGTATCCTTGTTGCTTAACGGGTGCTAACTAAACAAAAAATATGTCAGATGATACAACAAACAATGTGGACACAACAGTAACTTCATCTGTGGAAGAGCCTGTAGTTTCTGCTCCCAACGAAACACCTGAGTCAGTTCCAGAGACAACTGAAGTTATGGATGCTCCGACAGCGTAAAAAGTCTTTACGTTTAAGACAAATAATAAATCCCCAATTAATTGGGGATTTATTATTTCCAGAGACTGGTTCCAATTTTATCGTCAGCAAATCTGTGGTTTACATCACGGTGTATCATCTCGTCTTTCAGTGTGGCTTTTATTACATCGACTAAACGTGCATCGCTGTTTAAATTCCAATAACTCTTGGCAAGTTGAGGCGCCTCTACATTTTCATGGATACTATTTTCAATTAATGCTAAGTAGTGTTCATAACTATTAATTGCTTCTTCTTCAAAGTATCCAACGACTCGGTGGGCCGTGGCTGGAGAAATTAAATACAAAATAAAGTACAAATGGTAAAAGAAAAATTGGACTATAAAAATGAGGACCTTTTCAAAAGAGTTCGGTTTTGCTATTTCGCTGTATACCAGTAAATGGATACGTTCGTTTTCTGCTTCGTCCAAAAGAGTTTTTATCCAGCCTCTATCATCCCTTATAAACCTTAGAGATTTTAAATGTTGAAGTAACCCTCCAACCATTCCTGGCACAGAAGCAATCGTTTCAAGTACCACAGCCCGATGACAGTATCTGTTTTGAAACAAAAAATCAGCGCAAGCAGCCGACGCTCGCACTATATTTTTAGCAACAGTATCTCTTACTCCAGACGGAGTGTGTCTGTAACTTTCTCTATGAGTTCCTATGTGAGGGGTGACTTCTTTCAAGTTCTCAAACATCACTTCGTCCTTTTCGGTTATCATAATAGTAAGTATATCCCACAAAGGTTACTTTTTGGAAGTCTTGTAAATATGATAGAATAAAAGACATGTTAGATATTAAATTCATCCGCGAAAATAAGGAAATTGTTGCACAGGCAATCAGAAACAGAAACAGAGAAGTTGACCTAGATCTTCTCCTTTCTCTTGCTGATGAAAAAAAGGGCATACGACAGAAACTTGATGAACTTAATCAGAAACGAAACGAAGCAGCCAAATCAAGAAATATTGAGGAAGGTTCTCGGTTAAAAGGGGAGGCTGAACAGGTTGAAGCGGAGTTTGCAGAATCTGACAAGAAGTACTTCGCTCTTATGATGAAAGTGCCCAACATTACCTCTTTAGATACGCCAGTTGGTAAAGATGATACAGAAAACAAAATTATTCGTTCGTGGGGAACTCCACCTCAATTTTCATTTACACCGAAAGAGCATTTTGAACTCGGCGAAGCACTTGGATTTTTGGACATTGAAACTGCAGGACGAATTTCTGGTTCACGCTTTGCGTATATTAAGGGGGATCTAGCATTGCTTCAATTTGCACTTGTACAAAAGTGCTTCCAGATTCTTACTGATCAGGAAACACTTGAAACAATTGCGAAAGAAGCCGGAGTATCCATTTCTGTTGCTTCATTTATTCCAGTCATTCCGCCTGTTTTCGTAAAACCAGCAGTGCAAAATCGCATGGCTCGGTTCCTAACCTCAGAAGAACACTATATGTTCCCGAATGATGATTTGATGCTCGTGGGAAGTGCTGAACACACACTTGGACCGATTCATATGGATAGTGTTATTGATGAAAAAGACTTACCCATTCGATATGCTGGATACTCAACAGCCTTTCGGCGCGAAGCGGGGTCATACGGCAAAGATACTAAAGGTATTTTAAGGCAACATCAGTTCGACAAGATAGAGATGGAAGTATTTTCACTTCCAGAAAATGGATTAGAAGAGCAAAATTTTCTCGTTGCCATCCAGGAACATATCTTGAAAACATTGAAACTTTCTCACCAAGTTGTTATGGTTTGCACTGGCGATATGGGGTTCCCAGATTATCGTCAGATTGATGTTGAGACTTGGATGCCAGGACAGAATACTTTCCGAGAAACTCACAGCGCTGATTATATTGGTGGATTTCAGGCTCGTCGCTTGAATACGAAAGTTAAGCGAAATGATGGTACGGTGGAGGTTCTACACATGAATGATGCTACTGCGATTGCGGTGGGGAGAATGTTGATTGCAATTATTGAAAACTATCAGCAAGAAGATGGAACGATTAAGGTGCCTGATGTTTTAGTTCCTTTCATGGCAGGTAAAACCGTAATTGGTAAACCGTTTCGTTCAAATTAACCCTATGAGAAAAAGGACTTTTGTTCTTTGGAAGAAAATTCTAACCCGGACTTTGGGTTTGGCTATAGTTATTTTTACTTTTTATATTTACTTCAAAACAAACTTTTTTACTATTTATACTTACGAAGTAACAGGTGCACCAGAGGATAGAAAAAGCGAAATAGAAAATAAAATCAAAGAACTTTCAAATACTCCTATTTACAAAGTAATTCCTACCAATAAAATCCTGACCCACAGAGGTAGTCAAATCAAATCTTTGGTAAAAGAACTTTTACCAAACACAAACGAAGTTGATATTAGTGTTAAGCCGCTTCATACGCTTTTAATTAAGATAACCCCTTACACTGCAACTTTTAAACTTGATGACAGGCGTGCAGTAACAAAAGACGGATACATATACTATGAATCTAAAGATTTAGAGAGCATACCGACTATTGTTGTCGCATCTTCTACTATTAGTCTCGAGAAAAAAGACGGATTAATGGAAAGTAAATTATTAATAGATAAGGCGACGAGTACAGAAATATTATTTGACTCAATCGCTACCATAATTCCTAAAATCAATGCAGTGCTATTTGATGTTTCTAAAATAAGCGTGAATCCTGACGGAGATATTATTTTATCCAATAACGAAGGCAGAAGTAGTGTGAAGTTGAATTCTTTGGTGGATATGGAAAAGGAGTGGTCAAATGTGATTAGCGCCATTGATACGGAGCCACTGAAAACTCTGCTAGAAACAAAAAAAGACTCACTTGAATATATAGATGTGCGGTTCGGCAATAAGGTTTTTTATAAGTTTACAAAAGATGGAGGAGCGGCTATAATCTCTGACACTAATAACAACACAAATGCTACGAGCACTTCTACAGAAACTTCTCGGTAAAAAAGAATTGAAGAAAATTAACATGAACCCAGTTCGTGGTTTTTGGCAGAAGTTAATTGATGAAAAAATTTTGAAAGGAAAAACACTCTCAGTCGTTGCACCAATGGCAGATGTTACGGATGTGGCTTTTAGAGGTCTGATTGCTAAATATTCTAAACCCGCTGGGCCAGATGTAATGTGGACGGAGTTCGTTTCTGCTGATGGTTTATGCAGTGCAGGGCGGGAAGTTTTAAAAAGAGATCTAGAGTTTGGGGATTATGAAAGACCGGTCGTTGCCCAACTTTTCACTTCAACCGAAGAGCATATGGAAAAAGCGGCGGTTTTATGTAGAGAACTTGGGTTTGATGGAATAGATATAAACATGGGATGTCCTGATAAAAGTATTGAGAAGCAAGGTGCTGGAGCGGCTCATATAAAAGATTGGAAGACTGCTCAAAAAATAATTCGTGCCGCACAAAGAGGGGCGCAACATTTACCGGTATCAGTGAAGACACGCATGGGGTACAACAAAATAGAATTTATGGAATGGTTACCAAAACTTTTAGAATGTAACATTCCAGTTCTTACTGTGCACCTTCGCACTAGAAAAGAAATGTCAAAAGTCGATGCTCACTGGGAAAGAATGCCTGAAGTAGTTAAGTTAGTGCGCGAAATGACCGGGGAAGTAAAAGACGGCGGAACAATTATTTTAGGTAATGGTGATGTGAAGTCTGTCTGGGAAGGAAAACAAAAAGCCAAGGAAACTGGGTGTGATGGAGTAATGGTTGGACGTGGAATGTTCGGCACACCGTGGTTTTTTAACGAAGAAGAATTTGAAAAAGGAAAAACAACTGAGGAAAGGTTAAAGATTTTAGTGGAGCACACTAAACTCTATGAAGAAAAATTGGGAGATATAAAATCTTTCGCAATCATGAAAAAGCACTACAAGGCATATGTTCATGGTTTTGACGGGGCGAAAGAACTACGAGTAGAACTGATGGAGTGTGAGAATTCAAAAGAAGTAGAGGAGAAAGTGAAAGTTTTTCTTTCTACGCAAGCTTTATAAATACCGCACCGAGGACTGCAAGTAAAATTGCTATAATTTTTTGCTGCCAGTTTGTTTTTTCTCTAAAATAAAATATTCCAATAATCACAGCCAGTATCGCTCCAAGTCTTAACATTGGATAAACGTACGCAATTTGTACATCTGGCTGAGAAACTAGTTTAATTGAAAGAGCGTATGATAATGTAAAAATAATTCCTACCGGAAGATAAAAAGACAGTCTTTTAATACTAAAATCTTGCTGGTTTGGTTTATAGAAAAAATACAGAGGAATATTAGACATGAACATGATTAACCAGACGTATAAAAGCGTGTCGAAAAATTTAGCATTATAACTATCTAAAAAAATAGCGATTGCTCCGCTAAAAGCGGTAGCCAAACAAAGAAGTAATGCGACATTGCTTATGTCTCTATCTTTTTCTTTTTTATAACTGGCTAAAATAGACGCAGTGCATATAAAAAGAATCCCTAAAGCCAAATTCGTCGAAATTTTTTGACCCAAGAATAAAAAACCTAAAACAGCGACGAGAATAACTTGCAGTTGCGTGATGATGGTAAAGGTTGATACAGGGGATTTTTCTAAGGCCACATTGTACACGTATCCAAAAACTCCCCAGGCAATTCCGGCGGTTACAAGAAGTAACATCTGATGAGCATTTAGGTTTTTCAGCAATCCGAACTTTCCCACAACAAAAGGTAACAATACAACTACGCTGACGGCATTAGTAAAAATTGTAAGAGGTAATGGTTTAACATTAAACAGAGCATATTTGGTCAAAAGACGATTCGCTGTCTGGGCGAAGATGGTAAAAACAATCAAAGCCCAAGTAAAATTAGATAAAATCATTATGGTATAATTCTAACATGACACAGTATGTAGCGCTTTATCGCAAATATCGACCGCAATCCTTCAAAGATGTTGTGGGACAAGACCAAGTGGTCACTTTACTTGAGAATTCAATTAAACAAAAAAAGATTGGGCACGCATACCTATTTTGCGGAGGACGTGGAACCGGAAAGACTACAGTTGCTAGAATTTTTGCCAGAGACATTGGTTGTAACCCCGAAGACATAATTGAAATTGATGCAGCAAGTAACCGTGGTATTGACGAAATCCGCGAACTTCGCGATGCGGTACGCACCGCACCTTTTTCATCTCCTTATAAAGTTTATATTGTAGATGAAGCCCACATGCTCACTAAGGAAGCGGCGAACGCTCTTCTTAAGACTCTAGAAGAACCGCCGTCTCATGTTGTGTTTATTTTAGCTACCACTGATCCAGATAAATTACCACAGACGATTGTGTCTCGTTGTCAAAAGGTTGAGTTTAAACAGCCTGACATTCAAACACTCGTGGATAGATTGCTATATGTTGTAGAGCAAGAAGTTAGATCACTTGAAAAAGAAAGCGCTGAATTAATCGCACGTCATGGTAAGGGTTCGTATCGTGATGCACTTGGAGTGCTTGAGCAAATTCTCGCTGTATCTGAAAAGAAAATTAATCATGAAGTTGTAATGGCGACTTTAGGAACTCCCCACGAAGAAACACTTTTAGAGTTACTAGACGTAGTTTGCCAGAAAAATAGTAAAGGAATAATAGATAAACTGAAAAGACTGAAAACTAGAAATTCTTCTGCACTTCGCACTTATGATGAATTCATAGAACTAGTTAGACAAGGACTTCTAATTAGAATAGGCCAGTTAGATGATAAAAAGGCCGAACTTACTCGCATTGCTAGCACCTATCCTCATACCATAGGCTCAAAACTAGTGCTAGAACTGCTAGAGAAGCGTCATTTGTTAGAAGTGTCGGATAGCCATTCCTGGACTGCTTTTGAGGCAGTTTTGCTGTCTGTTGTGGAACAGTGATTATGGATGAAATAGAATTAAAAAACTTTATATTTGAAGCAAGCCGAGCCACTTACGCTTCTGGGGATGAATCTCTTAAACATAAAGAGGGTGATGGTTCTACGACTATTGTTTATGAAAAGGGTGGTTATAAAATGCATGACAACTATTTTGGTGGTGAGCCATATTGTGGTCGTGAGGTTATTTTTTTAGAGAACAAAGCGATTTGGATGATGGTTTATTATGGATTAGTCTATGAGGGCGTTGTTCACGCTGATGTATATAAGTTTTTAATGTCAGCGCTTTCTAATAATACTAACGAAATGCCGTATCGAGGGCCGACACTCTACGAAAAAGATAATTGGAGATACGAAAACAGTTTTGTGGGTGACGTGAGTAATCTTTCAGGTACAGAAAAAATCTTTAAAGATAATCTTTGTGTTTATGAGGCTAGTTATCTTGGCGGTTTTGTGGACAGATAAGAAAGCGATAGCACTTTTAAGTTTTAATTAGTACACTTATTGCAATGTATAAAAGACTATCTTCTCTAACAAAACACACGGCACATTTAACTACGATTATTTTTCTTGCCGGATTTTTGTTTGATGCTTTTTTGCTACCAGACATAGAAGATCCGATAGCGAGATATGTTGGTTTCGGATATTTGTTTTTAATTGGACTCCTTATCATGTTTCGAGAGTGGGTGGTGTCACGAAACACAGCAAGTGAGTTTGAACAAAAAGTTTACTCATTTGCCACTTTCGGCATTTCTTACTTTTCTGGTTCTGCGTTATCGTTTGTTTTTATATTTGCTATACGTAGCGCTCAACTGTCTGTTTCTTGGCCACTATTTTTAATTTTGCTTCTTTGTATCTTTGCAAATGAATTTGTATCTACACATGATTTTAGATTCGCTTTAGACATAGGGGTTCTGTTAACTGCACTTTTATTCTTTGTAATATTTAATGCACCACTTTGGTTAAAGGTTCAAAATGATACAACCTTCGCCTTAGCTGTTGGCATCACTGTTTTAATATCTGTCACTTATATTTATTTACTGAAATTTTCTTCCGAGAATGCTCTTTTTCAAGCACCGCGTGGATACGCCTTGGCCGTTGGAATTCCAATGTTTGTGGCTATGCTTTATTTTCTAAACGTAATGCCAGCAGTACCTCTTTCACTTAAAGATGCCGGTGTTTATCATAATGTGATTAGAAACGGTGAAGGAGATTTTATCGCTCAAAAAGAAAGAGATGACAGAAAGTGGGCAAAATACCGCACACCGATTTATCATTTAATGCCCGTAGATGATGGCGTCTTCTTTTTTAGTGCCGTAAACGCTCCAGCAGAATTAACCGCCCCTATTTCATACGTTTGGGAATATTATGACAATGAAAAAAAGAAATGGTTTACATCTGGCGTGCCAATTTCTTTTACTTTAGAAGGTGGCAGAGAAGACGGTTATAGAGCGTACTCTCAAAAGCAAAATATAACTGAAGGTTTGTGGCGAGTTACAGTTAAAGTTGGTAATAAGCGTGTCATCGGTAGGGTAAAATTTTTAGTGACAAGAGAAGGTGTGCCGGAGGTAAATGAAGTTAAACTCTAGAATTATTTTACCTTACACAAAGTTTTAAGATCTCGCACATCATCTTCACTTAAAGTAAGTGTACTACTTTGGTTTAGTGAATACATAATAGAAATCGGATTACTATTGTGATTTACTCCTAACGCGTGACCTAATTCATGAGCCAGCACACGATTTAGTTTGTTTTGAGTACTGTACTCATAAATATTTATAGTGTTTGTAGTCGGGTCATAAGAACCTTCTTGGAATTCTTGTCCGGCAGTTTGATTGATTGTATCTATGTTGGCGTTCGCTGTTTGAACAAGCAAATTATATTTATTTATAAAAACATTAACTTTTTCAGCAGTATTATTTAAAATTACCCCTTTCTTTTCCAAGGTTTGCTGTTCTGTTAAAAGATTTTGTCTCTCAGTTTGTAATTTATTATATTCATCAGATGGCGCGCCACCACGCTCGTTCCAGTACGTTACTTTTTCAGAATAAGCATCACGCTCTATCTGGAATTTATATAATTCAGCATTGTATATCTGTTTATCTCTCTCTAGATCTGCCAGCAACCCTTCATATTCCTCTTTTACAGAACCAGCCAGTTTACTTATCTTGTCTACGTCGGCCTTTAACACCTGATTTTGTTGGGTTGTTTTTTGTCTTTCGTCATAAATTAAATTCAGAGCCAACTCTCCATTGGGATTATAAACAAAAAGTTCCTTACCTAAAGGATTTGCCCAAATATCAGCCGCTTCTTTAATTGAAGATATTAATTTGGCTTCAGATAATTTGAATCCAGGATCAACTTTTCCTATTTTATATGAGATAGGGGAGTCACAAGGATTTGTGTTTATAAAATTAAAATAAAAAACAACAGCAATAATACCTGCTACCCACCATAGATTTTTCCCAATGAAGTTCATACTCCTAGTATTTATTACATTACCTAGTATTGTCAACCGATTATTTCCCCCACTCTTTTATACTGGCGGCTTCTCTTTCTACTTTAGAGGCCTTTCTGATATATTTCTGATTCTTCTTGGGAATAATCGACTCATGCTTCATATCAAAAATAGTTTCTGCTATTTTCCATAAATCTGTCTTTGCGTTTATCCAATTCTTTCCGAATCTGTTTAAGTTAATCGGTCGGGAAAAACCGACTAATGTTTTTTCACCGTTTTTAGTCAAAAAGTATTCGTGGAAATAAGATAAAGCCAACTCACGGATGGTTTTATATATAGGATCTCTATACCTAAGTACTGCGTGGTTAGTTTTACTGATTGCACCCCAGTAACCATTTCTTTTATACAAAGCGACAACGTGGTCATAATCTTCTCCTTTAACTTTCAAACTCATAACAAGTGGCTTCTGTCCTGTTTCTTTGAGTGCCGCAGCGGCTAACATCGCACCCTCTATACAATGCGCTTTCTTCTCTTTAAGAACGGATTCTGGTGACATGCAAGTTTCGCCATTCTTTTCATAGTTGAAAGGAATAGAATCCAAGTAGGTTTGGATTTTTTCAGGCGTATTTAATTTCTGAAATGGTTTAACCATAAAACGTGGAGATAATATCCAGTATACGCTATCGGGATTACCGAACCAGTAAAACTCCTCCATAAAGAGGGTTTCTGTTGGTTTGTTATTTACAGAAACATTAGCCATTTTCTTGGTATTGTCTTACTTCTACTGCTCCGTGAGTTAGGAAAATATCCTGCACGCTTGAAGGTGCGCCGTGACATACAATTAATACATCACCTTCACGGACATGTTTTTCGTATAGTTCTACATCGTCTTTAGAGACTCCTAACTTTGTTAGGGCTCCTATGAGTCCACCAGCCACTGCCCCCGTAGCAGCGCCAGCCGCTGTCGTTGCCAAAGCGCCAGTGAGACCTAGGGCTGTAGCAAGCGGACCAGCAACAAACAATGTCCCCAATCCCGGAAGGACGCCATTTGCTACAACAAGACCAGCGAGACCGCCGACTACAGCACCCGTAGTCACACCACTGGCCGCTCCGGCGCCAACCTTTTCGCCAGTTTGCGAGTCTTTAATATCCCCGTCTATGTTTTTATATACGTAAGATAGTTCTTTCTCACCCACACCGAAATCTCTAAGTTCCCTAAGTGCGTTCTCCGCATTACCGTGGTTAGTAAAGATGCCAATTGTTGTAATCATATGTTTTTGAAAATTATTTTATTAAGAAGTACGCGCCCCATCAGAAATAGGTGCTAATACCATGACGGTTACAGATACTTTTACTTACAAAATATATCTGTAAGATTATCCAACAATGTACGTCGTAAAAAGTACTTAAGAAGAAATATTATGAAAGCGATGAAATCTATCCTATTCTCAAAAAATTACTCTATTATCATGATAGTTTTCTCATTAACTTTACCACTTGCCTATGCAACCACAGAGACTAAAGGGGTAGGGGGAGATTTAAATAGTGTTACATCAAATTTACAGAACAGTACAACTACTTTATTTATTTCAACCAGTACGCTAGAAACTTTGAACATTGTTACTGGACCAACATTTGGTACCGAAATAAAAGTTAGAAAAGGGAAAATAATTAATATAAATACCACAGAAAATTCATTCCTATTTAAAATGGCTAGTTCCACTGTAAAAGTTTTTTATGATGCGACTTCTACTTTTTTAACTGGAAATGAAGAACAGATACAGATTGATGACATAGACACAGATTTTATGGTTTATGTTTTTGGGTATATTAAAAGTGACAAAACAGAAATTTTAGCATCTAAGGTTGTACAGGCCAACAAAAGCAGGTTTTTGACTTTAAGACGTTAAGATATTTCTTCGAGTTTTTTGTGTATATGTTCATCTTCTTTTGGGTAAGTTCTTTTATCTCGCACGAAACTATTTTTGATATTTTGAATAAATCTCTTTTTGGAAACTATCCTTTCTAACCAGGCCACTAGAAATAGAGTAATTAACGACCCAATCATCGCCACAAAGAGATCTTTCGTTGCGTCAAAGGGATCACTTCCTCCTATAAATAAATAGCCGACATCGGGATTGTATTTAAGCACGGTTATCCATTCATATATTTCATAAAAAGTACCTAAAGTTATAATAGCCATAAAAGGGGATAGATAACTCCAAAAACCTTTCATCTTGGCAATTCTTAGAAACATTTCACGCAGAGGATAAACTATCAATAACCCGAAGGAAAAGTGAACTATTTTATCGTAGAGGTTATTACTAGTTTCAAATATTGTCCCCAGTGTTGTTCCAAAAGGAACAGAGCCGTAATCATAATGAGCCCCCACGAGATGAAGTAATGTGAAAAGAGTAACCAATGTTAGTGATAATTTAGAAAATTTTATGTACCAAATGAAAAGAAAATATATAAATGGAGCCGAAAAGAAGACAGCCTTGTTTTCTAGTAACCAATTATCTTGGTGGGTTGGATTCCACATGGACCATCCCCAAAACAGAAGAAAAACTACAAGCAATAGAATCTTATAGTATCTATCGAAGTTATTCTTTTTTTCGTTCATACCACAAGAGACGTATCTAGTAACCCAATTGTTACAGACTGTAAATTAGGATTTTTTCTTGGAAACGGTTTTCTTTTTACTTATTCCGTTATTTAACTTATTGATTAGTCTAATTTAATTCCTAAGTTTTTTAGTGTCCAAGTTTTTCCCGGGCCATGTGCAATCATAAAAAGAAAACCAGCAATCATAACAAAATGGTCTACGAAAAATCCAAACTCATTTGGATTATAGTTCCAAAGAGACGGCCCATGAAAGGCAAACGCTAGGAATATAACGTAAGCAGACAGCAGAAGAGATGCTCCTCTAAAAAATACTCCAACAACTATGCATAAACCAAGCACTAACTCAAATATCGCAGCAAGCCATGTAAGTAGTTTAGGTAGAGGAAAACCTACCGAAGTAATGTAAAGAGCGGTGCTGTCAATATCACTAAACTTCATGTAAGCTGCCATCAAGAAGATTCCACCCATTATTAATCTAGCCAAAAGTAATCCGTGAGTTCTCCAGAAAACGTTTTCAGTAATTACTCTTATCATAAATTTATTTCGTTAATTCCCAATATTTATCGGAAGTGAAACAGAAGCATCTTTCTCAGCGAGGCCTGATGGATTGTCTTTGTTTAAAGTAACGGTCGCTGGCCCTGTGTAGCTTCCAGGTATTTTAATGTCAATTTTAAAAGGAACAAAATCTGGGGTCATCCAATCAGACTGGGCTTGTGCCGGCCCTTGGAACAAAACTATGCCATTATTATCCGTAACCACGACTGGGAAAGAAGCTTCGAAATACCACGTTCCTCTTGCGGTGCCTGTTATGCCGAAATTATTTGTAACTTTTGCACCTGGTCTAGGTGATGATACCTTAATTAGATCATCTGTTGCGTTAACATATTTCATCTCTACTTTCAGTGCCTCTGTAAAAGTAATGCCACCAGAAGTTCTACATTGTCTCGGATAACTTTCTATAACAGGGTATCCAGCAGTTACACACTCCTCAAAAGAGTTCGCTATAATGATATTGGGTTTATTTATGACTGAATAATAAAGCGCCCAACCTACGAGAAGAACCACGACCACAGTGATAGCAATTGTTGTTTTTTTCATATATTTAGTATATCAAATTTAGTTAAATAGAGTCCGCGCTACTTCCAGTAATCGGTATTTCTTCACCCAGATATTTCGGCACTCTTTTATATACGATATCCATTACAGCCTTTATGTTGGCCAGTAACTCCCGCGCATTGTTTTTCACTGAATAAGTATGTTGGTCGGAAGGAAATCCGTAGGCTTCAATCCCCAACTTCCGAGCGATGAACACCGCTCGAGGTAAATGAAACGACTGAGTCACAATAATGGTTTTGTCGACAAGAAAAACTTCACGTGCGCGATACATGCTACTGTATGTGTCAAAGCCAGCATGATCTAAAAAAATGTGTTCGCTCGGAATATTTTTTGACATCAAGTAATTTCTTGACGGATTAACCTCGTTATAAAAAGAACTTCCATCGTCTCCTGTAACCAAAATCACGTCAACTAAACCCTTTTCGTACAATTCCAATGTCCTATCCATTCTGTCTCTAAGTATTTCAGTTAATTCTCCGTTTTTTAGTACACCTGCACCTAAAACAATAGCAGTACGAACATGAGGGAGTTTTTCTCTATCTTGTGTTATGTACTGGTCAGATCCAAGCCTTATTATCAGGTAGATAAGTGTTATAAAAAGGACCATAACAACACCAACACGCCAAATAATAAGAAAGAAAACCCTCATAGCACTGATGACGCACGGATAGGGGGTATTCTTACTTAGATTTCAGTGCGTAATCGGTTTTACATTAGGCTCGATTTATATTTTTCAGGATAGTGGGCACCCAAAACAACATACTCGATATTTATTTTTTCTAACTCATCGGCGATTCCTTGTTGATCATACCCCAAGATTATAATGTCTGGCTTTTCTTGCTTTAATACTGACCATTCTCCTAATTTAGAATCACCCTCTATAACATTTAAATTGTGATTGGAATCTTTTACATTTTTTATTCGTTTATCCAGTGAGTCTTTTGGAGTGGTGTTTTTTAAAATTTTAGAAATTTCAGGTAACGTCACCACCACTGTTAGTTTTTCACACAAAGAAAATGCCTCTCTTAAAAAATGTTCATGTCCAAGGTGAAAGTTATCGAAAACTCCAAAGACAATTCCTTTTGAGTACGGCTTCATTTTTTAACCTATGCTCCAAAAATCGGGGCAAAGAAAATACCCAAGTAGTATGGCCACAAAAGGACAGCAAACAGACCCTTAACAAAGGTTAAATGTAGAAATCCTATAGTGAATAACCAGCCCCCCAACCAAATCCCACCAGATAATGTGTTGTTAGTTATATTTATTTTTTCCATTTATTAAGTGTACCACTTTGTAGATCTAAAATCTTTATTAACTTATCAACTTGACTATACCCCCTAGGGGGTATATAATTAAGAGTATGCAAAATAATAATCCGAAATTAATACGCAGATTAAAAATAATAGAGGGTCAGGTGCGGGGAATCAGAGAAATGGTTGAACGTGGCGAATACTGTATAGATGTCATTACCCAGAGTTCAGCCATTAAGCAAGGTCTTTCTAATGTCGAAGATCTTCTACTTGAAGGTCATCTTTCTACTTGCGTGGTTAAACAGATTAAAAAGGGTGATACGGAAAAGGCTGTAAATGAAGTTCTTAAGGTTTATCAACTTAAAAGAAAATAACATGCAAAATTCTCAAATCTATCGCGTTAAAGGTATGCACTGCGCCAGTTGTGCAAGCATTATTGAAAGAACATTAAAAAAAGTAGATGGTGTAGAAAATATTTCTGTAAACAGTGGTACAGAGAATGCGAAAATTTCTTTCGACCAAGCAAAGGCTAATATTTTAGATTTTAATAAAAAGTTAGAGCCCTTGGGATACACGCTAGTTGATTCGTCTATAAATATGCCGTCAGCAGGTGAAATGGGTATGAGTGAAGATGAACACAAATCTCACCTCGGATTAAGTCAGTCTAAATCTGAAAAATTAGAGGAAATTTCTACGATGAAAAAAAGTTTATTTGGCGCAATCCCAGTAGCGCTAATTAGTATTTTCATTATGGGGTGGGATATTTTCAGTAAATATAAACTAGTGGCGGAGATGTCTCCCACTGTAAGCACTTTTTTCCATCACTTATTGCCAATTCTCGCTACGTACATCTTTGTGAGCATAGGTAAACCATACTTACTCGGTGTGTATAGATTTTTCAGATACGGAAAGGCTAATATGGATACTTTGATTGGTTTAGGTACCTCCGTTGCTTTTATTTATAGTTTCATCGTGACGGCTTTTGAAAATGTTTTGAAACCATATTTAAACGTTGAATACAATTTTTATGATGTAACAATTATAGTTATTACATTTATTGCCCTTGGAAAGTTTTTAGAAGCACGTTCTAAATTAAAAACTGGCGACGCCATAGAGAAACTTCTTAATTTGCAAGCAAAAACCGCTCTTGTTATCCGGAACGGAAAAGAAGTTGAAATTAAAGCAGAACAGGTGGTGGTAGGAGATATAGTCATAGTAAAACCTGGACAAAAAATTCCAGTTGATGGAGAGGTGGTTGAGGGATTTTCTTACATTGATGAATCGATGATTACGGGGGAGCCAGTTCCTGTAGAAAAATCAATCGGAGCAAAAGTAGTGGCTGGAACGATAAACACGACGGGTACTTTTAATTTTAAAGCAACTAAGGTCGGCTCTGAGACGCTTTTATCTCACATAATAAAAATGGTGGAGGATGCCCAAGGAAGTAAAGCCCCGATTCAAGCCATGGCGGATAAAATATCGGCAGTCTTTGTTCCAATAGTTTTAGTCTTGTCTTTCGTATCGCTTGGAGCATGGCTTTATTTTGGAATTCCCGTTTTAGGTTTTTCTCAAGCACTATCCTACGGTTTAACTTCATTTGTTGGAATACTTGTTATTGCTTGCCCATGTGCGCTGGGTCTTGCTACTCCAACTGCAATTATCGTGGGAGTTGGTAAAGGTGCAAAAGAAGGAATCCTTGTGAAGGATGCGGCGGCACTGGAAACATTACACAAAGCAAACGTAATAGTAGTAGATAAAACTGGAACGATTACAAAAGGAAAGCCAGAACTTACAAATATAGAAATTAAAAGCGAAATGACGGAAGCGGAAGTTATTTCAATCTTGGCGACGCTTGAAAGTAAATCCGAACATCCGATTGCTAATGCGATTGTTAATTACGCAAAAGAAAATAATATAAACGTAGGCATCGTAAGTGATTTTGAAATCCTTAAAGGAAAAGGATTAAGAGCAAAAATAAATGAAGTGGAATATTTTGCTGGAAATATGAGGATGATTGCAGATCTAAATATAAAACATGACACTAAGTCTTTAGAAAGAGAAACGAAAAATGGTAAGACTCCAGTTTTACTTGCGACAAAAGATAAGCTTTTAGCAGTTGCTTATGTAACAGATCCGATTAAACCCGAAGCCATTGAGACTGTGAAGGCGTTGCATAAGTTAAACAAGAAAATAATAATGCTTACGGGGGATAACAAAAACACTGGCGAATATATCGCAAAACTTGTCGGAATAGACGAGGTAATCGCCGAAGTAATGCCAGAAGACAAACTAAATGTAATAAAAAACCTCCAATCTAACGGTAAAATCGTGGCCATGGTAGGAGATGGCGTAAATGATGCTCCAGCACTTGCTCAGGCCAATATTGGGATTGCCATGGGCACTGGGACTGACGTGGCTATCGAATCCGCTGGTATAACGCTTCTAGGTGGAGATATCTCTAAACTCGTTAAAGCAGTACGCCTATCGAAACTCACCATGAACGGGATAAAGCAGAATCTTTTCTGGGCATTCTTTTATAATGTCATAGGCATCCCTCTTGCTGGCGGTGCGTTTTATCCTGTGTTTGGTCTATTGCTGTCACCCGTCTTTGCCGGATTTGCTATGGCCATGTCATCGGTATCGGTTGTCTCTAACTCTTTAAGAATTAAAGCTAAAACTCTATAAAATATGAAATCATACACTTTACACGTTTCTGGCACACATTGCGCTTCATGCAAAATATTGATAGAAGATATTTTAAGTGAGCAAGAAGGAATTTCAAATGTTAATGTTGATTTGAAAACTGAAACTGTTACTTTTGAAACTGACAACGAGCAGAAAGGTTTGCTAAAGATTCTTAATGAAAAACTTCATAATCATAAATACTCTTTATCTTACGAAAAAGAAAACGTGGTTAATAGGAGTAAAAATGTTCTTTGGCAAGCACTCCCAATCGGTATAACTTTTCTAGTCTTATTTTTCGCATTACAAAAGTCAGGAATATTGAATTTCGGAATAGGCGGACAAACAACGCCCACGACAAGTTTCTTAATCGGTCTTATCGCTTCGGTTTCTAGTTGTCTAGCCGTTGTCGGAGGATTAGTGCTTTCATTGTCCGCAAAGGTTGCAGAAGATGATAGTAAAGATAAAAAACCTTTTTATCTATTCCATTTCGGAAGACTGGCTGGCTTTGCGGTTCTCGGAGGAGTTTTAGGTCTAATTGGGGAAACTGTGGGTATTAATTATATATTTTCATCCATATTAGGACTGCTCGCTTCCGCGATTATGATAGTGCTCGGACTAAATTTAGTCGGGGTGTTTAAGAAAAATAAATTAACTCTACCTTCTGGAATTTTCAAGTTTTTTAGAAAAATAGAACATCAGGCACTCGCTCCACTACTACTTGGAGTTGGAACCTTCTTTCTTCCGTGTGGGTTTACCCAATCTATGCAGTTCTCAGCGCTTTCCAGTGGATCATTTACATCAGGATTACTAATTATGTTCTTCTTCGCTTTAGGAACACTACCCGTGCTCGCACTTCTTTCATTCGGTTCAGTTTCTTTTGCGCACTCCAAACATGCACCACTCTTCTTTAAATCTGCCGGAATAGTGGTAATTGGACTTGGATTATTCTCACTTCTAGCCGGACTTGCGGGTTTGGGTGTTATTAATCCACTATTTAACATATAATAAAATCTATGAGTAAAACCACCTCAATCATCTTGTCTCTGCTAATCATCGCCTCGGCTTCTTATTTTGCTTTTGGCGGTTTTGATAAAACAGATGCACCGAAAAGTGAAACGGTTAATAAGGCTGTTCAAAATAGTGAAATAAGAGGTGGTATTCAGTACGTAACCATAACAGCAAAAGGTGGCTATTCGCCAAGAGTGTCAGTTGCAACTTCCGGAATTCCGACAAAACTAGTTATTAAAACAAACAGCACTTATGACTGTTCGGCAGCGCTTGTGATTAATTCGCTTAATTTTAGAAAAATGTTAACAAACACAGGAGAAACTGTAATAGATGCAGGAACACCTGAACAAGGAGATGTAATTCAAGGGATTTGTGCCATGGGTATGTATAGTTTCGCTATAAACTTTAAATAGAGGTAAGAAAGTCCATACAGCAACGTCACTAGTATGCACGGGGTAAATACTACCCTCTATAAAGTTTGCTTTACTAAAAATCTCTACATCAAAAACTATGAACCAAAACTACGACGATAAAAGAAATAAAAATGGAACTCAAAATCCATCTAACCCAAATGAACCCAAAAAGGAAGGGGAAGATAAACCAGACGAAGAACCAAAGTCTGACGACGGTAAATAATCTACCTAAAATAGAGGGTATTCCCCTCTATTTTCGTGAATAAGGACTTTGACAATGACCATAATGCGTTTTAATATAAATATGGGAAGTCTTTTCTTAATAATTTAGTAATAAGATTCATGAAAACAAAAACAATTCTCGTTTCAACTATTTTGGCAGCACTTGCCACGTTTTCAGTTGTAAGTGCTCAAGGGCTATCGGTCAGCGTTTCTGCTAAGGCGAACGTGGGGGCTGCGACAGCCAGCACCACTGCTAGTACTACTGTAAAAGAAAATAAAGGAAACTCCACAACTACCAAAAATAATAATGCGAGCACTACCGCAAACACTGATGGGCAGTTGAATGCGGACTCTCATCGAAGTGCGGTTTCTTTATTTGTTAAGTCTCTGCTAGATATTGCAAATCGTGAAGGTGGAATCGGAAGCCAAGTTAGACTTATTGCACAGAAGCAAAACGTTTCTGCGACCACAACTACAAGTGCCATGGCAAAAGTAGACGGGCGTAGCACTTTAAGAACACTTTTGCTTGGAACTGATTACAAAAATCTTGGAGTTATAAGAAGTGAAATCGCTACTACGAGTGGAAATATTGCTCAATTAAAAACTCTTCTTTCTGGAGTTGTTAATGAATCTGACAGAGTTGCCCTTGATGCTCAAATCAAAGTTCTAGAAAATCAACAGATTAAAATAGAAGCATATGTAAAAGCTCATGAGAATGTTTTCGGTGTATTCGGATGGTTCTCAAAATTATTTTCTAAATAGAAAATAATTTAATTACCATAAAAATAAAATCACCAGGTAAAGAACTTGGTGATTTTATTTTTGTGAAGTTTATCTGTAACCTTTCTTTTTAAAATCTAAGAACCCCCAAAGTGATAAAGCGGCCGTGAGTAGGGCGATAATATAAAAGTAATCCTCAAATGGTTGATTCAAAAAGTAAAACAAAATTGCGCCGATAGCAAAGCCGAACAGACCGACAATAATGTCCATAATTACATTAACAGATGGCTCGATTATCTTGACAACCCATTCAAATGCTTCCCAAGCCATCAGTAGCAGGGCTGAAATAAAGAGTGCTGAAGTAATTTGATATCCCAGTTTGTAAAAAATGGCCACCAATAAAAATCCTGAAAGGAAATGTACCAAAGACCACATATCGACATATTTACCATGCTTCCAAATATCCATAAGAGTTTAATTATTTAAATAAAATAGGCTAAATTAGAAAGCGTAGTCTAATTATACCTTGAAAGTAGGTAAAAAATCCAAAAAAATGTAAGAATTTTAACGGTTTTCCGTCATCTATATTGGGTACACAGCACCCTTTGGTAATTATAAAAACTAATCTATACATAATATGACAAAAAGAATAACTCTAGCAATCGCAGTTTTAGCATTGCTATTCTCCTTTTCCGGCGCCACAGCAGAGGCCACGACAACGCCTACGTGGGACGCGACTGGGGCTTGGAATATCTCATTTGACTATCTTGGCGCATCTTACATGCATGACATGACACTGGTACAAGATAGCACTGGGTCAGTGACAGGTTTGGGTGGATATCCTGCAGGAGGCCCTCACACATACACCTGGATGATTGATACCGGAACAATGAGTGGTAACTTCATGCATCTAAATACACATTACACCTTAGGCGCTGTGTGTACGATGACAATTGATGGTCTAGTAGCCACAACTACCGGTAACATGAGCGGTACGTGGTCAGATAATTGCGGAGGATCACGAAGTGGTACATGGGTATCAACGAGTGGAACATCTTCTCCGATACTGGTGGCGCCTACGCTTCTATCTCCAATAAACGGATACTCTACAACAACTGCTGGATTTACAAAAGCTGATTGGACTGATGTAATAGATCCATTCTTGCCAATGAGGTACGTATATCAAGTTTCTAATTCATCATCAACTAATCCTGATGGTTCATTTGTGACACCTGTTTACACTTCAGGGTTCCTAAATGTTTCTGAAATTGGAACTGCTGGAACACCGAGTGGAACGTATTATTGGCATGTTAGGGCTGTTGATTTTGCAAGCAACATGAGTGCTTGGAGTACGACATGGTCTGTAATTGTGGATAATACCCCGATTATAGTAGTGCCTCCACCAACATCAACAACCACACCAACAACAAAAGACATGTGTAAAAAAGGAGGATGGAAAACATTCACAAATCCATCATTCAGAAATCAAGGGCAGTGCGTAAGTTGGTCTAACCACAATAATTAGTAAAAGTTAAATAATAAATAAACCGCCTATCAGGCGGTTTATTTATTATTTAAGAAATGCCTTGTTCCTACTTGAAATTGATTTATTTTACTTCTTCCAAATTCCCATTTATCACGATAGGGGAGAAGCCGATGATTTCATCTTTTAGTATTCCTTCTGGAACAGGATTATACAAATAAACCTTTTTTCCTAATCTAAAAGCATCATACATTTCTAGAAAAGTAGCTCCACCGATATAATTTGCAACACCCTTCTTTTCGAAATTCAAAACCAAAACCGCGTCCATATCGTTTATGACGTCTGTGCTATGTTTTAACATTCCCGCTTTCCATTTTGCATGTTCGTCAACACCTAGATTTCTAAACTCATCTTCCGCGAGCGGATTATCGTATGAATTGGGTAGCGTTATCTCGTGACCAGCAGATTCCAGTTGATTTTTAATTTCGGGAATTCTATCGTAAAAACTTTTACTGCAAATAAGAAAAATCTTCATGGAATAACTACTAAAGTGCTACAAACTATTTATGGTTACTAAACAATTCTGAAACTTTCAACTTTGCGAATCCGAATAGATAAATAATTTCTAAGATACCAGCAGTGTTAATCAAAAGCATGGCGACGAACCACCAAACTTGTCCACGTCTTCCAGAGTGCCAAAGTGCTAGACCTTTCCAAATGAGACCCCAGATCATCATAAGCATAAATAATCCGCCAAAAGCAGGTAACCATGAATACATAGAACCGTTTGTTGTAAAATAATTTAGATTTTGCATCATATATGTTTTTATAACTTAATAATATTAAGTATATACCACTTATCTTTTCTTTGGTATTCTAATCTTATATGACAGAACGAATTTCTGGTGGCGTTGTACATAAACTCCCTAAAGATCTGCGGGATATGATTATCGCTACGCCAAAGGTAAAACTACTGTGGGAGGATATAACACCTCTGGCTCGCAACGAGTGGATATGTTGGGTTGAGGAAGCCAAGCAAGAAAAGACCAGAAAAGGACGCATTGAAAAGACTCGTTCAAAAATGTTAGGAGGGATGAGACGTCCTTGTTGCTGGGCGGGGTGCACCCATAGGTAAGTGCGGTAGAAGTTTCAGAAACTGATGTTATTTCGAAACAATTTCAAAAGTTGGACTAGTTAGACTTCCTATTTGGAACTCGTATATACCTGGTTTTATATTTGTAGGGATAGTGTAAGTGTAGGCGTGCTTATTTTCGATTCCGTAGACTCTGTCTGAAATACTTACCGATGAGCCCTCATCTTTAAGCGAAACATCAATTAGAAATATCTGTGTAGTTTCTTCGCGCCCACCAGTCCATGTGAGCTGATAACTTTGTCCCTGAACTAATTTTTCTCCGCCTTTTGGAAAAGTTATCGAGTTTTCAGCACGAAAGTAAAATAGTGCGAAAAAAGCAACCAATACCACAACAGCCAGGTAACCAACCATTTTCATAAAATAGATGAGTGCTTCTTTTTTATGATTGTCGAAATAAAGTTTAAACGGTTGATAGAAAAACAGAAATGCCATGACCGCGGCAGAAAGTGTAAAGAGACTAAGTAGGAATATAGGGGCAAGTATGGTATCAGGAGTATTAGGTGATTGTAAAGAATAAATAATACCAACAACTACCAAGATATAAGCAACTACACCTAACGCATTTATAAAGGGGTTTATTTTCATATGTGTTTAGTGTACACCCAATACCAAAAAGAATAAAAAACTTAAATCTAAGGTAAATTAGGCTTTTTTATTGAGCAATGCGAATACTATCTCTTACTTGCACAAAGTCTTGGATGATTGGGGAACCCATTTCTAAATACGTAACCGTCGCCACATACACCCACGAAGGTAACGCCGTAACGATAGTCGTACCTTCATATAGACCAGACCACCTATATGATAAGGCAGGGAAGTTGCTAAGTGTGGTTGAGGCTAAGTTGCCGTCTGATAATTTAAAATTTGATTCACTAGTGTTACGAATCCAATTTTCTGTTGTTTGATTATCTAGATTATTCTGATAAATCTCAACCGTAATCGACTGAGGTCCTTCTCCTCCAACAGGAGCGGGTAAATCTTCACTACGCATTAAATTAATAATGTGGTGTTTACGCATTCCACTACCCGGTGCCTCTATTTCATTTAAGACGTAGTTTTTCGGGTAGGTAAAAGATATACCGTAGACATCGCTTGAATAAGTCTGACTGGATGAATCAATCAGAGGAGTTTGTGGAAAGAAAATACGCTGTGTTAAGAAAAATCCGCCAACTAAAATTAGAACTACTAAAAATCCAATTGTTCTTCCGATGAAAAATTTTCTAAGAGTCATATGCTTAGAGTTTAACGCAAAAAATGTGAAAAGAAAGGTATTGGGGGGGTTAAAACTCGAACAATATCTAACCTCTCCATAAGTAGAGGGGGTATTTGCGATTAACTTATTAATAATGTAATGTTTGTTGTATATCTTGTCCTTTTAACATTTGGGAGATTCAATCGTGGACTTACCAATCGAAGAATACTACGCTCACGCTCTCCAGATGCACGAGCGCGAGTTACAAATACGCGACGAAATTGTTGGGTGGTTGCCCGACGACATCATCGACGCTCACGCTCACTGCAACCTGAAGGAACATGTACATGGTGTAGACCCGCGAGCTCGCGGCCATATGCTGTCGACTTTCCCGTATTTCCCACTCGAAATGTCGAAGCAACTTCATGAGATGTTCTTTCCTGGCAAGCGGATTCGTTCGCTTCGCTTTCCGAAAACATTTCGTGGAATTGACCACCGTTCCGCCAACCAGTATCTGCTTCAGAACAGCCCTGAAGAAGACCGGATCGCACTCTTTGGTTTACCGGAAGATGTTGCGTACACCAACGCTATGCTGGCCCATCCGAGAGTGTCCGCACTTAAGATGTACTGGTCGTACGTAGACCCAACGGCAAAGACAATCTACGAGTTCTTCAGGCCAGAAATCCTTGAAGAGAGTCAAGCGCGTGACATTCCAATAGTCCTCCATCTGCCGCGAGTTTTAGTGGCAAGCATCAACGACTTGGTGCAAGTCGTAAAAGACTTTCCGCGACAGAGAGTGGTCTTGGCTCACCTTGGCTTGTCCAAGATGGTTATTCAGGGACTGGAGGAGACAATGAAAACGGCGGCGGCCTTTGACAACGTTTTCATGGACACGGCACTTAACCCTTCGGCAGAAGTTGTCTCGCTCGCACTTAAATGTTTCGGTAAGGAGCGAATTCTGTTTGGTTCTGACGAACCTCTCAGCCTGATTCGTTCGGTCGCGTACAGACACCCGCAAAAAGGGGAGCGAATCGTCACTGACTTCAAGTACCACTGGGTGGACAGCGACGAGGTCAGGGAATACGGGCATCTCGCCCAAAGTGCGACGCACGCTCACTGGCAGTCGATGTTGGCGATAAAGAGGGCTGTGGAACTTCTTCCTCGAGACCAACAAGAAGTTACCAAGGATTGGGTTTTTCGGAAAACCGCCGAGGCCGTGTATAACTTCTAGAGACCACTGACCAATAGTTTTAAAGGCTTCGCGTGCGAGGCCTTTTTTTATTGTTCTCCTTTAATTTTCTTAGCGAGAGCGCTAAGTTTTTCGTCGTCAGCTCTTAAAAAATCGTGCGAAGATATGTATCCTTCGTACTTATCAAAATACTTACTTACATTTGACGAACGCTTCTCCCAATCATTTGCCCTAGTTCCATGCATTGGAAATAATTTTGCATGAATATGATCAACACCAAAACCTTCAAAGATCATACCTGTGCGACCAACGTCTTCTAATTTTTCATCTAAAAGTTTTGCAACTTTTTTTGTAGCATGCACCAAACCATCAATTACACCATCCTCTAAATCAAACAAATAACTGCCATGGTGTTCTTTTGTTATCACGACCGAAAAACCTTCCGTGTTAGGAAATATAGAGAGAAAAGCAAGATGCTTATCGTCCTCCCAAATTTTATGGCAAGGCGCGTCTCCTTTGGCTATTTTGCAAAAAATACAATCTTCTTTGGTTGTCATAACCTTATTATAATAGTCTTGTATAAAAAAAGAAAGTCTGGAACATTTATAGTCCAGACCTCGTTCGCTTTGCAGTTTTCCAACTACTTCTCTTTTTAAGACAAACCCGTCAGAGGTTTCGGCTGATTTTCTTTTTTATTGTGTAAATTCCTCCACGAGGAATTTGAAGCATCAGCCTCTCATCTCCCGCCGGTATCTTTCTGTACACCTTGACGAAATAACTCAGATATTTACCGTTTTCATTGAATAAAGATAGATATCTAAGCCAATTACTTCTGGTGTCTGGGGACATCTGGTTAATGTACTGATCAACTCTTGTCTTGTCACCAGGGGAGACCTCATAGTCAGCCTCGTACTCTGTGGTGAGTGGAAGGTTGTTGAACAAATTCGACCAGCTTGCCCTGTCTCCTTGGGGAGTCAAATTTGTGCCAATTGTTTCGTTGAAATCAGCGACAAGTTTTGGGGGCGGAGTGGAATGGTAGTAGTAAAGCGCTACCAGCATATACCCCCACGGTCTCAGCACACGCAACGCCTCAGCAATATGCTGTTTCCTTATTTCTTCGGGAATAAAAGGAAGATGCCCGCCTATGACAACATGACTGAAGGAATTGTCCTTGAAGGGTAAGTTAGACGCATCTCCCTTCTCGAAAGAAACCTTGTCTGCGATAAAGCGATCAACGTTTTCCTTGGCGGACCTGACGCTTTCTTCATGAAGGTCCACACCGACACATCTTGCCCCTGTGTAGCGTGCCATTTCGATGGTTATGAACCCCGTTGAACAACCCACCTCGAGAACCGTAGAGTTTTCGTACATAAAGGAATTCATGGCCCATTCCTTCACGGTCACGTAGCTCCCAGGGGGTGTATTGACTTGGCCAGACCTTGCAACAGTAGACAGATACTCATTCATTGGATGACCTCTATAAGAAGTTGAAAGAACACGATTTCTATTAGACCACATAAATCATGTTATTATATAAAATGAGATAAAGCCAACTAGACATGCAAAAAAAACCTTATAGACCATTTCAAATATCTTGTGGTTTGATGGAAGGCTACGATGCAGAAACAGCCACCTCTCATACCATTGAAGAAGCAAGTGTAATTATTCAAAACTGGATTAGGGACAGAGTCGTCTCTAATAAAAAGGTGGTGGCTGGGACTCTAATAGAAGGTCAATTTATTTACCCAATAAATAAAAATCAAAACCTCAGCGCTCAAATTGAACCATCTTTCCATTATAAAGGAATTGTAAGAGAAGACACCTCTGACGAAGAGGCACTGGAGTTGCTAGAAGATTTAGTAAAAAATTTATCACAAAAATTAAATCAAAAAAGAATACATATTCAGTTTTGTTCTGATTATTTTTTGTTTGAAAAAGAATAAAAAAACTGGGGCAACTAGGGCCCCAGTCTCGACTCAGCCCGCTGGCATTTACGGCGTGAGCCGGTTCATGCCACGGTAGAGGTAGGTGACTTCACGCACGTTCGGACGTCCGAGCATGATCATCAGCAGTCGCGTCAGACCGATGCCACAGCCACCGTGCGGAGGACATCCGTAGCGGAAAAAGTTGAAGTAGTGCTCGAGCGGACCGTGGCTGAAACCGCGGTCGGTGGCCTGAGCCTTCAGCTTTTCGTAACGATGCTCGCGCATCGCACCCGTCGTGATTTCGATTCCGTTCCACAGCAAATCGAAACTCATCGTCAGGTCAGGGCGATCTTCATGCCGCATGTGGTAGAACGCTCGCACCTCGGTCGGGTAATCGGTCACGAAAACGAATTCGTGACCGAACTCTTCCTTGATGTAGGCGCTCAGCATGCGCTCGCCTTGTGGGTCGAGATCCTCCTTGTGGTTGATGAAGTGCCCGCGTTCCGCCAACACCTCCCGCGCCCGTGCCAACGTGATGCGCGGGAAAGGAGTTGTCGGCACCACCACGTTGACTTGAAAGGCCTCCTTGATGGCTTCACCGTGCTTGGCGGCAACGATTGCCATCATGTGCCCGATCCAGTTCTCCTCCACCTGCATGACGTCCTCGTGGGATTCGATCCACGAGATTTCCATGTCGACGGAAGTGAACTCGGTGTCATGCCGTGACGTCATCGACGGGTTCGCCCGGAAAACCGGGCCGATCTCGAAGATGCGGTCGAAGCCGGCGGCCATCGCCATCTGCTTGTAGAACTGCGGCGACTGGGCGAGATTGGCTGTCCGGCCGAAGTACGGCAAGGTAAACAACTCCGCGCCGGACTCACTCGCCGTGCCCATCAGCTTCGGGGAGTGGATTTCCAGGAACCCTTCCTTCTCCCAGAATCCCCGCATGGCGATTTCCATCGTGGTTTGCACCTGGAAGATCAGCAGGTTCTTGGGCTCGCGCAAACTGAGTTGGCGCCAGTCCATCTGCTTCTCGAGCGAGGATTCCGCGGTGACCGGAAGCGGGGCTTCCGCGACACTGTGGACTTCCACGGACCCGACTTGAATCTCCAGGCCGCCCAACTTCACGTTGGGCGCTTCGACGACGAGCCCCTTCACCGTCACGGCTGAACCAGGTGTCAGTCCGCTGATGATCGATGAAAGGGCGGCGCCCTCGTCACTCTTCGGATGCACGGCCTGCACCTTTCCGGTGCGGTCTTGCAAGATGAGGAACTGCATCCGTTTCTGGTCGCGGACGGCGTCCACGAAACCTTTCACGGAAACAACTTCTCCGAGGCAGCCACTCAGGCTGCAAATCCAAGTTCTCTGTTTCATGACTTTCTCCGGTAACTGAATTAAGGGTAGACCCGGCGACGCACCACTCGTGGGAATGGAATAGCGTCACGGACGTGGGGGATGTTGAGCAACCAACGAATCAGCCGTTCGAGTCCCATGCCGAAGGCGATATGGGGAACGCAACCGGCGTGATGAACATCGCGGACAAACTGATACCTCGGTTCGGTGAGCTTGCCCTTTTCGTCGAGCCGCTCGTCCAGCATCTTCGGATCGTGGATTTTCTCCGCGACGCCCAACAGTTCTCCGTAGCCATTGCTGGCGATCAGATCGGCCACCATCGTCACTCGCGTGTCGTTGGGGTCAATCACGTACGGGAACGGCTCGACGGCTCGTGGTATTCCCACAATCCAGAAGGGGCTCTTGTAAAGCTTGGACAGGATTTCTTCCTCAGACGTGCTGAGGGCTTGTCCGAACTTTGCGTCGAGACCCTGCTCTTGCAGATACTTCACGGCATCCTCGTACGAAATGCGCGGGAAGGGCGTTTTCAGCCCATCCAGGCATAACTGGGTGCCGAGCGTGCTCATGATGCCAGGGCATCGTGCCTGGCATTCTGTGGTCACGTAGCCGAGGATGTCTTCCACCAGTTTGATGATGTCCTCACGGTTCCCGAAAGCGACCTCGGCCTTGATGTGCCAGTACTCCATGAGGTGGCGCTTGCTCCGCGACTCTTCACCACGGAAGCTAGGCCCCATGTTGAAGATCCGTTCGAAGGCATGCACTCCGGCCTCCAGGTAGAAGCCGGCACACTGGGAGAGGAACAGGTTCTCATCGTGCACGTTGATCGACATCGCTGTCTTTCCGTCGTAGAGCGGTGTCGGCGTGAGGATCGGCGCATCGAATTCCATGAAGCGGTTCTTGTAAAACCACTCACGGACGATACGCATCAACTCAGCACGAAACTGGAGAACCGCCATCACCTTCGGGTTGCGAAGATAGATGTGCCGGTAGTCGAGCATCTGGTTCGTGTGACGTTCGTCAAACGGATCGAAGTTCGACCGTGGCTGAGGTTCCAGCCGAAGCGTGGCCTTACCCAGCACCGCAAAGTTACTTGCGTGGAGTTCGTTCTCTTGCCCGTTTCGCCGAGAAAGGTTTCCGTGTATCTCGACACCCGACTCGAGCGGCACCGTTGACGCCAGGTCAAATTCATCTTCAGAAATCGAGGACTTCTGGATGACGACCTGGATGGTGCCAGTTGAGTCGGAAATATCGAGAAAGATTATTTTTCCTTGTCGCCTCCGATGTTTGAGCCACCCCATAAGAGTAGCTGCCCCACCAGGATTCGCAGCAAGGAAGTCGGTAACAAAGAGCGTCTTCATGTCACTTTCCTTCCATTGGTTAACATGGGCGACATGCCCGACTTGATACTACAATCATAATCGCACTTTGTCAAAAAAATATTTAATCAAAAATCGAGTAAAATAACACGTATTTCAATCAGAAATATCAATTTATTTTCATAAAAATATATCACTAAAATTGTGTGACAGCTCTCTGAAAAAGTTGGAACAAATTTATAAATAGGATAGGATACAACCATCTGTTCGTCATAAAACAAGGAGTAAAGTTATGGTCTACAAGACCGTCCCGCAATTGGGCATCACGATTTCCGTGAAGCCCTATCGAAAAAGCCGTGGAATGAAAGGCTGTGGACGTGTAGGAAGCACTGGCAAGAAAGCCTACATCACAAAAGCAGGGGAGGAGACGGTCACCATCAAGGGTGACTCGTTCAAACACCTCTGCCAGCAGATTCGTGAGCAGTTCAAGATTCCGCCGAGTGTCACCATCAACTCCTCGGGCGAGACCTACGTCTGAGTCAGTCCGCCATCGCCAAAAAAGCCCGTTTCGGCGGGCTTTTTTATTTGGTAAAAGTTGGGACGAAGTTGAAACAGAATTAGTAAGAAATTCTTGCTTAGTTTAGTGGGTAGATTTTATTAAGTTCAGGTTCTTCGGGGTACTCAGCGTGATGCTCTTTTACGTCTTTCCAGTCTATTGCATTTATAACGGCATCACCTGTACAACCTTCGTATGGACACATTTGTAATACATCATCCATTTCTGAAGTCATTACATGCTTAAAATTACCACTTTTATAAACTCTTTCACAGTGCATACAATACAAATAACCATTACCACTTACCTTCCCAAAAATATATTCTCTCTCATTCATTTTTTTAAGTATATTAAACTATCAATTTTTAATAAAAAGCTCACTTCTTTGATGAACTCTTCTTAGGTTCTAGGTTTTTAAAAAGTTCAGGGAACATTATAGGCATTTCTCTGTTGAAAGTAATTGTGTGCTCTTCATTAAATTCCGTAAGATCATGTTCAAGCTTTGCAACCAGTTCAGCTGTAGTTTTTCCTCTTTTTCTTTTTACCATTTCTTCCACTATAAAACCCTTCATATGTCCTCCTAGTTTGTATGCTTTTTTTATTTCATTAATAAAAGATTTCCTATCAATTTTTAAGATGTTGTGTATTACTTCGTTTCGTTTTTTTCTATAGATATTCAGGTTGCTGTATAATTTTCGGTCAATCTTTCCTAAAAGGAAAAGTTCGTCGGAAATTCTTGCAATTTCAAAAGTAGAAAACTTACTTTTTAGTTCTGGTATTTTTTCTAAATGAGCACTAAGAACTTCCATCGCATAATTTTTAATAACGCCCTCTATTACACATGACTGTACTAAAAAGGCATCCAAATAGCGTTTATTTTTGTAGGCATTTTCAGCCATATCCACTAAATATCTATAGTTTTTTGAGTCTGATGTTCCCATACTTATTATATTATCACTTAATAGGGTCGGGACTGTCTTTAAAGTTGCTTGACTTTTTATCTACATGTAATATACTTCCCACTATGGGAGTAAATACATTTGTATCAAAACCACCCACATGATTATGCAACTAATTGGCAAAGAAATCTTAGGCACCTTCAAAAACGAGCATTCTGATGCTCAGTCGCAAATTGACTCCTGGATTTCAGAAGTTGAAGCGGCTACTTGGAGGGTCCCACAAGATGTTGGCAAGAGATTCAAGGCAGACTTCCCAGGCAATAACCAGATTATATTTGATATTTGTTGGAATAAATATCGAATATGGGTCAAAGTTACCTATAAAAGTGGAATTGTTATTGTTAAGTCAGTAGGAACTCATAAAGAGTACGATAAGTGGAAATTCAAATAAATATATGAATGATATAAAAATAATTAAAAATCAAGAAGACTATCGTAACGCTCTCAATTTTGTCGAGCAGATTATTGATCGTGATCCAGAACCTGGAACTGTGGACTCTGATCATCTTATTCTTCTTACTGCACTCATAAAAGAGTATGAATCAAAAGCTTATCCAGAACATTTGCCTGACCCAATAGAAGCAATAAAATTTCGCATGGAACAACAAAATCTTAAACCTGCGGATCTTATACCTTACATTGGTAGTGCAGGTAGAGTTTCTGAAGTGCTTTCTGGAAAGAGACAGCTTACCCTTGATATGGTTAGGGCTCTTTCTTCAGGCTTGGGAATTCCAGCAAAAGTACTTATACAAAAACCGTCGCGAGATTTTGAATCTCAAAATTGGGATACCACGCTTGTAAAGACAATGCAGAAACGCGGTTATTTCGGCAAAAACTCTTTAAAAGATCAAAATAAATCAGAACTAATTAGTGGTTTCTTTTCTTCATTTGGACAACTCCAACCCGCCGCTTTATACCGAAAAACAAATTTTCGATCAGCACCTCGTACAGATAATAATGCTCTACTTGCATGGGGTATTCGTGTGTTGGAGAAAGCGTCTAAAATAAAAGTTTCCACAAAGTACAAAAAGGGAACAGTTGATTTATTTTTTATGCGTGCAGCAATAAAGTTAAGTTCAAAAGATAATGGGCCTCTTCTTGTCCGTGATTATCTCGAAGAGTATGGTATTAAATTAGTTATTGAGCCACACCTCCCTAAGACTCATCTTGATGGTGCTGTCTTGCTGTTTGATAAAGATAATCCAGTGATAGGTCTTACAATCCGTCATGACCGACCAGATAATTTTTGGTTTACGTTAATGCATGAACTTGCTCACGTAGCGCTTCACTACGAGGATGACGTTGAATCCTTTTATGATGAAGGACTTCAAGATAAAGATGGTGTGGGAGATGACCCTAAAGAAAAGGAAGCTGATCTTCTAGCAGAAGAGGCTATTCTTCCAAAAGGTAAATGGGAGACTAGTGCGGCAAGAACAACCCCGAATCAGTTTTCTACTGAAGACCTTGCAAATGAGTTGGGGATACAGACGGCTGTCATTGCAGGAATGATTCGATTTAAACATCAAAATTTTTACTATTTAAATAAGATAGTAAATGATAAAAACTTAACCATTAAAAAATATTTTAAAAATGACTTTTTAGAAGAAAAACATGACTAATATAATTAAACCTTATGTGCCTGTATTACGTTGGAGAGCTGCTGAGATGGCAGCAATGGAAAAACTGCTTCCTAACGATAGATCAAATGTTACACCCTTGATCGAGTTCATAATGCCAGCACCCTCAGTTGATAAAAAGAATCGTAAAAAAATTTTAAAAACACCTAAAGAGAAGTTTTTAGAGACCCTGCCCAATGTGGCAAAAGATCTATCAAAGTCTTGCGGACAAAGCCCAGTATTCATTGATGTCCATCTCCTTGATGGTGACATTCGGTCATCTTCCCTTAATCAAATTCTCTCCTCATCAAGTGAACTTAATATATTCTCCATTCCTGTTACATATGTGATTCCAGTAACAAGTACAGACGCTGATACTGAAACGCGTTCGACTGCAATTAGTTATGCAAAGTCGAGTGGACATGGTTTATGTATTCGCATAGATAATTCGCATCTTTCGGAGCCTGATTTAGCTTCTCATTTACTTCATTTTATTAAGAGTAACAATCTCGACATTAAAAATACTGACTTACTTGTTGATCTGCGATTCATTCCTGATATAGATACCAAAAAAGTAATTGATGAAATTGAAAAACTCCCAAATCTAAAAGAGTGGCGCTCCTTTATTGTGTCTGGAGGAGTTTTCCCTAAGGATTTGACTGAGTTCGCCGCCGGTGCAGCCTATTCACTTGATCGACTAGATTGGAAATTTTGGAATACAATACGTGAATCAAAAATAACTCGTGTCCCATCTTTCTCTGACTATACAATTCAGCACCCATTCTATGAATATGTGGCAGCTATTGGCAGTGCAAGTATAAGATATACGGCTGATGACCAATGTTGGATTTTCAGAGGAACGAAGCCAGGATTAATTAATCGTAAAACTCAAGAAAAGGGCCCTGGGCGAGAGCAATATATTGGGCACGCAAAAACTCTTGTAAAACGAGATTTTTACAAGGGAGATGGCTATAGTTTTGGTGATGCAGAAATTACGAGAATCGCTGACCCCTTAAATACAAAACCGGGTAGTCCTACTACATGGCTTACGATTGGTATTAACCACCATATAACGCTAGCTGCACGTCAGGCCTCCAACCTTCACGAGAACTCTGAAGAACAGATCTAACATGTTTTTTTAGTGGTTCTAACTCTACTGATTCTGCAATCCTTGCATAGATAACCTCACGAGGTTTTGAACGGATACCATCCGCCTTACCTATGCTTTCTAGTAAATCAAGTGCTTCATGTCTCCACAGAAGTCTAGCGATTGATTTATTGTCTTGAGCTGGATTATTTTTAGCCTCTCGAATTGTATTGAAGAAAATTCCACCGTTCTCACTAGTATGAGCTATTTCAACACCCCACCAATCAGGGATAATTTTAAATGCATCAACAAAGTGTCTACTGCCAACAACGAGGGTCACTTTATCAAAAACAGAATTATATGCCTCTCTTTGTTCAGGTAAGCGAAGTAGGGTGTCACGGTCGCTTTTGATTTCAAATCCGTGCAGTACTCCGTTTACAACAGCAACATCTATTCTCGCAGCTCCATGACAAAGACCCAACTCCGGAATTACACGATAGTCTGACTGCGCCACATACTCTTCTTTTAGTTTGCTTACTAGAGCTTCTCTTATTACTGTGTCGTTTGTTTGATACATCTTAATATATAAAAGAGAAATACGTATTTAAATTTTAACATACTTATGAACGCTAGGCATGTTAAAGTTATCCCCGTATGACTGGTAACTACAAAATGAATATGTAAAACCTCGTTACCTTTGTAGCTTTTATTTCTTTAAATTTCGGCTTGCATTTTTCTTGCCTACAATACACTCTCATAACTATCGCTACTCGTACCGACAATATTTTTGTTATCACTTATTTGCATTAAAAATTGTTGTCGCACCAACTCATCTTTCTTCTCATTCTCCTTGTTCACTTGGTTAAAAAAATCTCTTCCAAAGAAACCAATCACAAAACTTGCACAAATAGAAAATATTACTAAAAGTGTAATGGCTATCTTATTAAAATACATCGCAAGGTTTTTAATATTAATAACTGGGGTAGCAAAACACTGCCCTGGAATAGGAACCTTGCGAGTAACCCACTCCGAGTGGCGGAGCTTTTATCGCAAGATATTAGAATTTGTTTAAATGAAAAGCAATAGACCTCCAACTACAATCATAGGTATTCCTATTACCGCTCCAACGAACGTGAAGCAAAGAAGAGTACCGAGAATAGCAAATAATAGACCTATTGTTTTTCTAATCGGTTTTAAATATAAAGCCAAAGCCAACAAGATAATACCTATGAGCGCGACCAAAGTTTCCATATAAAGTTCAGTATATGTCTAGTTTATTTTTAGTACAAGGAGTCTCGGTCATAAACATCAGTTGTAAGGTAAGTACTTTTATTTCCCAGATTTTCTTCTATTGTCCTCTTTACAGAGCATTTTACAATTTTCTGCTACAGTTTTCCCACCTATGTGCCATGGGTCAATATGGTCTGCTTCCATCTCTGAAAACTCAAAATGGTTTTTACAATCCGAACAAATACCATTTTGTCTTTCGTATGCTTCGCGTCTCATATTTGGATTAAATGCACGAATAGAAAGATAACTTTCTTTTCTAGTTAACACATATGGATAAATCCCTGATTTTTTAGTCACGTCTTCGTCTTGCATTAGTGTTTTTATTTCTTTTTCTAATTCATCTCCGTCAAATTTTTTATCCTTAAATTGATTATAGAGTTCACCCCAATTCACATTTGTCATTTCCTTACGATAAAAAGGAAATGTTTTTCTTACCCAATGAATAACATTTTGAAAATATTTCCATAGTTCGTCCGCATTTTCATCATGCTGATGTTTTGCCATATATTCTTCTACTTGCTCATTATTTATCCACGAAAGTGCTGTTTCTAGATATTCTTGACGAATTGGGGAGCCTGACACCAACTGACCGCCATCATTTGCCAAAAGATACCCAGCGCAATTTGTTTTACTAAACTTTAGTTTTGCATCTGAGAGCCATGGGCCAGTGTATACCGCATTTCTTAACTCTTGATTTGTTAATTGTTCTCCTGCAATATTAATAATTTTAAACCAATCAAGTTTTTCTTTATCAGTTCCTTCACAGTGGTAAATCATGAGTTCATAATTCAAAATTTGCTCTTGTTCTTCTTTGGTTAGATTGTGAAACATTGCAATTCTTCCATTAAATTCAATTGAAAAATCACCATTTACAAATTGAGCAATACTGATTGTTCGCTGTTGTCCGTCGAGTACTTCAAAATTACCGTCTTCTTTTTTTACCCAGTACATTACATTCAAAGGAAAATCGTTTTTTATAGTGCGAATAACCTCATCGCGTTGTTTGCCACTGTATACAAATTCTCGTTGATATTTTGGACGAATATCTAATTTACCACCAAAAGCACTTACACCTTCTTCGGCGCTGTCTTTATAGTCTTTGACTACATCAGAAACTTTTATTGTGTGTAATTTTATTTCCATACTATCTTTGTGGTTTTTTATTTTTAATTAAAATACGTGCATAAGTATTTTTAGATTTTATTAAAGGGCGAGCATCTTTAAATCCTTCTAATTTAGGTATTCCTACTATTTCAGCGTCATAACCAGCACTTGCTGACATTCCTAAAATTTGGAATTGATTGGGGTTATACTTATCAATAAAAGTAATGGGGACACCCATTACACCATTAAAATCCGTGGGTATGTCTTGAACTTTTGAAACTTCAATAGCCTCATAATTATCGTACGAAGGATACTCTTTAGTTGTATATTTTTTGTAAAGAGTAATATCTTGTTTATGCTTTTCAACTTCAAGGTTTGTAAACCAGCACGACGTTGAAACTCTTGCTATTTTGTTTCCATTTTCATTAACATGGTGATATTGTTCCCAATCATCTGGCACTACAAAAAACATTCCCACATTGAAATTGGTATAACCAGTACGGAGTTTATCATCTTTGATTAATTTAAAAATTTCTTTATAAGTTATTGCGTTTGTATTTCCTATAATAAGAAATTTTTTATTATATTCTACTAACTGTGTCATATATTCACGAAATAATGAAAACGGTGGATTAGTAATGATAATATTTGCTTCTTTTAGTAATTCTATACTCTCTTTACTTCTAAAATCTCCATCACCCTCCAGTGGTGACCACTCGTTATTTTTGTTTGCCTTGAGTTGCTCGGCGATATCACGCAAATCAAAAGCACCATCACCGTCTAAATCATCAACTTCGTTGATAATAAATTTATTGGCAGTTGCTTTTGGGCGACCTTTTAGCGTACTGAGAGTTTTATCGTCTCCAAATAATCCTAGTTGAGTATTGGCAATAGGTGATGGCTTGTAACTTGTAGCGATAAGTTTCTTTAAACCAAGAGCGTTAAAATTCGAAGCAAAGTACTTGAAGAAATTACTTTCAAATGGGTCGTCGCAATTACAATACACCACTTTCCCACGAAATTGCTCTTTATAATGTTTTAACTCTTTTTCAATATCAACAAGTTGGGTATAGAACTCGTCTTTCTTGGCCTTATTGGCTTTATGTAAATTTGAGTTTGATGATGTGTTTGCCATTTTATTTTGCGGTTACACTTGTCGGACACTTGAACTATATTCAATTTGGCTGGGGTACAAGGAGTCTCGGTCACAAATCTTTTCATGCCGTCGCCTGAAAAGTTCGCGACCCGCCGCTCGTGGTTTCGCTTGCTAGCGAAACATCACTGCGCCCATTCGAGTCCTTACGAAAGTGAAGCAGTTCACTTTCTGTACCCCGAAAAGAAATAAGCCTTGCTTTTTCTTTGCTGGGGTACAAGGACTCGAACCTCGATACTCAGGACCAAAACCTGATGTCCTACCATTAGACGATACCCCAATATTATTTCTATTCTGTGAGCAGTTTATGTTTTGAGAGTTTGGTCCTGCTCAGGACCGCTTTCTTTATGTCTCGCAGGCTCGACGCTGATATCCCACCATTAGACGATACCCCAATATGTTTTTTGTTTACCAATTAGACCTGCCTGCGCAGGCAGGCGATACCCCAATATCTACATTAGTTTCTATACCAATGTGCCAAATACAATACCATTTTTTAACTGTTTTTGAAAGGGACAGGGGCACTTCAAAATAAAATATAAAATTAACAAATATTTGACTCATTACGTGAAAGGAGTAAAGTTGGAAAAGGCATCACGCCTGACAAAGGAGACAAGATGATTATGAAGTTCCTGGTTGCTTCGGCAATCCTGACCGTTCCGTTCTTTTCCACAGCCGATGCGTCCATCGACGCCGGCCTGAAGGGGAAACTGGATGTCCTCTGCATCGGCCCGATGATGGGCATCCAGGAGAACTACGAAAGCAAGAAGAAGCCAAGCACGTGGAACTTCCTGGAAGCAGACAGGCATGTCCGCTACATCATGGGCGGGGCCTACCCACAACTCGTGGACTTGCTCACGCCAGTCGTGCTCCGCACGGTTAACAATGCGGTTCACTCCGTGCGGGACGAGAAAAACCGCCGGCATCTGACCGCCAAGTTGGTCATCCTGTCCAACATGTGCGTGAAAGACCTGCAGGAGCAGGTCAAGGCCGTGACACCCACGAAATAGTGTGGTGTCACGCAAGGAAAAAGGCTCGCCAATGCGAGCTTTTTTATTTTCTCCATCTTATTTTTCTTTTTTTCACAAGGGCGAAGTAATTTTTAAAAAGATTGCTTGCATGATTATAAAAGGTAGGAGTATACTCTCCGCATACTACTTCTGAACAAAAAATATATGTCATTTCCATCACATGAATTCTCGATAGACGAAGCATCAAATCACAAAATGAACCTTCCGACAGAATTAAAAGGATTTGAAGAAGCGGGGAATAAATTGAGATGTAATATGGAAGATTTGTCAGTAAAAATGGCCTGCGAAATGGTAGACAGCGCGATACTCCGAACCCGCGCTCACAGTGCATAAC
>CAYGDF010000002.1:0-45626 GCA_964348675.1 uncultured Candidatus Saccharibacteria bacterium
GGTGTTAATAAAAAAGACTTCGCACAGTGTGTTAATTCTGGGGAACGTGCGCAGGCGGTTAACGATTCTGAAACAGACGGCGTAAAGGCCGGAGTAAACGGAACTCCTTCAACTTTTATTCTTCGTGAAGAAAATGGAGTTTTGTATACCGTGGCAAATATCTCTGGCGCACAGAGTAAAGATTTATTTACTCAAGCAATCGAACAAGCTATTTCCCTAACTGATGTGAGCAAACTTGCAAAGTTTGCAGGACGCGATGTAGATGAAAACGATTTTGTGGAAGGAGGCTCATCTAAAGTATACGTCATAGAATATTCCGATGCGGAGTGTCCATTCTGTATGCGACTTCACCCAACCATGAAAGAACTAAGAACTGAATATGCCGATAGAATTTCTTTTGTTTACCGCGACTTTCCACTTACAAGTATTCACCAACATGCCCAAAAAGAAGCCGAGATGATTTCTTGTGTTGGTAAACTCGCAGGAGCAAAAGCATACTATCAATTCATAGACTTAACGTATGATTATAAAATAAAAAATAATACTGGATATCTTCCTTGGGAAAATAACTAATTGAAGAAAGGAAAAGTGGCGCCGTAGGCGCTACTTTTCCTATTCACACCTATTCCTTTACAAGTCAAGGGCTTAGGTATAGGATTACCCTGTGGCACTGATTATTTTCAGATTCCCCACACGCCACGACATGCCGAAAGCCTGCCGTAAAAATGTACATAACAGCAGAGGATAGAGATATGCAAGTGTTGGAAACACCCCGCGAAGCGACCCAGACACCGGCCAAGCCGAAACGCGACCCGAAATCGCTCGAGTGCAAACTCGAAGCCCTGTTCGCAGCCGGCGCCGTCTTCAACTTCGGCCAAGCCCTACCGCCGAACATCAAGGACCGCAAGTACGAGCCCACGCAACCCGCCTTGAGTGGTCCAGTGGAAATCACCACCGCTCATGACGGCGGGGCGTGGATCGGCTTCACCTTGGCAAGTGGCATCCAGTGCCGCACCAAGTCTGGCGAAGACACGAAACGCCTGCGGGAACTCATCCAGAGCCCCGAGGTGCTCACGCAAGGATACCTGGGCAATGTCGGCGTCCACCTGGACCCGGTCACCCGTCTCGCAGGTTTCCTGAACTAGTCGTCGACCCTTCGAGCCGACGACAAAAGCCGCCCCCTGGCGGCTTTTTTTTGTTTATATTTTATTGCACATCTCCCTTAACTTCTTCTGCGTGCTCTTTTGATTTCACATCTTCGTAAATTTTTTCAATCTTTCCTTTCTCATCAATCAAAAAACTTGTGCGAGCAATTCCCATATATTCACGTCCCATAAACTTTTTCTTTCCCCATACACCGTAGGCTTCGCAAACCTTCTTTTCTTCATCAGAAAGAATTGGAAAAGGTAAATCAAATTTCTCAGCAAATTTTTTATGACTCTTCACACTGTCTGCGCTTACTCCTAAAATAACTAGTCCGAGTTTTTCAAAATCCTTATATCCGTCTCTAAAATTACAAGCCTCCGTGGTACACCCCGGGGTATCATCTTTGGGATAGAAATAAAGTAAAACCTTTTTTCCTAAATATTGTTTAAGAGTATGAATCTCTCCATTTTGGTCTGGGAGTTTAAATTCTGGCGCTTTGTTTCCTATTTTTATCATATGATTAGTATTTTTGACGAAATCTATGCGCAAACCTTACACACTCCATAAATTTCAATGGAGTGTGTCGTTGTATTTTTAAACTTCCTACTTTTACTCAACATTTTTTGCACCGCACCATCGATAGAAACCCCTTCTATTTTTTCTATGGTTTCACATTTTCCACAAACAATTTGATGCGACGCACGCCCAGTTTCTAACTCATAATGCGCGTGCCCATGATTAAAATCTAACCTTCTTAAAATACCAGCTTCATGAAGTGAAGAAAGGTTTCTATAAATTGTCGCTTGGTCGATATTTTCTTTTTTGCGAAGCAACTCTACTAGTTCATAAACCGTAATTGGTTGTTTAATTTTAGCAACTGCGTTAAGCACGCTTAGTCTGTGCGGAGTAACTCGAAGTCCCGCTTCTTGAATCAATGTTTTTAAATCTTCAGTTGAATATTTCGCCATGTGGGTAGTATAACATTCTCTGACAACTTGCGAAAGGTTTGCATGTAAGGAATATATACTGTAAACTGTCTTAATATATATGCCATTACTCGAACCATCACTTATCCTTACTTTTCTTAGTGCGGCGGCGCTTCCTTTGCTTGCCGTTCTTGGAATTCTACTACGTCGCAACCTTTTTCAAGGCAAGCCTAAATGGATACTTCTTATACTTGGACTGGCACTTCTCGTGTATACGGTAGTGAGCACTTTTATAGAACATGGGGAAGAATTAGGGATATCGGATATCTTCATAGGGACAATTACTGCACTAATAACACTATTCATTCTTTCCCACTTCAAACATAATCATGTCCACGCAAAAGAAGAAGGTGGTGTAAGGGGTATAGTGATAAGCGAAGCCTTTCACTCACTTATCGATGGAGCAATTATCGGAGCTACGTATCTTATTAATCCAATCTTAGGTTCGGCAGCAACCATTGGTATTATTATTCACGAACTACCAAAAATTATCGGGACTCTCACTGTTTTTAGAAGTTTAGGGCTTTCGATTCGACAAACTATTTTTTACGGAATATGTGCTCAAATCGGCTCGCCGATAGCTGCCGTATTCGTCTTTTTACTTGGCGCACAATTTAACGAAGAAAGTTTTCATACACTTGAAATTGCAAGCATCTCATCTTTGGGTGCAATCGTCCTTTGGATTATTTATCTTGAAGTTAGATATCACAAAAAGCACAAACATCACAACCACTAGTTGATAATTCCTCCACCAATACAACTATTCCCATCATAGAGCACAAGAGACTGCCCAGATGCAGCGGTTAGTTCACCCTCGATTACTTTCACTTCTTTTTCACTCACGATTTGCACTTTCGCAAGCGGTGCACGATAACGAGCGCGAGCTTCATATACTTCTCCGCTTTTTATATCCTTAGTCCAGTTGATTTTTTCTAAGTGTATAGTTTCACCCATCTTTTCGTGTGGAGCAGTGTGCGAAACCGTGAGAACGTTAGTGTCCGCATTTTTCGCTATGACAAAGTAGGGTGCATCGCTTGTAGATTTTTTTGTAATCATAAATCCGTGACGCTCACCGATCGTATAAAACATTGCGCCATTATGATAACCAATTATAAGCCCATCTTCATTTATTATGTCCCCTCTCTTTTCTTCTATGTAATTTTTAAGCAGTGTTTTAACATCGATTGTTCCCACAAAACATAACCCCTGACTGTCCTTCTTTTCACTTACTGGTAAATTAAAGTTACTCGCAAGTTCTCGCACTTCACTTTTTTTCATCCCACCAACTGGAAAAAAGGTGCTTTGTAATTGTTCCTTGGTAAGTGTCCACAAAAAGTATGTCTGGTCTTTATTTTCATCTTTACTTTTTTTAAGCGAACCTTCTTCGTGTTCTGCATAATGTCCTGTTGCTATGAAAGCGTCTTTATCCTGCTCTTTTGCCCACTTAAAGAACGCGCCAAATTTTACCTCTCGGTTACACATAACATCGGGGTTCGGAGTACGTCCCTTTTTATATTCATCTATCATGTAATCAATCACACCTCTTTTGTATTCGTTCTCTAAATCAAGAGTTACAAAAGGAATATCAAGCGAGGAAGCGACTCTCATCGCATCTAATCTATCTTCTTTCCATGTGCATTCTATAAAGTCCGGTTGCCAAACTTTTATAAATACTCCAGTAACATCATAACCTTGCTGTTTAAGTAAGGCAGCCGAAACAGACGAATCCACTCCGCCAGACATTCCCACATATACTTTTTTGCCATTACTTATCATCGTTCTAATCTATCATCAACCCTACAAAAAGCCAAAGCACCACGTGAGAAGTGACGCGTTTGGTCATTCTCTCCCTGTGGTGCCTTATATTGTTGCGACTTGAAGCGCTACAATCCTTTCGAGTGCGTCTAAGCCTCTGCCCCCGTGTGGTACGACGTCATGAAGTTTCTTCTCTTGTGGTGCCGGCCACTCTTCCTCGCAGACCCAGGCCCCATCCTCCTTGTGGAAGGTAAAGATAGGCGTCACTGCATGAGGGCGAAGGTGCGAAGAGAACTCCTTGACCACGAACTTCATTTCGTCACCATCTATCACCAGATACACGGAGTAGTCTTCCATATTCCTCTCGAAGGCAAACACGCCCTCAAGATGGAAGGTCTCTCGTTCTTCACTTCCTTTAAGTCTTCTGGGGTAGATGGCTTCCTCCCCTTCCCAACCCAAATGAAAGCGAAACTTCTCGTGATCCGGCGATCCGGTTGTTGTTACAATTGCGTACTGGAAATGCATGGCTGTCCCCTTTCTTTTTGCCCTGCCTTACTATCAGTTTACACTTCCAAGATTATGCAAAAAGTGGACAACTTTTCGCTATTACCACCATTAAGTGAAAATTCCTGGAGGTACGCAAAGAGCGCATGTTTTTGGAAGAAGTCGTACATTTAGTACGGCAACTGACAAAAACATGCGCTCGAGAAAGTAGATGCAGGGATTTTCGTTTAATGAGCGTTCATTAGTTTTTTGTAGACTTCAACTAAGGCTTTGGTGTCCGCTAGCGCTGTGTGAGCCTTACTGTTTTCTACTTTAAGCAATTCACACAGATACTTAAGCGAAAATTTATCAGCCTGAGGAGCATCGTAAAGTCTAGCGAAAGCAATCGAAATGGTGTCTAACTTTGCGTAATGCATCCTACTTTCCACACCGGTTTCTTCAAATGCTTTTTGTACGAAAGCATAATCAAAAACTAAGTTGTGGGAAACAAAAGTACAACTCTGCGTCTTCTTAGCAAACTCTTCCATGGCTTTTTTCCTATCCACCGCAAACATCCAATCCACCTCGTTATATCCATTCACACGAAGTGCAGCGTCTTCGGCGATTTCAATTCTTTCTGGTTTAATTTTCCATTCGCACTCTTCTAGGATTTCAATCTTCGGACCTTTTCCAGGTCTGTCAGTTTGTTTAACTATAATACATGCGAGTTCTATTATTTCATGTTTACTGGCGTCAGTCCCTGTGGTTTCTGTGTCTATAAATGCTAGGTTGTGGGTTTTCATGTACTATCTGTTTAATTTTTCTATTAACTTATTTAAGGTATTTCTGTATATTTCTTTTGTGTTCTTCAAACGTTTTTGAATAATGCATTATACCAGTTTTATCTGTCAGATAATAGAGATAACTCGATGACGTTGGATTAAATGTAGCATCAAGCGCGATTATTCCGGGATTATTAATTGGTTCATTTGGTAATCCTCTACTTTTATAAGTTTCTTTTGCAACATCTACCTGAAGAGCCATATTTATAGAGAGTCTTTTTAATAAAATACCAGACACCAATTTCATGTCTTCCTCTGTTTTAGCTTCGCCCTCTAAAAGAGAAGCTAGAATAATTACTTCTTGTTGATTTTTAAGTTGAGTGGGAATTTTTGATTTAGCAAAATACGCTTCGTACTTTCTGTTAAAAGTATCCATCATCATGCTTACAATTTTTTCTTCGTCATATGATGGCAACAAGTAATATGTAGAAGGAAAAAGTTTACCATTAGCATCTTTCTCACTAACTTTCTTATTGAACACGTCTATCGAAAAATCAGGTAATACTTTTTTTATAATTTCCGCCGTCTCACCAGTTGTACTCCCTTCCGGCACAGTAATACTCAAAAGTGGAGCATCTGGATTTCCGTATATCAACCTTTTCACAACCGAACCCAATGTAAGCGGTTCATCAAAAGAGTAAAGTCCTAATTGAACATGTCTATCACGTCCCAAAAAAGAAACCCACATTCTAAAAAACAATGCTGAGTTTATATAATGCTCTGTTTCAAGACGCGCACTAATACTTTGTAAACTTTCCCCTTCATCAACTACGAAATTAGTTCCTACTGGAAAATTACTTGGTAAACTACTTATAGACCAGATGGCGAAAAAAATAAATATGACAACTATTCCGTAAGTGGTGTAGGCAACTCCATTCTTTTTTTTCGTATTTCGGTTCATTTCTGTCGTATTTATTGTGGAAGGTTAGTTGGAGGAAGACTCTTGGCGCTGTCAATTCTAGGAAGAGTTGGAACTGACGCGGTTGCACCTGGGAAGTGATAAAGCGTTGCTATTTCTTCCACATTTAAACAGAAAATCTCTTTTGAGGTTGGGTGATGAAAAGGGTGCAGTAACCCTTCATACATCATGCGCCACATCTTTCTCGTTTTAAGTGAAAAATACCAAAATACTCTATCTTCCCATTTTTCAAGACTTGAACGATCTTCAAAATGAATGTGGAATCCGTCACGTTCAACATATTCCTCGAACCATTCTTCTTTTCTCCACGGAGCTCTTCTATTTAACCAGTTTTGCCAAGGAAAATCATAATCATCCACCGGCACTGTACTGTAGTTGTTGAAATAGTCCCCTGCTCCATTATAATTTTTCATTACATTAAATGTGTTCGAAATATACGATGGATTAAATACTTCTTTTTTGGCTGTATAAACCACTCTCACAATTACACGCATTATTGGCTTAGAAAGCTTCAAGTTAATTCTTTCTACTTCCATCTTCTCTTCCTGAGTAAGTTGGTTTTCCTTCTTCTCATGCACCTCTCTTTCGTCTACATACATCAAAGCAACAGTCTCTGACCCAGAACCGTCTTTCTTCGGACGAGTTACTTCTTTTGGAATACCATTGTCATCGTACACCAAGTCTCCCTTCTTTACTTTCTTAACTTTTCTAATCTGTTTTTTTCTTTCGTTCGCCAAGTCAGCTAAAGACCAATGATCGTGAGTCATCTTGTTTAAATACATTTTTGGAAATCTCGTACCGTTAAAGTTAGCTTCATCCTGAACTAAAACTTGGTACCACACATGCTCACCTTTACCAACACTACCCATGAATTCCAAAAGTGGTACCATCGGGTCAACTTTAAATTCCTCCTTAGGATCACGATCTAAGCCGAAATCAACATAAGTTTTTATAGGTATATAGTCTGCATTCATTTGATAACTTTTCCCTGGTTTATCTGGGTCATCCCAAGGCTTACCTGTTTCTGGATTCGTTGGTGTAAATTTTTTTGAAAGAGGATAATGCATGCTCCACGTTTCTACATCCTCAGAAAGGTGGTGATAGTGAATAAGTTTTGTATAGTCCTCTGCTTCTATTATTTCTATACCAGGATACTGAGCGTAAAGGTTTGATTCTACAAGATTCCTAAAACGACGCTGAACACGGAAATAAAAATGAATAGTTCCTTCGATGGAAGCGATTTCCATTGATGAAAAGATTGGTAAATTACCTAAAATATTTCTCTTCCACCAAACAGGAACACCACTTGAGTGAAGTAGCGAAGTAAGGGCATTTTCCATAGCCAGTGGAGATTTGTGTATTTCGCGAGGGAGTTTTATTTCAAGCAAAACCCAATCTATTTTCGCTTGATGACGTTGGCGTGCGTATAAAAGCCAAAATCGCCAGACCCAAGCAAATACAAGCAAGGTAACTCCTGCGTAAACCAGAAGAAGTATGACATCAATCAAAAACTGCATGCTAAAAGTATATCATGTGCTAAGGTTCGTACGTCCACACATTTATGGTGAGTAAACAAGAAAACAAAAAAACGGACGCTTTGCATCCGTTTTTGTTTATCTTTAAGCTAATGTGTATTCACCGGCTACTTTCTTGAAAAACTTTCCGTTCTGAAGGTTAACTAGAACTGTGTTTGGCTTAACGATTCTCTTCGCCAAAACTCTCTTGATGACGTCATCTTTCGATAATGGACGTCCAGCTTCTTTCATTACTTCTGTAATAACGTCGCGAACAACTCCTCCAGTGTGGCCCCAGTCACGCAATCCGTACATTCCGCGTCCAACTAGAACGAAACGGCTATCTTTAATGAGTTCATTATGACATGTGGCCACGTGAGCCTTCTTTCCGAAAGTTTTATTGATTTCACTTGCCACTTCTTTGAAGTGCATAGGGCGTCCAGCCTTACGCATAATCAGATATGCATAGTCTTTTATACCACGAGCGCGAATGTGAGGAGAGGATGTGCGACCCCATTCTGATAATTGGTTCTTACCGATTACTTTTGAAAGTGCTAAGTATCTGTAAATTATTTCTTTGTTGCCTTTGTATTCCGCGACGACGTCTGAAAGATGAGAAAGAAAGCGTTCAAAAATTTCTTCTTCTTTAACTAGATCCTCTTCATTAATTGTTGAATAAAGTTTAACTAGCGCTTCACGAACGTGTTCAGCCACGGCATCATCGGTTGTAAAGTGCGCCTGAAAATGATCATCCTCTTTATGCTTCTTAAAATCTTCACCGAGCGCTAAGTAAAGGTTAATGTGATTCTGAATAACTGGGTCCTTTGAAATAGAGCGCATTAGATGCTCTTCTCCAACAACCGTTCCTAGTTCCTTAAGAATCTGTTTTAACTCTTCAAAAATAAAAGCATGCTCTTTATAGTCCTTTGATTTCTTAATAGTGGCTAGGGCAAAGTTCTCAATCTGACGAACACGCTCACGAGTAATATCGTAAGTTTTTCCAATAGATTCGAGCGTCATGCGTTCAGTCTTTTCTAGTCCATAACGATTAACCACGATTTCTCTAGTTCGTGGATTAAGCGTAGTTAAAAGCTTCTTTGATACCGCTTTGGGTTTGAAAGTGATTCCGGCCATGTGTGTTTATATCTTATATACTACTATAACTTGTCAAAAACGTCAAATTACGATATTGACCAGTTTTCCAGGGATAAAAATCTCTTTCTTAGGAATCTCCGTTCCGACGTATTTCGCATAGCCATCAAGGCTTTTTATGGCTTCTAGCACCTCTTCCTTGGTCGCCTCAGCCTTAAGTGATACTTCCCCTCTTAACTTCCCATTTACCTGAAGGGCGTAGATTAGAGTGTCATTTATGAGTTTAGTTTCATCATATTTGGGCCAATTTTCGGTATGAATCGAGGTTTCCTCCCCAATATGCTTCCAGAGTTCCTCAGCGATAAATGGAGCAAATGGCGAAAGCACTTTTATAAACATTTTGAAGTCATTTTTTGGTACGATTTCTTCTTTTTCATACTCATTTAGACAAATCATTAAAGATGAAATGGCGGTATTGAATGCTGTTGTCTCAATATCATCTCCAACTTTTTTAATTGTCTTATGAGTGATAGAAAGTGTCTCGTCTTTATCTCCAACTTTTTCTTTGAGAGCATAAACTCTATCGATGAAGCGACGGATTCCGATTACTGATTTATCATCCCACGCCACCGCTTGGTCAAAAGGACCAATAAACATTTCATACATACGAAGAGTGTCTGCTCCGAACTTTTTAACAATCTCATCTGGATTAATCACGTTACCAATCGACTTACTCATCTTCACTCCTCCTTTTCCAAGAATCATTCCTTGTGAAGTTCTCTTAAAGTATGGCTCACTGGTCGGCGTCATGCCGATATCAAATAAAAATTTATACCAAAAACGAGAATAAAGTAAGTGAAGTGTGGTGTGTTCCATACCGCCGTTATACCAAGTAACAGGAAGCCATTTACTAAGCATTTCTTTTTCACCAATCTCCTTATCATTCTTTGGGTCAATATATCTCATGAAATACCACGACGAACCCGCCCACTGTGGCATAGTGTCTGTCTCACGACGAAACTCTTCTCCGTTTGGGTCGGTGTGGAAATATCCATCCTCATCAATCCTCCCTTTTATGTGCACCCACTCTGGTACCTGATAAAGTGGAGACTCGCCGTTATCTGTTGGTTCATATTTATCTACCTGAGGCAGTGTGATTGGAAGTTCACTTTCATGAACTGGATGAAGTTTTCCTTCCTTATCATACACAAGAGGAATCGGTTCTCCCCAATAACGCTGGCGCGCGAAAACCCAATCGCGAAGTTTTGATTTCTTTACAAATCTACCACCAACACTTTCTGTAATTTTCTTTCTAGCTTCTTCACTTTCTAACCCGTCAAAATCACCTGAATTAAATAGAGTTCCATCTTCCGTCCAAACTTCTACACCTTTTAGATACTGTTCAAATAAAAATCTATGATGCTCCCAAGTTACTAAACCTAGAACCTCTTCCTTTTTAACTTTTAGCAACTCATGCTTTCCCTCTTCTACTTCACAGGTAACTCTTTTGTCGCTGTTTACTATGACCCCATACGCTGGACCGACCGTTCTTTGATTTTTACTCTTGGTGTGACGATACCCAAAACAAATAATTGATGGGGCAATTTTTTTAGCGATAGTAATATCTGTGAATCCTGTCTCTTCTGTTATTTCACGAGTAAGTGTTTCTTTATCTGTTTCACCTTCATCAACCCCACCCCCAGCAAGATGAATATGGTTTCCTTCTTTTTCTTTAATTAAATAATAATTACCGTCCTTATCATATAAAATTGGGTCAACAATATTTCTATATAGCGTTTCAACTCCGTCACGCTCTTTGTCATCACCGTCCAAAACATACTTCTTTCCAATAACGTCTATTATTTCTATTCCATACTTCTTAGCAAATTCTCCGTCTCGCTCATCGTGCGCTGGAACTGCCATAATTGCACCCGTTCCGTAAGTGGCTAATACGTAGTCCGCGATAAATACTGGAACTTCTTTTTTGTTTCCAGGATTAATAGCCATAACACCTTCTAACTTCACTCCAGTTTTTTCTTTTCCTTCTGCAGAACGGTCAATGTCTATTTTTTGAACTGCTTCATTTAGATATTTTTGTACCTCTTCTCTATTTTTTATTTTTCCTTCTGCGAGTAACTGCTTAACAAGCGCGTGCTCTGGGGCAAGTACACAATATGTACAACCAAACAAAGTATCCGCTCTTGTTGTATAGACAGTAAATGACTCATCGCCACTTAACCACTTTCTAAATTCTCTGTCTAAGTCATTAATTAAACCCGCATAACGAAACTCATTTGCTTGATCACCTTTGTATTCTTTCGTTTCAACGTCTAGTAGAAGTGACTCCGTTGGATATCCTTCCCAAAACTTTTCCGATTGAACTCCCTGAAGAACATATTTTCTTTGTAGTGAAACAAATCCTTTTGTACCTGTAGCGTCAGTGAAAGAAACTGCGTACTCAAAATGCGCAGGTGAGTCCCCAACTTCTTTAACCCAATTCTTCAAAAATTCAATCACCTCTTCATCAGTTGCACGTTCAGAATCAGGATTCGCCTCTTTACGAAGATGAATCATGTAACCTTTATCCTTCGGCCATTTTTCAAGCCACAAGATATGGTCAGTAGAAATTGTGGGGATACCAGTAGCCTTGAAATAGAACTCTGATTTTAATTTCGCATTTTCTTCAAAGTCCTGTCCTTCCACAAGTGAACTGTCGTCCACCTCAACGTCATTTAAACTTAGAAACTCAACATCTAAATCTTTCGGGAAGCACGCCGTCAACATTTGAAACTTAGCATTGTTCCTTGTTCCAATTAATATTTTCTTCTTTGAAACGAAACTTTCCGTTTTAATTTTAAAATCTATCTCGCTTCCTTCTGAAAGTCCTATCCAATTTCTTTGTTGAATTTTTATTCTTTCCAAAAATTCCGTGTCGTCTAAATCTTTGGCTAACCTCTCAGCGTATTTTGTAATGGCAAGCATCCATTGTTCTTTATTTCTTTTCTCAACCGGAGTTCCGCAACGTTCGCATTTTCCGTCCACCACTTCTTCGTTAGCCAGAACACACTTGTCTTTCGGACACCAGTTAACTGGCATCTCTTTTTTATAAGCCAAACCCTTTTCGTAAAGTTTAAGGAAAATCCACTGAGTCCATTTGTAATACTCTGGATCTGTCGTATCTACTTCTCTATCCCAATCAAAAGAAAAACCGCAGGCTTTTAACTGTTCACGAAATGTACTTATATTTTCACGCGTTGTGATTGATGGATGAATTCCAGTTTTAATGGCGTAATTTTCAGCAGGTAATCCAAAAGCGTCCCAGCCAATTGGAAACATGGTTTCAAATCCTTCCATGCGACGCTTTCTAACAATCACATCCATTCCCGTATAACTTCTAACATGCCCAACGTGAAGCCCGGCACCCGAAGGGTACGGAAATTCTACAAGACCGTAAAATGTTGGTTTAGAACTGTGAGTATCTGTTCTGTAGGTATTTTCTTTTTCCCATTTTTCTTTCCAATATTTTTCAACAGCAAGGTGATCGTAAGGATTCATAGTCTTTATATACTATCAAAAGATTGGGTGACAGTCGACATTTATAAAAATAAAGAACGGCGCCGTAGGCGCCGTTCTTTATTTTTTCACACCTCGATAGTTTTTAAAATTGTTTCAGATACGCGAAGCCTAGGAATTTTTCAAAGGAGATGTAGATAGAACTACATTGACTGAGAAAAATTCCGTAGCGACAAAGTAGATGGAATTATTTTAAAGACTAGCGCCCGTAGTACATGTCTGGAGAGATAATTCGCTTGAAACAAGTCTCCCCAATTCCATGATTCCAAAATGGTGACTGGTCTCCTTCATAGTAATAATTCGAAACCGAATACATTGTGTCTATTCCGATTCCACCTTTAATTGGATAACTTGCTCCTCCACGGATACTGTTGGTATCACGAACGGTTTCGAAGGTAGAACAAATTTCAAAAATAGCGTTTGTAATCATCTCCTTTTTCTGGGTAGCGTAGTTTACTCTAACTTGTGGCTGTTGAAGCACTCTGTACACGTAGTTTTCTTTCGTGACAGGATCTACCGGAACAGAGTAACCTTGGAAGGCATCATTTAGTTCAACTAACGTAAGCGGAAGTTTGTCCGTTGACTGGAAGCGATTAAACACTTGCTGTTGTATAGAAGATAAGTCTGATAATCTTGTGCTATCTAACCTCTTAGCACGCATCTCAACTGGTGTTCCCACAATTCCAATACTCCAGACTAAAGATCCAACCACAACCGCTGCTGCCACGAGCGTTGAAATTAATGGAACAAAAGTTTTCTTAGAATAGTCCCTTCTTGCTGAGTAGAAGTAATATCCGAAGACTGCAAGCGAAACTACAAACACAGCCGCAGCTTTATACATAAATCTTGCCGAAATTTCACCGCCTAAATAAGTGTAGATAATTGAAACCAAAGTTCCGATTAAACTTAAGATGGTTACGAATATCATCGTGTAGACCATTACTTTTCGTATTGTAAGATCACGCTTGTAAAGAAACTTTTCTATATCTTTCGCCACATACCATGAAAGCAGCAGATAAAGCGGGAACATTACCACGAGCATCGCGACTGCGAGACGCATATCGCTCTGATACATATCCACATAGGACGGATTAAGTACGTCCGGGAATTTTTGATTGATAGCGGTAAACAGAATTTGGAGCAAGTTATAAACACTTGTTACCAAAGTTATTCCTATTCCTAAATACACAAACACATCGAGTGCCTTAGTTTTTGTATCTCCGTTCATGTTATTTTTTTTATTAATAATCCAATAAATAAAATATATGCCTCCTATGATAGCAAACAGGAAGAATATGCCGATAATGCCGAAAATTGTTGCTGCCATTCCTATATACTAGCACTTTCATGTTATAGTGGAAACCATAGCAAAATCATGGAAAAAACACCCTTAGAAACCCTAGAAGGCGTCGCCCTTGCCATAACTCGTGGCGTTGGCTCAGTTTGGTCGCTTATAATTCATACGCTTATCTTCATAGCGTCGTTTACTTTGGTGTTTTTTGGCATAAGACTAGAACTTGTTTTACTTGTACTTACAACCATTCTTTCATTGGAAGCAATTTATCTTTCTATTTTCATACAACTCTCTGTAAATCACCAGGCAAGACAATTGGCTAGTGTTGAAAAAGATATTGATGAAATCCAAGAAGATGTGGAGGAGATCGCCGAGGACGTAGAAGAAATTGCAGAAGATGTGGAGGATATTCAGGAAGATATTGATGAGATTCAAGAAGATGTGGAAGATATTCAAGAGGAGCACGGACCGAAAAATGTTGACGTTACGAGATAGCGTCTATCAATTCCTGAGGATAGATTCTAGGCGAATATTATCTCTTCTCCTTCGCCGACCAACTTAGTGTCATCACCTAAAACGACAACAGCCTGGGTGTCAGTTAATATTTTTACAGAAAATTTTGTACCGGCAATTGATTCCCTAAGCACATCATCGTATTTAGAGTCATAGTGTACTGACATTAAAAATGGAACCAAGTTAAGAGCGGTTAAATCTTTCAATCCATTCACATTTCTGTCTCCATGCTTCCACCCAGCCGCTTCAATTGTTGGGCATGCCAAATAACTACCAGCACTTGAACCAATATAGATAACTCCTTTTTCTAAAAATTTTGAAGCAACTTCTGTAAACCCGCTAGACCTTGCTTTCTCCAATAAATAAAAAGTATTTCCACCACCCACAAAAATAATATCCGCTTTTTCTAAAGTTTCTTCTAATTCTCTTTTTAAACTATCTTTTAGAGATAATTCTATAATATTCTTAAATCCGAGACTTACTAATTTTTCTCTATCTCTATCAACAAACCACTTATCCTCATAAGGATCCGCTGCGGTTGGAATGAATACAACCGTCATTTCATTCGAAGGTCGCGGTAAAATATCAAGCAACTTCTCTCCAACCTGACTAAAACTTGAAGTCAAAAATAACTTTTTCATTTTCTTTCTTACTTTTCAAACACGTGGAGTATCCAGTTTAGTATTGAAAGTACAATTGCAAACCAGATTGCCATTAAAAATGATGGGATTGTAAATCCAGGAACAATATAACTAGCCAAAAGTATCATTAGTCCATTTATAACAAGAGAGAAGAGCCCAAGGGTAAAGAAGTTAATCGGAATAGACACTAAGTCTATAATCGGCTTAATCGTATGGTTAATTACAGCAAGTGTAAGCGCCACCAGAAGTGCCGTCCAACCTGTCTGCCAAGCCAAAACTATAGGCACCCCAACTTTAGTTATATAACTTGCGATAAGAACTGCTATTGTGCGGATTATTACGTAACTCATAATTATAGTTTAACACCTTCTGATTTAAGTATGTCTATTTTCTTAGAAATACCACCTCGGTTATATCCACCCATTTTACCATCACTTCTGATGACACGATGACATGGGATTTTTGGATTGTAATTTTTACTCAAAACTGTACCCACTGCGCGGAAAGCATTCGGCTTCCCGATTCTTTCCGCAACTTCCTTATAAGTCATAAATTTTCCTTTCGGAATTTTCGCAACCACATCATAGACTGAATCAGTAAAAGAAATTTTTTTCATAATTAATGCGCTAAAAGTTTCTGCACCTCTTCAAGTTCGTCTTTAGTGGCTGCATAAACCAAAGCTTTGTCGAACTCTTCTGGTTTGTTGGTTGGAACCAAATGCACATGAACATGCGGTATTCCATACCCTTCTACAAAAATACAAACTCTATTACAATCAAGTTTCCCTTTCAAAACTTGGGCTACATATCTGACCCTTCTCATCATGTGGTCATACATTTCTTCTGACAAATCGAAAATTTGGTCTACTTCTTGTTTAGGAATCACAAGAGTGTGTCCTTTTTGGATTGGGTTAAGGTCCAAAATCGCCACGACATAATCATCCTCATAAATTTTATAAGCTGGGATTTCTCCAGAAATTATTTTAGAAAAAATTGTAGACATAGTTTAAGTATACTCTTTTATTTTTTCTCTTCAAAAGAAAGGCAAATTGAATTCATGCAGTACCTTTTTCCTGTTTCTGTTGGACCGTCTGGAAAAACATGTCCTAAGTGAGCGTGGCATGTAGCACAGCGTGCTTCTGTTCTTGTCATTCCTAAAGTAGAATCTTCTACATACTCAATAGCGCCTGGGAGAGACTGGTCAAATGATGGCCACCCGCTACCAGATTCAAATTTAGCGTCAGATGAAAATAAAGGAGTTCCGCAAACTTTACATTTAAACATTCCCTCTCTTTCCTCGTGTAAAAGTTCTCCAGTAAAGGGTGCTTCGGTTCCGCCCTCAAATAGAACTTTCATTTCTTCTTCTGTTAATTCTTTTTTACGTGCTTCTACATCCATATTTTTATTATACATTAGTCACTCCAAACAATATGTTTCTCTTCACGAATCGCACAAGTTCTATTCACAAAATTTTCTCGTCCGCTTCCTACTCGATATGCATTGTAGTGAGTAGGATTTTTCTCTGCATAATTCTGATGCTCTTCTTCGGCTTCATAAAAAAACTTACGCGGGAGTATTTCGACCACTGAGGGCACCGTGTATACACCACTTCTATCTAACTCGTTGATAACTCCTTCAGCTACAATCTTCTCCGCTTCTGTTTCGTAAAAAATCGCAGATCGATAACTTGCGCCACGATCAGCAAACTGCCCTCCGTTATCTGTTGGATCGATGTGGTCTATAAAAAATTCTAAAAGTTTTTTATATGTTATACGAGTATCATCGTATTCAACCAATATTACTTCACGGTGACCATTATGATTTTTATAAGTAGGATTTTCCATTTCTCCGCCAGAAAACCCTGAGGTAACAGAAGTTACCCCGTGCGCCTCGCGCATATCATGCTCCACACACCAAAAGCATCCACCCGCTAAAATTAATGATTTAGTCATAGGGATAGTTTAATGCCTGCCTGATGAACAGGCAAGATTAATAGTTACTTGTTACTAGTTCTTGAATAATTCAAAATTTCTTCTTGAAGCGAAGGAATAGAATCGAAATTTACAAACTCTTCTGATTTAATCCATTTATAGTCAGTATGTTCAGAACTAAGAACAACATCTCCTCCTAAATATTTACAAATAAACGTAATGCCAACCTTAAATTCTCCTGTATCTTTTTTGAATGTAAAAACATTGAAGGGATTTTTTACTTCAACCGATAAGCCTGTTTCTTCTATAATTTCTCGAGCAAGAGCCTGTTGTGGTGATTCCTTAATATCCATTCCACCACCAACAGTTTCCCAAACATTTGGTTTGTGATCATCTGTATTGCTTCGTTTTACAATCAAAATTTCACCATTATTGTTTTCTATTATTCCTTTAACAGCAATAGGATACTCCATATCAATTTTGTGCGTCGGGCTGGATTTGAACCAGCGAAGCCCGAAGGCGATAGATTTACAGTCTATTGTGATTGACCACTCCACCACCGACGCTTATATTAGTGCTTGTACATTCTATACTTTTCCGTCTCAATTGACAACTCATTACGAAATGTAATTTTATCCCACGGAAGTAGATATTTTCCACCTTTAGCTGTGTAAACAAAAAGCAAATCAAAAGCATCTTGCTTGTATTTCTTTGTGTAATTGAAAGATTGATTTCCCCCAGTGATTCTTAAGCCAACTTTACATTTTCCGTTCGATTTATATAGCCCAGCATATTTAACTTGTACCTTTTTAAGCATTCCTTCTTTTTCTACAACCAAATCAAAATCACGTTTATCACCAATTGGTAAACAAACCTCATAACCATGATTCATAAAAAAGTTTATTGCTTGACCAACTGCATGATCTCCACGTTCTTTTGTGTTCATATATTACATTATAACAGACTAGTAGTCTGTTATAATGTGGAAAACAAAAAAACCACTTTAGAGTGGTTTTTTTGTTTATTATTACTTCTTCTTAGCCATCCCCATATGATTACCTATAGGACTTACAATTTTCTTTGGCTTCTTGGCTTCCACCATAATCTCCCCTTTCTTATCTAGCGTAACTGACGCAATTCCACCCTTCATGAATTTTTTAGTAAGCATCAGTTGTGCTACTTTGTTTAGCACAACAGTTTGAATATATCTCTTTACAGGCCGCGCTCCGAAATGTGGGTCGTATGATTTCTCCGCTATGTGGTCAATCACGTCATCCGACATTTCAAGATTAATTTCTTTTGCGATTAATCTCTTAGCAACTTCAGCCACTTGGAGTTTCACAATTTTCTTAACTTCTTCTTTTGTTAGAACGTCAAAGATAATTGTGTCGTCAAGTCGGTTCAAGAATTCTGGTTTGAAATAATCTTTAAGTGCTTCACGGACACGTTCCTTAACCTGTGTGTATTCAGTTCCAGTTTCATTATTTCCGAAACCAATCTGTTCCATCTTCTGAATGTACTGACTGCCGACGTTTGAAGTCATGATAATCACGGTGTTCTTGAAGTTAACAACACGTCCTTTGTTATCAGTTAATCTTCCCTCATCAAGCACCTGAAGTAAAATGTTAAACACTTCTGGGTGTGCCTTTTCAATTTCATCAAACAAAATTACAGAGTACGGACGATGGCGAACACTTTCTGTAAGTTGCCCCGCTTCGTCATATCCGACATATCCCGGAGGCGAACCAATCAACTTTGAAGTCGAATGCTTTTCCATGTATTCACTCATATCTACTTTGATGAGTGCTTTCTCATCATTAAACATAAACTCGGCGAGCGCTTTTGTAAGTTCTGTTTTCCCAACCCCTGTTGGACCTAAGAACATAAATGAACCTAATGGGCGTTCTGGGTCATTAATGCCTGCGCGTGAACGACGAACTGCGTCTGAAACCTTTCCGATTGCCTCTCGCTGGCCAATTACACGCTTTCCAAGTTCTTCTTCCATACGTGAAAGCTTCTCTTCTTCCTCTTCCAGCATTCTAACAACTGGGATTCCAGTCCAACGCGCTACAACAGATGCTATATCCTCTTCTGTAATTTCTTCACGTAGAATTCTGCGACTCTTTTGTGTTTTCTTTAATTTCTCCATTCTCTCATTTAATTCGCGTGTGAGTTCTGGAATCTGACCATATCTAATCTCTGCCACACGGGTTAAGTCTGCACGCATCTCTGCATTTTCTCCTTCAACACGAAGTGCTTCTAAAGATTTCTTTAATTCTCCGATTTCGCCCAAAATCTTCTTTTCATTTCCCCACTTTAGTTCAAGTTCTCGAGTTTTTTCTTTTACATTCGCAATTTCTTCTTCAATTGCATTAATTCGCTTTTTTGTTTTATGACCACCTTCATCGTCACCCTGCTCCGCAACCAGCTCTTTAGTGAGCGCCTCCTTTTCAATTTCCAAACGCATTATTTTGCGATGCGCTTCTTCAAGCACTGGAGGTTTATTCTCAAGTGCTATACGAAGTGAACTCGCGGCTTCATCCACAAGGTCAATCGCCTTGTCTGGCAAAAAGCGAGAAGTAATGTAACGAGTCGAGAGATTTACCGCAGCCACAAGCGCGTCATCTGTAATTCTAACTCCATGAAACAGTTCATATTTTTCTTTCAGTCCGCGCAAAATAGCGAGAGCATCTTCCTCGGAAGGTTCTTCAATAAATACCGGTTGAAAACGACGAGCGAGCGCTGGATCTTTTTCAATATGCTTTTGATACTCCTTTAAAGTAGTTGCACCGATGGCGCGAAGTTCGCCACGAGAAAGTGCTGGCTTAAGCAAGTTAGCAGCGTCTGCTGAACCTTCGGCTTGTCCTGCTCCCACAATTGTGTGAATCTCATCGATAAATAGAATGATGCCACCCTCTGAACGTTCGATTTCCTTCATGATGGCTTTTAGGCGCTCTTCGAATTCTCCACGGAACTTTGTTCCTGCGATAAGCATTCCTAAGTCAAGCGACACAAGTTCTTTATTTTTTAAACTCTCTGGAACGTCACCCTTTGCCATACGAATCGCCAGCCCCTCAACAACGGCAGTTTTACCAGTTCCTGCTTCTCCGATTAATATAGGGTTGTTTTTGGTACGACGAGAAAGAATCTGCATTAAGCGCATGATCTCAGTGTCGCGTCCTATTACTGGGTCGAGTTTATCCGCGCGCGCCATGTCTGTGAAGTTACGCGTGTATTTTGCGAGGGCTTTATTTTTCTTTGGACTCTGTGCTTCTGTTACATTATTTGCACGAAGTTCTTCTAATATATGATAAGCAGAATCTCTATCGATTCTAAATCGCGCTAAAATTTCGCGAACTTGTCCCGTTGATTCAAGTAATGCTAAGAAAAGATGCTCCGTTGAAACGAATTCATCTGAAAGGGATTGAGCAACTTTAAGAGAACCTTCAAGAGTAGCAGCAAGTTCTGGTGTTAAATACATTTGGTACGACGGGCTCATTGTTGATGAACCTCCTGGGACTTCGATGGCGTCCACAATGGTGTCCGTTAGATGAATCACGTCGATATCCAATTTTTCTAAAATGGCGTGCACCAAAGATTCCTCTTGTACCAAAATCGCACCGAGAAGGTGTAGCGGACTCACTTGATTCTGACCGCGTTCAATGGCGAGTTCATGTGCTCTACGAATTACTTCCTTGGCTTTAGTTGTGAAATTATTAAATGATGGGGGCATAGAGATTTTAGATGTTAGACGTTAAATTTTTTAAATAAAAGACTAACAAAATTCAAATTCATAATTCAATTCTGGAATACTTACTATTACTGACGTGCGGGAAATTTATTTCTTTCACTTATTAAGTGTATCAGTCATGTATATGCGTTCGTGGTGGATAATCGGTCTTTACGGTATCTATTATTTCTAACAAATGTGGGGAGAAAGTCAAACGAAAATTAAATACCCCAACGCTGAGCATTGAGGTATTTAATTTTCTCTTTATTTATTTAGAGTTTTTACTGCATGTCGAAGAATGAATCCATGTAGTGAACGGCAGTTCCGCCATACTGAGAGTAACTACCAAAAGCAGTGTTTATAGTGTCTAATGCACTAAATAGAGCCGCCTTTGTAGAACCAAAATATGTCACGTATGCTGGATCCACGTTTCCTGTCTCTTGAGAGACAATCACTTCTGTGTGGAAACCATTTGAGGCTTCTTTAATTTCGGTTTCAGAAATGGCACGAGTACCATTTGTACCTTCGAAGAAATCTCTATACGACATTATGAGAATCTTACTTCCTTGTTTCTTTTCTAAGATTGTTAGAAGATGGTTGTAAGTAAAATTTGAAACACCGTTATAAGTAATTTTTGGTGTCCAAGCATTTACATCATCGTAGAAATGCGGAATAACAATTGAGAACACAACATCAAACCCCGCGAATCGTGCAACGGATTGGTCAATGAACGTCACGAAGTCGGTAAGTACTGGGCCCTTATTGGTTTCGTATTCAGGCAAGAGATACGGTTCTACGTCGTACTGGAATCCGCGAAGTTTAGCGTTAGGGTAAAGAGAGTTGTATTCCTTTACCGCATCAATAAGTGCGAAGCCTTTCCATCTATTAGCACTTTGTGCCCAGTCTCTCCATCCACCTTCGGCATCAACTGCAATTCCTAAAGAGTTGGCTTTCGTAACTACTTTAGAAAGATTGGCGAAGTAGGTTGCCTTGGCAGAATTTTTTGCTGTTCCATCTGGCATACTTGCTATATCAATGTAATCGTCGATTGTGATATAAACCGCATTGAAACCATAACTAGAGAGCGTTTGTAATTGCTGAAAGCCAGTTGTTGTATTCATTTGAGATGGAAAATTCCAAATCCAGATTCCTTTTTCCTTCACGCCAACTGGGACTGGACTAATAACTACAGTTGTGGAAGTAGAAGTTGTTGATGTAGAAACTATCGGGATAACTGGTGCTGGCGCAATTGGTGTACTTGATGCGGTTCCGCCAGTTGACTCCACTACAGGGATTATCGAAGCAACACATGAATCCTGCGCGGAAGTAGCCGACGCACATGCTTCTGTTATTAATTCTGTATCTGCTCCAGAAGAAATTTGGCGGGTTGTTACTTTAATTGTGTTTCTTTTATTCGCACCAAGGTTTCCAACATAGAAATAATAATTCGATGCTGTTGGGACTGGAGCGGAAGAAACGAAACTTTCATTTGCTCCGTAAAAAACAGAATAAGATGTGTTTCGACATGTCGTTCGTCCGTTATTTTTAACTGTGAACGTGCGAGTAATTGAGTCTCCGTTTGTAATAGAAGTTTTATCTGATGTAACCGAAAGTGAAAGTTTACATGGAGTCGCAGCAGAAACTTTTGTGGTTGTTAAAAACACTGATAAAAGAATTAATAAAGTTAAATTGGTAAAAAGAAAAAACGGTGATTTAGATTTTGTTATTTTTTTGTACATACGTTCCGCACCTATCTCGGAACGTCGTGTCTTCACGAGAAAATAGTGTCAGTGAGATTGTAGCCGTCACACACTTCAAAGTCAATGAAGAATTTTCCCCTTATTCGATAGTATTTTTTTGAACGTAACACCTAAAAAAACGTTACAGAAATCAACTTTTAAAAAAAATGAATTGATTCTCTTTATTTTTCAAATGTTTTTCTAAGAAAGTGTGGAAAATAAAAAAATAATTTCAGTGAAAAATTATTTTTTATTTGTTTTTTAATTTTATTTTCAGAAAAAATTACAATCTCTCCTCTACTGCGTGCCAATCAATACACTTAACGAATGCATTAATATAATCTGCTTTCTTTATTCCATAGTCAGTCATATATGCATGTTCCCAGCAGTCCATCACAAGAAGCACTTTGCAATTAACTGGAAGCCCCTGCTCGTGTTCACGTATCCATGTCGTGAATAATTCTCCATTTGTCGGATCTTCAAACAAAACAACCCACCCAATGCCACGCATCATTCCTTTTTGTTTGAAGCATTCAAGCCACTTATCGTAACTTCCATAACTGTGTACGATTTTTTCTTTAAGCCTCCTGTCGCTTAGTTGGACTCCTCCCTTAATCATGTTTCCGAAATATAATTCATGCATTCTCATACCATCAAACTCCCAACCGAAGCGACGTTCGAGTTCACTTGCTTCTACAGTAGACTGGTCTTCGAGTGCCATCAATTTCTCCAGCAGTGTATTTACGTTCTTCACATACCCTTGATAAAGGGTGAAGTGGTTATTCAGCATTACATCTGAAAAACCTTCTGTTCCTAACAAATGCGAAAAATCTTTAGGTGTGTACATAGTTAAAAATATTATTTGATAAATATAAGTGTATTACAATAAATGACGTGTAGCCAGCGGTTATCTTGCAAATTTTTCTTTAATTTCTTTGATTGCGATAATGAGTTTTTCTAAATCCGGTTTAGTGGTGTTTCTACCTAAAGTTATACGTACGTTCTCAAGCGACTCATTTACTGTAGCACCTAATGCTTGCACTACATAACTTCCACCAGTTTCAGCGGATGCACAAGCGGACTTATGTGACACTGCGAAACCCTTTGCATCTAACCGCAAAATCATCTCATCTGATGGAATATTTGGAACACGGATATTTATATTATTGGGAAGTCTTTCTTTCCTGTCACCATAAATTGTTACATCAGGAATTTCTTTTGAAATTTTATCAAAGAAAAAATCACGAAGTTCAATTAGTCTGGCAGATTCTTTTTCTTTTATTTCTTGCGCTTCGATAAGTGCCTCTGCAAAACTTCTCGCAAGAGCAACCGATTCTGTGCCACTACGGAGTCCACGCTCTTGTCCTCCTCCATAATTTATTTCATGCAATTTAATTCCTTCACGTTTGTATAAAAGTGCGATTCCTTTTGGACCATAAACTTTACTGCTGTTTACAGTCATTAAATGCGCACGAAGTCGAACCGCATCTAGGTTGCAATAATTCGCTGTTTGACACGCATCAGTATGAAAGTATGGGTAATCAGTGTGAATGCGATTATTTTCTTTTTTCCATTCTTCGATTGCTCGACCGATTTCTTTGACGGGTTGAATAGTTCCGATTTCGTTGTTCGCATACATTACAGAAACCAAAATCGTGTCTTCACTTAACGCTTCGCGAATATCATTTAATTTAACAATTCCACTTTCACCAACTGGTAAATAAGTCACACGGATTTTGCCTGCTTTTTCTAAATGACGAATTGGCTCTAAAACTGCCGGGTGTTCGATTGAAGATGTAATGATATGCGGTTTAGAAATTTTATCTACTCCGAAATAAGTTCCTAAGATTGCCAAGTTACAACTCTCTGTTCCAGACGAAGTGAAATATATTTCGTATGAGTGGGCGTTTAAAATTTTTGCACACATATTGCGAGATTCTTGAAGTAGTTTCGAAGCCGAACTTCCTTCAGCATGAATCGCGGACGGGTTTCCATAAATTTCTAGAGCGTCTGTAAGCGCGCGCTTCGCGCGCGCCGAAACTGCAGTCGCCCCAGCGTTATCTAAATAAACTCTTTGATTTTTGCTTTTAAGAAAAGAAAACATATTAATAATTGTACTCTAACATAAAAATTAAAAAGCGCCTGCGATAGCGGTTCGGATGAACATATCGCAGGCACTCTTGCGGACTTGGGGGCCGCACCCGAAGTGGGTCAGGCCGAGGCGTCGGGCCGTTCGACGCTGGCGATGACCACGCCACGGCGGTGAGCCATGTCAGCGCCGTACTGCTGGCCCGTGCCGCGGACCTTGTCGCTGGAGCCGTTCGTGGCGTTCACCCAGAGCGACTTCTTCGACGGCGGAGCCAGGTCGACTGTCTTCATCTTGGTGAGGCCGCCCACCGCGCCGTCGCGCTTCACGTCCATCAGGTACACCGCGCCGACGTCTTCGGTCGTGATGAAAAAGGCCTTCTGGATGTCGCTCTTGTCGACGCCGGTGCGCTTCAGCCCCGTGTAGTGCTTGGTGGCGCCGGCGCAACTTGCGCAGGTGCAGCCAGCGGTGCAGGCCGAGGCATACTTCGAGGTCTTCTTGGTCGCGGCCAGGGCCTGGGCAGTCGACGATTCGGCGTTGGTCAGCGTGATGGCCGGCGTTCGCGTCTCGTGCAGGCCCAGGGCGATGGTGGTGTTGTCAGCCGCAATCGCCGTGGCGACGCCGGACAGCAGTGCGCAAGCCAGCAGGGCGCTGGATTTTCTCAGGGTTCCGAGTTTCATGGATATTCTCCAATTACTAACGGTTGGTTTTTTGAAGCAAAAGAACTTTCGTGCAAGCACGATTATCCTCGTACTCCGCGATGTGCGGGTTTGTCCCCTCACACTTTAAGCCTAGCATTTTAACAATATATAAAACAAGGTTATGCACAGAAATAATTTTTATATAAAAATATCAGCCAGAGGCTGATTAACCTCTGGCTGAAAAAACAAAGGCCCCACGGTGTGGGGCCTTGGCTGTGATCACTCTTTGGGGGCGAGGTTTAAAATGCTCGCGCCGTCAGAAGCACAGCAGAAACAAATGGAGATGACTTGAACCACATTCATACCTTGCGGACACTTTTCTGCAATCCATTAAGTTCTGAATGTAAGTGCTATCGGACCATTTTTTTCTAAAAGAACACCTAATGATTGGCATCTGAATAATTTCGTCGTATGGGCCGAAGGCCAGCAACGAAAGTTCAGATTATTAGGTTTGACTCCGCGGCGAAGCCTCGCCGATTGGCCGGCGGCACTCGGGCCGGCGACTAATTAGCAGAAGGTTTCACCGCGTCGCCGTTCAGGTCGGTTCAGGCCGCCGTGGCGTGCTGGCCGGCGCCGGTGCCCTTGGAGGAAACGAAATAAGGCATCCCGGCCGGCGGCACGTTGATGTGGCGGTTCAGGTCACTGGCTTGCGGGTGTTCCCCGCCGCCGCCCGAACTGCCGCCCATGCACTGGCCGAAGGCGAATTCGCGCGTCGCGCGCTGCTGGTCACCCTTGCGCTGGCGGCCGCGTTCCTTGGCCAGGCCATGCTTGGTGCCGGCGGTGTCGTCGCCCTTGTCGTTCGCGGTATAGGCAATCCCACTCGTGCTGACGGCGGTCGGGCGGTCGCTGGAATGGCGGCCGTGGCCGGCGCGGTGGCGACGCGAGTTGCTGGCGGTCATCGCGGCGGGCGAACGGTGCTTGCCGGAACGGGTGGCGGGTTTTTTCGTCTCACTGGTCTTCGTTTTGGCCATGGGATTTCTCCTTGTTGTGGCTTGTTGACGTTGAACTGATGAAAGTTTAGAATCACGTCGTCGGACTTCCGCTTGCGCGGCTCCTAAACGTAAAAGAAATACTACACCCACAAACAAAACTTGTCAAGGGACAAGATGTGTGGTGTTATGAAAGTGTTAATTTAAATACATGCTAAAACTTTTCCACAATAGAAAGTTTTAGCATGTTACACTTTCCTCACATGAATCTTTCTTATTTATTAAATCTAGTAGAAACGTTTCCAATCATCCCTCTCGGTATTGCTGTGGTAATCCTTTTAATATACGTCGTACATTTACATACAAAAATAAATCGCTTTACTCGCGGAGAAACAGGAGCGTCCCTTGAATCTTTAATTCAAAAATGTGTAGACTCAGTTTCGGAAATTGAAAAAAGAAATGAACTTATATCTAAACACGCACTACATTTAGATAACCGTGTATCTCAAGCACTTCGCAATGCTCAAACCATTCGCTACAAAGCATTTGAAGCGGGCGGGTCAAATCAGAGTTTCTCTATTGCCTTACTTAACGAAATAGGAGATGGTGTAATCATAACCTCCCTCCATGCTCGCGACCGCATCAGTACTTTTGCAAAACCAGTTGAAAAATATTTAAGTTCATATGATTTAACAGAAGAAGAGCAATTAGTAATTGAAGAAAGTAAAAAAGCGCACAAAAAATAATTTAGAGGTTTAAGTTTCTCCGTATTTACATATATCTTTTATTGACATTCTATGTTAGAATTGTCTTTACAATTATGTCAAAAACCTCTGAAAGTAAGCCTGTTTCTCGCCAACCCGTTATAGCGGTACTTGGTCACGTCGACCATGGTAAATCTTCACTCCTTGATTTCATTCGCAAATCAAATGTAGTAGAGGGTGAAGCAGGAGGTATCACTCAGCGTATTTCTGCGTACGAAGTTACTCCAAAACTAACAAGTGGCGAAACAAAATCAATAACATTCCTAGACACCCCGGGGCATGCGGCTTTTCAGTCTATGCGCGAACGAGGGGCTGAAATCGCAGACATCGCTATCTTAATCGTCTCTGCAGAAGACGGAGTAAAGGCTCAAACTCTTGAAGCCTGGAAAACAATCGACGCCCACAAACTACCTTTCGTAGTTGCAATTAATAAAATCGACAAGCCAGGGAGCGATATTCAGAAAACAAAAAACTCTCTTGTTGAAAACGGTATTTATGTTGAAGGTTACGGAGGAGATATTCCTTGTGTGGAAATTTCTGCTAAGACTGGTCAGGGTGTGGACTTCCTTCTGGAAACTCTTTTACTTTTGGTAGATATGAATGAACTCAAAGCGAACCTCGAAACCGAAGCCACTGGTTATGTACTTGAGAGTTTCGTGGACCAGAAGCGTGGAATATCCGCCACATTAATTCTAAAAGATGGAACACTTCCATCAAGTGGAGCAATTGTTTCCGGGACTTCCATGTCCCCTATTCGTATTATCGAAGACTTCGCTGGACGTACGATTAAAAATCCACACGCAGGGCAACCAATCAAAGTTACTGGCTTTGATGAGATTCCTTCTGCTGGCGCAATCTTCGTATCATCGGCGGACAAGAAAACTATGGAGGCACTGCTTTCTGAAACCAAATCAAATGCGGTGAAGGTTGTGATGGATCCACGTATTTATCGTAATGCGAAAGTCGTCGTACCTGTCGTTATAAAAGCAGATTCACTCGGGACACTGGACGCTGTAAAGATGGAACTTAAGAAACGCGAGACGGAGGATGTGAAAATAAAAATAATCGCCGAAGGAGTAGGGACAATTTCTGAAGGAGATATCATGCTCGCTTCATCTGATGAAAAAACTGTGATCATCGGTTTCGCCGTTAAATTAGAAGCAAAGGCACGCGACCAAGCTGACCGTTTCAAAATTGAACCTCATCTTTTCGATATTATTTATAAACTATCAGAGTGGTTCGACACATTAGTTGAGAGTCGTCTTCCATTTGAAGAAAAAGAAGTTGTTCTCGGAACACTAAAAATACTTCGTAACTTTAGTTCACAAAAAGATAGACACGTAATCGGAGGTCGTGTAGAAACTGGAAAGATTCAAAATAATACCGTTGTAAAAGTCATTCGTCGTGGTGTAGAACTTGGACGTGGAAGAATAGTTGAACTTCAATCACAAAAAATTAAAACAGATGTAGTGAACGAAGGAAATGAGTGCGGACTCATGGTGGAAAGTAAAGTTGAGATGATTCCTGGAGATGTCCTCGAGGTTATTTTGGTAGAAAAACTTCGCATTTAATTGTTAATATAATTATTATATGGACGCAAACAAACCACTTTCAAAAAGACAAATACAAATTTCACTCGAAGTTCAAGCAATCGCTCAGGATTTTTTCCAGCGTGAATCTTCAGGCGCGTCGCTTATCACAGTTACTCGCGCAGAGGTTTCTTCTGACATGAAGCATGGAACAGTTTTTATCACAGCACTTCCTGAAAGCAAAGAACCTGCCGCACTAGACTTTGCAAAGCGTATGCGAAGCGAACTTCGTCATTACGTCATGAAGAGACTTCCAGTAAAAGTAATTCCATTTTTTGAAGTAGAGATAGACTACGGAGAAAAGAATCGCCTACACGTAGACGAACTATTAAGAAAAGAAAAGCAATCAAATAAGGAATATCAGGAGAAACATAAAGACGTTTTAGAAAGTATGAAGGAGGAAAACTAAAAAACACGAACTTGTCACAAGTTTGTGTTTTTTAGTTCATGTGCCCAGGGCGGGACTCGGTCACAAAACTACCTCGTCGCAAGCTCCTCGAAGTAGTTTCGCGACCCCTATTCTCGTCCCCGCAAATGACGAAGGTCATTTGCTCTCAATTGACACAGTGAATACAAAAGAGCCAACAAAATCAGTTGGCTCTTTTGTATTCATGTGCCCAGGGCGGGACTCGAACCCGCACGCTGTAACCAGCTGAGGATTTTAAGTCCTCTATGTCTACCATTCCATCACCCGGGCAAATAATAACAAAGTCTATTCTAACACAGTTCTAATTTTTCCTCCTCCCTACAACCAAATAAAGGATAGTCGCGAATAATCCACCGGACGTATCCATGAGTATGTCTTTTTGTGCATCCCAAATATCACCCTGTGACCCAAGCACCGCAAGACCCGCCTCTGGGTCTCCACTTATTGCATAGCGCCATTCAAATAACTCATAAAAGGCAGCTATGGCTGGTATTATCATAAACGCAGAAAAATATGCATACCATTTCTTATTCACGACTTTATATTTTAAGAGCGCCTCTATAAGAGGGTATGCATATAATCCGACGGTGGCATGCGCTACACGGTCGTACATATTTCTTTCGAAGCCGAAAAAGTTGTTAAACCAATCAAACGGCACCAACGCAAATGTGTAATGTCCTCCCCATGTGTGCATGAATATAAGGATACTCATCAAGAGGTAGGAAATATTAGAAAACCTCACCTTCTTGTAATACAAGATTATAAGTATCAAAACTATTGGGATGATGGTAAGGTTTTCTATACGCCACGCATCTCTGTCATAAGGCGATATTGCCAGTAAAGAAAATTCCACTATATAAACTAAAAGTAGTGCGTGAGGAAAATATTTTTGTATTACTTGCATATATTTAGTATAGCAAGTAAACATTTATTCGTGAGACGCAGGCGGGAGTCGGTCACAAAGTCTAGTTTCGCGAGTACGCGAAACAGAAGACTTCGCGACCCCTATTCGACACCCGACAGAAATGAAGCAGTTCATTTCTTCCTGCGTCTTAAAAAACGCTTCGCTTATTTTGAGACGCAGGCGGGAGTCGAACCCGCGAATGGTGGTTTTGCAAACCACAGCGTTAGGCCACTTCGCCACTGCGTCTTATCTTTTTCTTTCAAAAAGTTTTTCTATTTTAGCACATTTAACTAAACTACTCTAGAAAAATTTCTCGTGGCGTGGTATAGTATCCTCCACATAAATGCCCCTATAGCTCAGCTGGTAGAGCATCGGACTCTTAATCCGCAGGTCGTAGGTTCGATCCCTACTGGGGGCACAATTAAAAAGTTTCAGGGATTTCTGCTTGGAATGTAAACCCCTTTTCTCCCACCTTAAATATAAGACCACAGGCGTGTAACATTATACGCTCCCCGACCATTTTACTTCCGTATGCCCTGTCGCCGATTATTGGGTGACCGATGTATGCCATGTGGGCACGCAACTGGTGTGTACGACCAGTCTTTGGAGTTAATTCTAAAAGAGTAAAGTTGTCTCCTTTTTCTAAAACTTTAACCTCAGTTATTGCTTCGCGCAATTCCCCTCGTGGATTTGTAGGATTAACTGTTTGTTTATAATCTTTTTTATTTCTCCCAAGTGGTGCATCAATAGTAAAGATGTTTTCAGCCACGTCACCTTCAACTTTCGCTAAATAAACTTTTTTAATCGTGTGATTCGTAAACTGGTTTTTCAGATCATCAAATACCTTTTTGTTTTTTGCGATAACCATTACCCCAGAAGTATCTCTGTCTAATTTATGGACAACTCCCCCTAAATTAATAGTTCTACCATCCTGAAGTTTAATTTCGTTTGTAATAGAAAAAATTTCTGGGACATGCCCGACTAAAAAATCCAAAAGAGTTTCTTCGGTGGAGTTATCAAATGGGTGAACAACCACGCCTGACGGCTTGTCTATAACTAGAATATTTTTATCCTCGAATATGACAGGGATAATCATGGTGCACGCTATTATACTGCACTTGAACTTTTCGCGGTACTGTCTGAGGAGGTAAGTGGCTTTCAGGAATGGAACCATATAATGTCTGAGTTTATCAGCTCTGAGAGGAAAAAGGCAGTATTAGAGGTAGTTTTTTGATAAACTAGGAGAGTATATGAAAAAGGACAACCTCACAGATGTAGTACAAGCCTTGCCAAACGTTCCAGTAGCACCACCACAGCAACAAGTTGTTGCAAATAACGGTGATGTTATCACTCTAGGTAACAAATAGTCGTGGCTTTTTAATAGGGGTAAATGTATTGAACTTATTTATATAAGGGAGTTTTATTTGTATACTTAGATAGTGAAAGGAATACCAACAAATACCAAAAGAACTCAAAAACCTTATCGTAAGGAAGTATTTGAAAGTTATCTAATCTGGCGCTCTGTACAAGGCTTTATGGGCCAAACAAAAGCACAAGAAGTGGTCCGAAAAGCTGGTGGTAGTAATGTGCAGTTATTTTCTATACGTAACCAAACAGAGTTCGCAAAAACGTACAGTGTAGAGAACTCCACTTTAACGAATTGGAACAAGTTGATTGATAGAGAAGATCTACTTAAAGACGTTTTGATGCCAGCTAAGAGATTAACTAGGAATGTTATCTTTTCTTTATATAGAAACATACTTGCAAATGGACGTGCAAATGAAGTTCGCTTATGGCTTCAACTCGTAGAAAGCTGGAACTATACAGGTAGTAGGTACCGAGAGAAAACACCTACGACAGTGGCCAAAATCACTTACGCTACAACGTAAAAAGACCTATTGACTTTTATTAAAAATATGCTATAATTATATATGGAACAATCCCCACAACCCTCTTTCACAAAGGAAGAAACGATGTTTACCAAAATTGACCGCAAGTCCCCCGAAATCCTGTCGGCTTTGGCCACGGCCCAAGTCTTCAAGAAGCAGGGCCAGGTGCAAGGCCGTCCGGCAGTCGTCGGCGAGAAAATCGCCACGGTCCTCGCCAGCGGCGCAACCGAAACCACCAACACGGCCAAGGAAGGCGACTGGGTGATGACCAACCCCTCTGGGGAACAGTACATCATCGCTGAAGCCAAGTTCCTCGGCCGGTACGAAGCCACGGAAACCCCGGGCGTCTACCAGGCCAAGGGGTACTGCCGCGCGATCCCGAACCCGTTCGGCAAGCCGGTGGAGATCCTCGCCTCGTGGGGTGAACCCCAGACCGGCGACGAGAACTGCCTGTTCGCGGATGTGTGCGACGCCGACGGCAACAATATGGGCGGGGAACCGTACATCATCGAAGCCAAAGCGTTCGCCGAAACCTACAAGTAAGCGACGCACCACCACCGAGAAAGCCACCGATGCTTTGTCGGTGGTTTTCATTTCAAGATAACTATATTAAGTATGTTAAAATATATGAACAATTAAATATTGGGACCTAACCCCTTCGTAAGAAGGATATGGTCTAAAATCCGTCCAAAGTAAAGATCTCCTAGTCAGAGGCTACTTTGGACGGTTATGCTCGGAAACGGGTATAGGCACTCCCTACGGGGTTTGCCGGCGCTGGCTAGGAGTTTTTTGCTACCTGGCTATTATTAAATAAAACCGTCCAAATGAGTAAGAAATTAAAAGTTCTATTAGGGGTCTTAGCGTTTTCTCTTTTTATAGTATTTATTAGTGGAGGGTTTAGCCCTTCAACTAACACAAGTGCGGATGTCGCATCTGGTCCTGCTACACCCGTAGTAGAAAAGTTGAATGTTGGGGAAGAGGGTTACGTTTCTGTGGGGACCTCCACAACTAAAGTAGTTTTAATGGGAGGCACAAAAGAAGATTATGAGGAAATGTTTAAGCTTATTATAGCTAGGGACGATCTTGGTGTTTCTAAAATGGTTCTAGACGGAAGAGTATTAATGGTAGAACCTGGCACCAAGGTAAAGGTTATAGGCACAAAAATTGGCTCTAGAGAGGTCCGAATTATGTCTGGTAAGTATCTTAGTCAATCAGGTTGGGTGCCTAATGAAATGGTCCATCGGACCCCTTAAACGTGGTATAATAGAGGTAGATTATCAACCTAATAACCGTCCATTTTATGAATGAACCAAGAACGTTCATCAGTTTTGATTTTGATCATAACGAGAACGAAAAGATATTGTTTGCTGGGCAAGCTAAACACTCTAAAACACCTTTTAATATTAGTGACTGGTCCTCAAAGTCTCACCTGCCTCAATCTCAATGGGAAGCACTTATTGAGGATAAAATTAGTAAGTGCCATCTTCTGATTGTGCTTGTTGGAAAGTCTATGGGATCTGCTGGTGGTGTTGCTAAAGAGATTGCATTTGCACGTAAGCACAATGTGCCGTTTTTTGGGGTGTATGTTGATGGTGCAAGCAGTTCTTACACCCTTCCTACGGGGTTAGCAAGTAACAGAGTTATTTCTTGGGGGTGGGATGATATTGCTTCTGCAATAAAGCAAATGATGGGAGAAGGTAAAAATAAATAAATATGAAGAAAGCTCTAGCGATAGGTATTGATAACTACCCCACTTCACCCTTAACGGGGTGCGCTAATGACGCTTCTTCATTTGCCGCAATTATAGAAAGTAACGGAGATGGATCTCCAAACTTTGATATTGTGGTACAGAATAATGTTGCCACTAAAGCGGAACTAAAGAAAGCCATTGTAGAGCTCTTCAGTGGAGATAACGATACCGCTATCTTTTATTTTTCAGGACACGGCACTATGAATGGCTTAGGTGGATATATCGTTACGCCAGACGCCCAACAATATGATGAAGGGGTTTCAATGGATGAAATTCTAGTTATTGCAAATAAGTCTAAAACAAAAAACAAGATCATAATTTTAGATTGTTGTTATTCAGGCGCTATGGGTTCACCTGAATTCTTAGGAGGATCTACTTCACAAATAAATGAAGGTCTTGTTATTCTTACTGCTTCCAAGAAAGACGAACTTGCCACTATGTCTAACGGGCGAAGCCTATTCACAGATCTTCTTCTAGATGGTCTACAGGGTGGCGCCGCTGATCTTATGGGGAGCGTAACACCTGGTAGTTTATACGCATACATTGATCAAGCGCTTGGTGCGTGGGAGCAAAGACCTGTTTTCAAAACTAACGTTACAAATTTTACTGCATTAAGAGTAGTTTCGGCAAAAGTGCCGATAGCAAATTTAAGGAAACTAACTACCTACTTTCCTAATCCTACAGATGTATATCAACTTGATCCCAGTTATGAGTTTACAAATACGGGTGTTGCTATTGATGCAAACGTGGCTATTTTCAAAGATCTTCAAAAGTTTCAGAGTGTAAATCTTGTTGTGCCAGTTGATGCAGAATTTATGTATTTCGCTGCCCAGAATTCCAAATCTTGTAAGCTAACAGCTTTAGGGGCGCATTACTGGAGGTTAGTTAAGAATAAGCGCATTTAGTATGTTATGGCCTCTCCTACGTCACCAGAGGAACTCCTAGAGCTCCTAAAATCGGCCCAGAATGAAAAAGATGCTTATACCCCTGAAAAGTATAAGTATGTAATTTATGTTCGTAAATCAACAGATGAAACCGGAAAGCAAATCCGGTCTATTGATGACCAGATAGCTGAGTGTAAGGATTTTGCAGAAAGGAATGACTTAAAGTTTATAGACATAATTGCTGAAGCAGAAAGCGCAAAGGAGCCAGGAATACGTCCTAAGTTTGCAAAAATGCTTCAAGAAATAAATACAGGTAAATACCAAGGTATTATAGCTTGGCACCCGGATAGACTTGCTCGCAATATGAAAGAAGCTGGGGAAGTAATAGACCTTGTAGATAAAGATATAATTAAGGATCTAAAGTTTGTTAGTTTCACTTTTAATAATGATCCAAGTGGAAAACTTTTGCTTGGTATCACTTTTGCTCTATCAAAAGAATATTCTGACAAGTTAAGCATAAATGTTAAAAGAGGTAATCGGCAAAGTATCGGTGAAGGCAAGTATGTAAACAAATCTAAACACGGATATATAAAGGATGTAAATGGTTACCTAAGACCTGATGAAAATAATTTTGTATTACTGAAAACTGCTTTTCAAATGAGGTTAAAAGGCTCAACATTAGAGCAACTATCTGATTTTCTTATCTCTAACAGCTATTTTCATCGGAATACTGTGGACGCAAGTAAGTATTACAAGATGAACAAAGCAAAAATGCAGGTAATTCTTAAAGATCCTGTATATACAGGAGTTTTACAATATGGAGAAAATGTAGTGAACCTTATGGACCATTATGATTTTATTCCGATGGTTACCGTTAATGAGTTTATGCAGATAAATAACCTTTCGGCCAATAGCCAGTTAATTAAGTTGGCAAAGAGTTATAAGAAAGGTGAAGATGTTAAGGCTAATCTCTTACGGGACGCGGTAATTTGTGGGGAATGCAACGAACCAATGACAGCCGGTATTACGAATAAAAAGAACAAGAATACTGGCAAGATCACCAGATACTTCTATTACAGATGTGATACCGAAGATTGTATTAGGGAAGGTAAATCAGTGAGAGCAAAGGTTATAGTTAGTTATGTCTTAAATCTACTAAAGAAAAAACCTTTTTCTTCTGTGGAAAGCTATGACCACTACAAGGAGGAAATCAAGAAAGTAAACAAGGAACGTATTGTAACAGCTAAGCATAAGCTTCTTTCTCTTCAAACAGAAAGAGGAAAGGCTAATGAGAGAATTGAGAAAATTAAGGATGTTTTTCTAGATAGAGAAATAGGAGATGAGATGAAAAGGCATTACTCGGGTGATATAGAAAAGATAGAAAAGAGGTTAGTTGAAATTGAGGAAGAAGAAAAGAAAACACGAAAAATCTATGAGAATGACAAGGAAAGTATCTTAACTCAAGAAAAGTTCCTTGAACTTATGGATAATACCCATACAATACTAGCTTCTATCAAGAATATGGCTGAATTAGACTTTTACTTGAGAAAGTTCTTCTTGAACTTTACTATAAAAGACGAAATAGTATATAAATCAACGTTTAATAAACCTTTTGACCGCCTTGCGGACCAAAAAGTATTGAATGGTGCCCGGGAAAGGACTTGAACCTTCATGAGTTGCCTCGCTTGCTCCTAAGGCAAGTGCGTCTACCAATTTCGCCACCCGGGCATATTTAATTAATTAACAGTTTGATGATTATACATTAAAATCATATTTTTGAAAACAAAATGGACTGGTCTCACGCGACCAGTCCATAACCCACGTTCCTAGAAATCGAACCTAAACGAACCGCGTCCGCCGTTGTGGAACGATTCCCAAATTCGCTCCGCGTCATCCCTGGTGGCTCCTGGCTCAAACTGACGCAAGATGAGGAGAAGTTGGCGCATTTCACCTTCTTTCATGGACTGGCTCATGCCACGCAGGTCACGGCTAGCCCACTCCTGAAAGAGTCGTTGCATGGAGTCGTCCTTGAAGCCCATCCACACAAAGCCGACATTCGTGAACTTCACCCCAAAGAAGTCAGGATTCATGGATCGCAGAATCTTCGCGCCCACGTGGTCGTCCCCCTCCACTTGCCACCAAGTGAGCCGAGAGAGGAGAGTGTTCGCAGACTCATTGAACGTCTGCATCATGACTTCCTTCAAGGACTTTCTCGGGTCTTCTGCAAGGTCGTCGATCAGGTCATCAAACTTCGCCGGGTCGACGATTTTCGCCAAACCGCTTGCTTCGAACACTACGAACTTGTGGTCCATGGTTCTAGCAACGAACATTCCTGAGAATGCGATTGGCGCTAAGATGAACGCACGTGTCGAACCGAAGAAGAGTGAAAATCGGAAGAGCGCATAGAATGTCACCTGAAACAGAAGCGGTGCCATCCCTGGTATGGCATTTATCCCCTCCTTCAGACTTTGACCCGTGCGCTTACCGCCCACGAAAGTCACGACCTCGGCGAATTTAGCCAGCACATTGCGATGGTTACCGACATACTCACTGATAAACATCACAGCGAAAACCATTCCGGCAATTTGTGGTGACGTGTTGGTCATCTTTTGCGTCCCGAAGAACTCAAAAGTAACTGGCCCAACTTTGTACACGATTGCTGAGAGGAGGCCGGCCCAAAGAAGTGCGGGTCCGATGATGAGGAGTTGTCCCACACGCGGTGAAAAGCGGAATCCATTTCGCGAGGCAACCACAATACCGCACGAGGAGATAAGGGCTCCCGCGACCGCTGTCACCGCTAGGCTGGTAAGTGGCCAGTCAAAACCGTGCGGAATCAGAGTCTCAACATCTGTCCAGAAGTGGACAAGTGCGAATGTGGCCAAGCCGGCGGGTAAACCCACGATGGCGAAAGCCACGAACTCCCTCTTGAAAAGCAGGTACAGCGCACGACTCCACATCAGCACCACCGCAATAATTGCGAGGAAGTACAGAGGAGTAATAATCTGGTTCATGAGGAACCCCCGTTTTGAAGTTAATGATCTAATATCTTGCTTTTGCAAGCTTGCGCGTATTCTGACACAAAAAATTATAAAAGCAAAAATAGGTTGTAATTGAAACTGTTTTATAGTAGATTTTAAATGATTGAACAAACTCAAGAAAGGTGGACAACCATGGCGACAACTCAAATGGATGTGAGAGTAGAACCGCGGTGGGGATTCTGGAATATCATCTCCAGCGCTATGGGGATACTGCTTGTGGTAGGGGTTCTGCTCTATGCATTTTTCAGGGCATTCCTCTGGGTGTGGCCCACACTCACATGGCTCTTGCCGGTGAGCCTCTACGTTGCATTCACCACGTGGATGCTGTACAAGTCAACCCAAATACCTGACGAAGTCGCGAGGAGCCACCGCCAGTACCAAACGGTGATAGTGGTCCTGCGAACATTCATAATCCTGATCATTTTCTTCGCGAACACGCGATCGGTCGGGCCATGAAAAAGAAGGCGCGATCGAAATGTTGTTTACAACAATTAGAAAATCGAACGCGCCTTTTGATATGGATTTTTTAATAATATAAAAGTTGACATTATCAATATTTAGTGTAGAGTTTTAAATAGGAGTACGTTTAATCGATTACGTGTTCCTAAGGTTGGAGGCGGACAGCCGTCTCCAGTTTTTAAAATCAAACACCGGTCCAACGGGCCGGAGGAGAAAGAGCATAATGGTCGATCCGGCCACCAAGGCCGCCATACGCCACGAGCGTGCGAAGATTGTTGCGAAAGCGGCAATAGCGTCAGTGATCGGTGCCTGCATTTTGGGAACCGTGCTGATTTACTCGATCCACGAGGAGGGAACTCCCGCGGGTCAGGCCAACTTGAAGGAGCGCGAAGAAACACGTCGCTTCAACAAGCAAAAAGAGGTCGAGCTTGAGCAAATCAAGCTCGAACGCGCTAAACTCGAAGCTACACAAGCGGCTAAGGAGAACTGAATGGCTGATACAGCCCATGGCGAAGGCGAAAAGAAGCCTTCACACTTCACCCCAATTATCCTGGCGGCGGCAGTACTCGCGCTCATCGCGTTTGTCCTGCCCATGGCGGGCACGGGCATCGGGGATTTCGTGCGCAACATCGGCAACGGTGTGGCCGAGGGTGCGGGAAACATCAACTCGCAACGCAACTCCCTCATCGCCATCGGCGTGGGTGCGGGCTTCATGATTGCTGCACTCTTCGGTCTGATAGCCTTGGGCTTGCACTGGATGGCAGCTGGAACCAGACCGCCTGCACCACCTGCACCCCCGGCCGGCGGACACCACTAACACGCGAGCAAGCGTACAAAAGAGGGATGATAACCTCTCCAGAAAATTATCCGGGAGAAATTCCGAGCGACGGGCCAACTACCCTTCCCTGAAAAACGTGCGCCACCCTTCTTTCCAGCTGGATGGCATATGTCAATCGCGGAAGAAACGGAGTTGGCCCGTTTTTTATTTTATAAAAAAAGAAATACACAGAAATGCTTTCACTTATCACGCTATACTTTTTATATGCAGATAATTCCTCGAAGCGAATTTGAAAATCATAAACTACTTTCCCGTTTACTTGAATTACACGACATACCAGAACACATTTATATAGAAGGAGAATTACCTGATGTGCAAATAGACGAATACGGACGCGCCACTCCACGCATACTCACAATCGTTGGCTCTCGCAAACATACCACCTATGCCAAAGATGTAATCGAACACTTAACCAGAAATCTTTCGGGGTCACCTGTAATAATAGTCTCTGGTCTCGCCTTAGGGGTAGATGGGCTTTCTCACAAGTCCGCACTTAAATATAATTTAAAAACAATCGCAATCCCTGGAAGCGGACTTGATAAAAAAGTTTTATACCCACGAAGTAATCTGTCACTTGCTGAAGAGATAATTTCATCTGGAGGAATCCTTCTCTCTGAATTTGACCCTCTTACCCCACCTGCCCCGTGGACATTCCCCGCTCGTAATCGAATCATGGCTGCCTTATCTGATGCCGTCCTTATAATAGAAGCCGAAGAAAAATCCGGCACTCTAGTCACCGCTAGACACGCACTTGAACTCGGTCGCGACATGGGAGCCATTCCTGGAAATATTTTCTCTCCAAATTCCGAAGGCACGAACATGCTCATAAAAGAAGGTGCTTATGTCATTAGAAACATAAAAGATTTGATGGACCTACTCCATTTATCTTATGAAGAAAAAGAAAATGTAAGTACAAAAGAATTTTCTCCTCAAGAAAAAATAATAATAGATTTATTAAATGAACCAAAAGAAAAAGATGCTCTTTTAATCGAAAGCAAACTCTCACCAACAGATTTTTTAATCACACTTTCATCGCTCGAAATGCGAGGTGTTGTACAAGAAACATTTGGCGAAATAAGAATCATAGTGTAAAGTACACACCACAAGCATGAAATTACTTATCGTAGAAAGCCCGTCGAAGGCTAAAACAATTGCGAAATATTTAGGAAGCGAGTACGAAGTACGCGCCTCTGTTGGTCATATCAGAGATTTGCCAAAGAGTAATAAGAAAGCAATCGATATCGAAGGTGGTTTTATTCCTCACTATGAAGTATCTCCTGGGAAAGAAAAAGTTGTAAGCGAACTTAAATCCCTTTCAAAAAAGGCTTCAGAAATTCTCCTCGCAACCGACCCCGACCGTGAAGGAGAGGCTATCGCTTGGCACATAAAAGAAGCAATTGGTCTAAAGGATGCCAAACGTGTTGCCTTCCATGAAATTACCGAAAGTGCTATTAAAGAAGCGATTAAACACCCTCGTGAAATAGATAACAATTTAAAAGAAGCCCAGGAAGCACGTCGCGTACTAGATAGACTTGTAGGTTATGACTTGTCTGGAATCATTTGGAAAAAAGTTCGATACGGACTTTCTGCAGGTCGTGTACAATCCCCCGCGCTTCGCATAGTCATGGAACGCGAACGCGAAATCCGCGCGTTTATTCCTGAGACATATTTCGTCTTAGCTGGTGAATGGAAGACAGAAGGAAAAATAAAAGAAAGCAAAACCTACACCCTTGCTATGGAGTGCGAGGAACAACCAAAAGTAAAAGATGAGGCCGAGAGAATTGTAAAACTTGGTCGCGCACACGAATGGGAAGTAACCGCACTTGATAGTACAGAGGTCTCTCGCTCCCCTCGTGCGCCATTTACTACTTCCACCCTTCAGCAAACCGCTAGTTCACGTTTAGGATACGCTCCATCACGCACGATGGGTATCGCGCAGAAACTTTATGAAAAAGGTTTGATTACCTACATGCGTACAGACAGCACCACTCTTTCAAACCAAGCGCTTGGTGAAATCGCCACAACCGTTGAAAGCATGTTCGGTAAAAATTTCTTGGAAGTTAGAACATACAAAACAAAATCAAAAAACGCCCAAGAAGCCCATGAAGCGATTCGTCCGACTCATGCGAGCACTCGTAATGGCGGAACAACTGACGATGAAAAAAGATTATATTCTCTAATTTGGGAAAGAACTGTCGCGTCACAAATGAAAGATGCGAAATTAAAGAGAAGCAAAGTAACTACAAACATTATAGGCTCAAAAGAAAAAATCCCAGACTTTTCTGTAACTGGTTCAGTGGTAACTTTCCAAGGATGGTTAATCGCTGATCCAGATGCCAAAGGTGATGATGTACAACTTCCAGAACTTACTATCAGCGACCCACTTAAACTTCTCACCCTTCAATCAATAGAAAAGCAAACTCAACCGCCTTCACGTTATACAGAAGCTGGATTAATCAAAGAACTTGAAAAGCGTGGAATCGGACGCCCTTCTACTTATGCTTCTATCATTTCTACTATCGAAGACCGTGGGTATGTAGATAAGATAAATAAAGCACTTCATCCAACAGATACAGGTGAAGTGGTTACGACATTTCTAGAACAAGAACTTGGTCAGTACATTTCAGATACTTTCACGGCAGACATGGAAGACAAGTTGGATAAGATTGCCAATGGTGAAGCAACATATTTAAAAACTCTCACGGATTTCTACGGACCATTTTTGAAAGATGTTAAGAGTAAGGACAAATTAGAAAAAGCGACAAATCTAGGTGAAGCACCTGACGATTTGCTTTGTCCACTTTGTGATTCAAAGATGGTGATTAAACTCGCAAAGAATGGAAAGTTTTATTCCTGTTCAAAATATCCAGAGTGTAAGGGTGCACGTAAAATAGACGGCACAATAATGGAAGGGCCAAAGATGCTAGGAAGAGAATGTCCGAAGTGTGGAAAAGGAGAACTCATGGAGCGTGACGGACGATACGGTAAATTCATAGCGTGTTCAAACTATCCAAAGTGTAAATATATAGAACAAGATGAAGAACTAAGAAAAGCCAACTCAACCGGAGTAAGTTGTAATAAATGTAAAGACGGATACATGGAAGAAAGAAAAGGACGTTTCGGGGTATTCTATTCTTGTTCAAACTACCCTGACTGTAAACACATTATAAAAACCAGACCCACTGGCCATCGTTGTAATTACAAAAAAGCCGACGGCACTATTTGTGGAGAACTAATGATGGAAGGGACAAAGACGATTCCAGAGCGTTGCAGTGATAAACTCTGCCCCAATCACAACCCCCACAAGCTCGAGCAAGATAAGAGTAAGAAATAAACTGGCTCTGGAAAGTAGACAACCTGCGTTGTCTACGACGTCTTTGTCTGGCGGAGAGTTATGAGGCTAGCAAGCCGAATCGCGAGCCGGGGTCGAGGAAATTTCGAGCGACGGCGAGAAATTAACCGTGACCGAAGACGATTCCAGAAAGATGTTCTAACAAAACTTGTCCAAATCATAATCCTCATAAACTAGAAACTAAGAAATAGAATTTCAAAATTCTTTCTTATTAACCTTTACCATCGAACTGTACGCTGTCTTTTTCTGCTGAAAAAGCATCTCGTTCTCGCACCGTCGCGCTCCGAAAGCCAGTTCTCACGGAAAAGGTTGGTGTAGTCTAATACAAAATATTTGCATTTCATCTTCATTTTTTATAGAGTACTTCCTAACCCCTGTTCTCAGGCTTTCAACTTTGACGGAGTATTGCCATGATTACCATCAGAATCCCAAAGCGAGTTAATGACGCTGTCGATTTCTACAGGTTGGTAGAAATCGCAGAGATACGCTTCAACCAGATGAGCCACGACGAACGCGTTGCTTTGCTGGGTAAATTGTCCGAGCAACGCAACAATAGTCTGCGCGAACTGGTACAACTGCTCGCCAACTAAAGAAACGAGCTGCGACGGTCGTCGCGACAAACCCGCCGCCAAAGCCACGCGCAGACGTGGCTTTTCTTTTTGCTATACTAATTTGATTATGTTGGCTTTCTACGCCCTAGCACTCATTGTGGTTTTTCTAGGGATGATTCTAAATCTTCCAGGTTCTCTTCATATAAACCCGATTCTTCTTCATTTCTATGAACCTCACCTAGTAGTTTTTCTTACGATGGTGTTCTTAGTTTTAGGAGCAATCAGTAGAATTATAATTTTATGGGAGCATGTACTGTGGAAAGAGGCGGTCCATTTGGCCGTGTGGGGATTTTTCGGTGGAATACTCGGAGGATATTTCGTGGGAATTATTCCACAAAAAATAATTGTCCTTGTGTTTTTTATTTCTGGGTTAAGTTATATTTATAGATTTTATAAAAGGCACAAAGGAGAAGAAATAAAGAAGCACGGCGCTTTTCTTTCCGGATTCGTAACAGCATTTTTACAATCCTTCGGAATATCTGTTGGGGTACTGAGACAAGGATATTTATTTTCTCGCGGACACGATTTAGTAACTGTTCAAGCAACCGCTGCAGTTGTTTTCATAACTGGAGGAATCGCGACAATTGTAACTCGAATGTTTCATGAACAGTTTTTTGTTAAAGACACCATTTCTATTTTAGGATTATTCCCTTTAATGCTTTTAACTGTGTATTTAGCAAAGAAGACTGTTTATAAAATGCCTAAAAAAATTCAAGATGGAATTATTATTTACTCCCTTGTTTTATCGCTTTTATTTGCTGTTCCGTATTTATTTAAATAGGAACTTGAAACTAAAAATCAGAAGCGGTATAGTGGATATATGGACACGTCACCAACGCGCATATTTGCGCTACTGCCCAATCTGAATCAGAAAGACAAAAACCTCATAACCCGCGCTTGTGAGTTTGCAAAGAAAGCGCACGAAGGCCAACTCAGAAACTCTGGTGAACCCTACTTTAATCACGTTTTCTCTACAGGACTGAATCTAGCACAGCTAAAAATGGATGCCGATACAATCGCTGCTGGAATAATGCACGATGTACTTGAAGATACCAATGTCACCGCCAAAGAGATGACTGAGGAATTTGGTGAACATATTACTAAACTAGTTGAAGGAGTAACAAAACTTGGAAAACTGCGCTACTCCGGAATGGAGCGTCACGTAGAATCTCTACGTAAATTCTTCGTCGCTATGGCAGATGATATTCGTGTGGTCATCATTAAACTCTGCGATAGGCTTCATAATATTCAAACACTAGAATACGTTCGCCCAGAAAAACAAAAAAGAATTGCGCTTGAAACAATCGAACTTCACGCCAGACTTGCGGACCGTCTAGGAATGGGAAGATTAAAAGCAGAACTTGAAGACGCCGCTTTTCCGTATGTCTATCCTGAAGAATTTAAACAGACCGTAGAACTATTCCGTACTCTTAATCCAATATCTGAAAAAGCCATTGAGAACGTTGTAAGCAAACTTGAAGAAGAGTTGGGTGTGTTTGACGTTCACATTGAGCGAATAGACTACCGCATAAAACATTTATATTCATTGTGGCAAAAGTTGAAACGTTACAAAATGGATACTAGTAAAATTTATGATGTCGTAGCGCTTCGTATACTCGTGCCTAACGTCGCTGACTGTTATCAAGCACTAGGTGTTATTCATGGTTTATATAGACCAGTACCAGGAAGATTTAAAGATTATATTGCCGTACCAAAACCAAACGGATACCGCTCACTTCATACAACAATTTTCTCAGGAGACGGAGACACTTTGGAAATACAAATTCGCACAAACGAAATGCACAACGAAGCCGAGTACGGTATCGCTTCGCATTTGGGATATAAGGAAGTTGGAAAGAACGTCAGCGAACAAGACATCAAACAAAAAATCGGCTGGACCAAAGAATTACTAGAATGGCAGAAAGATGTAGAGCATCATCAAGAATTTATGAGTAACTTGCGCACTGACTTTTTCCAAAACCGTGTATTCGTTTTTACTCCAAAAGGAGATGTGATTGACTTACCGGACGGATCAACTGCGATTGATTTCGCTTATGCTATTCACTCAAAAATCGGCGACCATATTTCTGGGGCAAAAATAAATGGCAAACTGGTTCCACTTGAAACTACTTTAAAAAATCGTGACGTTATAGAAATAGAAGTGAAAGATAGTGCTTCACCAAAACGTAAGTGGATAGATATGGCTAGGACAACAGTAGCAAAAAGAAAAATCAGACAATACATTAGAGAGCACGGAGGACTTATTGATAAATTCTTAACGCGATAATTTAATACGGCGCAATCAGTGTGAACCTCTGTACTTTTTCTTTTACGTCTTCCCATTCACAAAGTTCATACCACTCTTCAAGAGGTCGAGTGAAGTACGGAGCGTCTGGATTATCATACATAGGCTCATAAACAACCATCCAAATCTCTTCGTCAGAATGAAGAGCAAGTGCTTTAACTTTATAATAATCCCCCTTGAAGTGCCGATACACTTCTCCTTCCTTTGGATATTTAGTTGGCAGGTCTACTTTGTTTCCTTTCATATAATAAGTATATACCCTACATGCAATTATTCCATATGTAAATATTACACAAAAAACCCTTATAAATTAAGGTTTTTTGTGACTTTTAGTTATTTAAAATAAATATATTAATTTAGATTCGATGCACAGAGAAGCGAGCGAGATAGGCTCCGTAACAAAGAAAAATAAACTGAGTAATATATTTGTTTTAAACAGAAAAATTCTTTACGTTGTATAAATCTTCACTCTGTTCATCTGTTTTAACTTCATCTATTGATCTATCATCTAAAGACGCATCAGTGGCCATGTACATATCTTCAATATCTTCTGGCAATATATCTTCTTCGATTGCTTCACTACTTGTTTGTATTGCGGCATTATCTACCAATTCCTTCACCTCCTCCTCAGTTACTACTTGTCCAGAAATATTTCCTAGATGTGTTAATTCTTTTTCAGTTACCGGTTCTACATATCTCGGCGTATCAGGAACGGCTTTTAAAGTTTCCATATCTTCTTCACGGATTGTATCGAACATTCCTTTGTGAGTTTTCGCTTCGCCAGCTTTTCTAATCGCTACAGAAAGAGCTAATAGTTCTTCGTGAGAAAAATAATCAATCCAAATTCTACCCCCGCGTTCACGTGGTTCGATTTGAACACGAGTACCGAGTGTCTCTGCAAGTTTTTCTTCCATGTCCACTACTTCAGGTGTCATAAAGTGGT
>CAYGDF010000003.1:0-18883 GCA_964348675.1 uncultured Candidatus Saccharibacteria bacterium
TAGCTGCAAAGCGTGGACAGGAGTTTGCTATGACAGGAAAGGAGAAATCACGTTTCCTACCAGGTCTTCTATAATCATTAGGTACTTTAAATAAACCACCATGTCACGCGTAAAAAGAAGCAAAATAGCGATGAAGCATCGTCGCAACGTCCTAAAGGCTGCTAAAGGCTACCGATTTGGACGAAGCACAAAAGAAGTTGAAGCAAAAGTTGCGATTCGTAAGGCTGGAGCATATGCGTTTGCTCACCGAAAGGATAAGAAGACTGACATGCGTCGCCTCTTCACTACTCGCCTAAATGCAGGACTTCGCGCGCAAGGAATCACATACAGTGTTTTCATAGATAAGCAGACAAAGAAAGGAATCGTGATTAACCGAAAGATGCTTGCAGAGATTGCGGACACAAATCCAGAAACATTCTCAAGAATCGTAGAACAAGTTAAGGGGTAAAAATCAAAAGCAATAAATTAAAAGCGCGACCGACGGTCGCGCTTTTAATTTATTTATTATGTCTAGAGTCTTATATTAATCTCGTTCGCCTCTTCTTTGGCTTTCACCATCGCAATTAATTTCTCCACCATAACCTTCGGATCTTTCTCAAAGATAACGTTTGGGTTCTCTCGATTACTGTTCTTCATTATATTTCTAATCACTTCGTCCGTCTGCCACTCCCCCTCTAGTATCCCTAGCGGCAAATTCGCCTCCCAGGCCACTGTAAACTCGTGAATGGTACCAATGCGCCCACAGCCTATAATCACCGCATCAGAAGAACGCACAAGCATTAGGTCTCTTCCAGGAAATCCAAAACCTGTATACACCACGGCGTCTAAGGCCTTGAGCGGAAGTCTATAAACTTCTGTGTGTTCTTTCTTACTTGCTGCCGGTGAAAGACCAAAAGAAAATCCTCCTGCTTCCTTTGCGCCTTCTGCGGCATACATGGGAAATCCACTCGTTGCTCCAGTTACTATTTGTGCACCCTGTCTAGCAATCTCTCTTCCTATTTCTTTCGCAAGTGGTATAACAGAGGGTCCGCAGTGGGCAATTTCTGCCGCACCGGAAACACTAATCGTAATTCGTTGGGCTTTCATGAGGTTTAGTTTATCGTTAATCGTTAATCGTTACTAGTGGAATACATTTAATCAAGTTCAATAACATCACCCTTCTCTGGAACCATCACTGGAAGTTGATATGTTTCATGAATGTGTTGGCCTAGATAATATGAACTCTTTGGCTCTCCCAGTATCACAATTACTTTTTTAAGAGTTGGTGCAGTTGAAGCCACAAATTCAATCAAATGGTCAGAATCTTTATGTGCAGAAAATCCGTGAATATTAACCAAACGAGCATTTATCTTTACAGGTTGACCGTGAATGATGACTTCCTTTTCTCCTTCAACAATTCGACGCCCTAAAGTATTTGCCGCCTGATAACCAACAATGATAATTGTATTTTTCGGGTCTGGTAAGTAACGTGCCTCATGGTGGACAATACGGCCGCCATTACTCATACCACTGCCGGCAATAATTACTTTCGGACGATGGTCATTGTTTATGGCTTTACTCTCCTCGGGAGAGGGTGTCTGAATCAAGCCTTTGAAATTAAAAATATCGTCCCCGCTTCTAATTATCTTCTCCGTATTTTCATTAAACCAACTTTCATATTTTTTATAGACTTTTGTGATATTTATTCCAAGCGGAGAATCTAAATAAACTGGAACCTCTGGTATCTGTTTACCCTCTACGAGTTCATTGAAAGCCAGTAGCATTTCTTGGGTTCTTTCAATTGAGAATGCTGGAATAATTACAGTTCCTCCTTTTCCAATCGTAGAAGTAACGGCTTCTTTAAAAATTTCTATGCGCTTATCTTTATCTTTATGGTTCCTGTCACCATAAACACTTTCCATAATTAAATAATCCAAATCTTTAAGCGGTGTCGTGTCTCTCATAAGTGGTGACGGTGTGTTGCCAAGATCTCCCGTAAACGCAAGTTTCTTGCCTTTATACGCAATTTCAATGATTGCACTTCCTAGTATGTGCCCCGCATCATGCAGAGTGATTGTGGCATCCCCGTCATCTGTTTTAAATTTAAAAGCCTCTTCATACTTCAAAGTAGTTCCCCACAGATGTAGCGCCTGAAAAACATCTTTCTCAGAATAAAGTGGCTCAGTGCCCTCGTGTTCGGCTTCTTTGCCAAGCACTCCCATCGAATCAAGTAAAATTAGTTCAGCGATTTCACGAGTTGGTTCGGTGCTGTAAATATTACCTTTGAAACCATCTTGGACAAGTTTTGGAATGCGTCCCACGTGGTCCAAGTGACCGTGTGTTACAAAAAGAGCGTCTACGCTTTTTACGTCGTAAGAAAACGGTTCTCGGTTAGTCGGTAAGGAATATTTTTCTCCTTGCACCAAACCACAATCAATTAATATCTTTTTACCGCCGAATTCAACCAAAAAGTTAGAGCCCGTCGGCATAAGCGCACCGCCTGCGAATGTAATTTTAAATGTCGACATTTTAATTATTTTGGTTTATTTAACTTTATCTTATACGCTCCATACATTCCGGCACCTCCTAAAATTAAATCTTTCACTGTGTCTAGGTATTTAGAAAGTTCATCGTACACCATCATCCCTCTTTCGTATTCGTAAATCTCCCAAGCAACAGCCACAAGCATAAATAAGAACACAAGGAGCGAGGGAGGTAATCTTTTGTGCTTTAACTCAGCAAGCGATATAAAAAGTAACCCAACACCTAAACCGCCGAGTAGATGCATTGGAATATCTAACCAAACCAGTTCGTGATAGAGATAAGTAGGCTCAAATATATAGTGAGAGACTAAAAACAGTACTAGCAGGAAAAATAAAGATAAGGAAACATGTTTCATAAGTAAAGTATATCATGTTAGATTCTGGGCCCACGAGAAAGTCCGCCTTTCGGCGGACTTTCTCGTCAGGAGCGAGGACATCTTCCTGATGTTTTAAGTCAGGTGGGTAGGAAACGCATAGCACCACAGTGCAGTTCGCAATATTCCATAACCCAAAGATGCTTTATCCAGAAAAATACCTAGCTCCTGTTTCCATTATATTCTCGTCAAAGAAAAAGTAAAGCGAAATTTTATTTTATTTATAAAAAAATATACGACAAAAGAAAAAGCCCGAATGGCACCCATTCAGGCCTTTTCTATAGTGGAGGTACTTAATAATTACTGAGTGTTGATGCTGGCTATGAGAGAGATATGGGTCACGACGACAATACATATCTCACGGCCGACAACGCTTCGAAGCCACACCCAAGCAGAACCATAAGCACCTATGTTCATTATAGACATTCAAAAACCTACGGCAAGGTTTGGGTAAACACTTTTTTAGTGGATTGTGTGGATAACTTTCTATGATTTTTACAAAATAAAAAACATAGGTTTTACCTATGTTTTTTATTGATTACCCTTTACATTATTCCAATATTCCATCCAAATTTATATCGTAAAGCATCGCTTCGCTTACCAATTTATAGTTAATAAGTTCACTTTTATCAAACCATATCCCTATTTCTCTATCCGCTGCATCTTCTCCGTCTGCTGGGTCTGTACAATGGATGATATTTCTCATTCCACGACTAGCATCTACGTCACATAGATTATATGAATCAAGTGCGAAGTCTCCGCGGATTGTTCCCGTGTCCGCTGTTGCTGGCTCTGTGCTTCCCACAAGACGCTTTACGATTGAGATTGCGTTATTTCCTTCAACGACTATAGAAATAATGGGGCTAGATTTTATAAAATTCACAACCGCGCGAATAATATCCTTTCCATATTCAATCGGTTCTTTATCAACGTTGTGTCCAAGATTTTTCTTGTTCTCAGCAATTCTCTCCCCTTTCTTTAGATACCAAGCATCATCTTTGCTGTAATGTTGCCAAAGTTTTTCTTCATCTGCCATGTGCATTTTCATGCCGACAATCTTTAGACCGATTCTCTCGAATCGCTTTATAATTTCTCCAACCAAGCCACGCTGAATTGCGTCTGGTTTTAATATTACGAAGGTTCTTTCCTTCTTTGGGTGCGTATTTTTCATGTGCCCTATTATAGCAAAAAAGGAACGCTTTGCCAAAGGCAAAGCGTTCCTTTTTTTAGAAAACCCAATTAGTGAGAAACGTATGGGAGAAGCCCCATGAAGCGCGCACGCTTGATTGCATTTGCTAGTGCTCTCTGATTCTTTGCAGTAAGTCCAGTCTTCCTACGATTAAGCACACGAGCATGCGGGTTTAGAAACTTTGCAAGAATTTCAGTGTCCTTGTAGTCGATGAACTTAATGTTATTTTGGTTAAAGTGATCTTGTTTTTTCATAGTTGTTAATTAAAATGGTATGTCATCAACGTTTACATTTGAATCTCCGTAGTCAATCGTATCTAGATCAGGTACCGCACTTGCAATCGGAGTCGCATTTGTCGCTGGGTGCTGTCCGTCTACTGAGGGACCTGCGCCACCTCCTGATTTAGGACCGAACTGAACTGAGTCAGCGACAATTTCTGTACGATATTTTTTCTCGCCAGTTGTCTTATCATCCCAACTTCTAGTCTGAATACGTCCTTCTATTAATACGCCTTGACCTTTTTTCAGATACTGAGCAGAAGTTTCTGCTTGTCTCCCGAACACGACGACGTTATGGTACTCCACCTGTTCTTGCTTAGCACCTTGCGCATCTTTATAGACACGATTAGTTGCCAGAGAAAATGAAGTTACTTTATTTCCATTAGGAAGTGACTTCATTTCAGGGTCACGAGTTAGATTTCCAAATATAAACGCTTTGTTTAAATACATAGAGTAAGGTTGTTATGGACCAGTAATGTTTACTAGTGTAATCCTTATTTAGTCTCTTCGCTAGTAACAGTTTCAGGGATAACTTCCGCTAAAACTTCAGCTGGGAGAACTCCCTCAACATCAGCATCTTTTGTGGTGTCAATGTTAATATCATCTTCGTTGTTAACGAGAGATTCAGCCTTAATAACTGGAGCACGCTTTGTATAAACCGTGTTCTCGCGAACAGTTTTTACTACCATGTAGCGTACGATTTCTTCGTCAAGCTTAAGAGCCTTTTCGAATTCCTTAACTTTATCTCCAGACATTTCGAATTTAATCCATCCGAAGTATCCATCATTGAAACGAACATTCACGTTATTTTGGACGCGAGTCATTTCATAAGCAAGCTCACGCATATACGGAGCCTCTTCTGAAATGAAGCTACCACCTAAAGTAGCAATAGACTGCTTGATTGCGTTCCCCTTCTCAAGCGCCGCCCCCTCATCTAGTTTGTTATCAAAGATGAAAGAAATTTCATACACACGGCTGTCTACTATGGTTTCATTATTTTCAGTCATAGGGGCATATAATACCATATTTTAAGATTTAAATCAAATACAAAAGCCTGCTGAACGCAGGCTTCTTTATGCGGGGTTCAAGTGAATTACCCGTCTATGTCCCCCATCAGAGCCAGAAATTGCTGGGGACTTTTCACCGCAGAGACAATAGCGAGCACAGTCACCACTAGTCCGCATAGTAGGCTAGACACCACCGCGCAAACAAACCACAGTAATGTGTCTGACATCAGAAACACAAAGACCACACCGGAAATAACTCCGACAAGAATGACTCCAAGCGTAGCTGAGTTCACAACTCGGTATGAAGCCCTGTGACTCCGACTTGCGTGCGGTAAAAGTTCTCCACTAGACGTGTGCATTGGTAATTCAAGTGCTCGATACAAAATGCTTGATACCAGCCATCGAGTGAGTATTGTCACCAAAAGAATGGTAGAGAGTGTCGCTACTATCCAAAAAATGCTATAGAACATGTTTGTCCCCTTTCAAGAAACACCCTACAATATGTAAAATATTTATGCAACTCCAAAAACTCGTTTTGCATTTTCAAGTAATTGAAAACGAACTTCTTCCATTGGTTCTTCACGTAAAACAGCAATGCGAGCCACTATTTCTTGCACCATAAGTGGGGTATTCCTCTCCCCTCTAAACGGAGCGGGTGTAGCATAAGGACTATCCGTCTCGGCATGAATCATATTTAGTGGTGCGTAACGAACCACATCATCATAATCATGAGCAAATGTTATAACCCCAGAAAAACTCATCGTGAATCCGATATCAATAAACCTTTTTGCAATATCTATGTTACCAACGAAAAAATGTGCGTTCCCTCTTAATTTAATTCCATACTTACTTTTCGATTCTTCTAAAAGAGAAAGCATATCTTCGTAGGCATCCATAGTGCCTTTGCTTGGACGACCGTGGAGCATCAAAGGTTTATCAACTTTTACCGCAAGTTCAATTTGCTTTTCAAAAATATTTTTCTGCCTTTCTTTTTCCTCTTGTTTGTTCCACTTGATTCCTCTGCTTTCTCTCTCTTTTTCAAAAAAAGTTTCTACATAATGATAATCAAGCCCGCACTCTCCTATGGCGACCACCTTGTCGTGCTTTGCTAATTTCTCATAACTTAGAACCTCGTATTCTTCGAGTGGATTATCTGCTGGATGAAGTCCAACTGTGGCAAATATATTAGGATGTGCGTCGGAAAGCGCGATCGCTTCTCTACTTTCCTTGAGCCCTGTCCCAACCGTGATTGTTCCAAAACCTTTCTGTTTCATTTCTAAAATAACAGATTCTAAATCATCCTTAAAAGCCTTGTCATGCAAATGCGAATGGGCATCGAAAAAATTATACATATGTTTCTTTTAGCATATTCTCCATTAATTCCTCCAAAATATCAATTAATAGAGGAAACTCCCCTCCATATTTTTGGCGGTACTCCATTTTCTGTTCTGCAAAGTGAACCAATACCTCTTCTTTAGAAGTTCCTAACTTTCTAAGTGCCGTTCCTTTATTTAAAGTGTTTGTGATTTTGGACATCGCCTTGTCCAAAGTTTTCACGAACCTTGCTTCTCCCGTATCTCGTCTTTCATACTCTTCAATTGTTTCGTGAAGCCATGGATAAACATTCCCAAATTCTTCTTTTATTAAAGCCAAAGACTCTGACTCCTTTTTATTTTTTAGAGCACGCCCCTCTTCTGAAATATTAATCGTATTAGTGTCTCCAACATGGACCTCAACTAAATCATGAACTATCGCAAACTGGGCAACTTTCCCCAAATCTAATTTATCTTTATAAAGTTTGTCTGCAAGAGCGCATGCGCAAAGTGAAAGCATTACCGTGTGATCTGTATCTGACTCATATCTTTCTCCATCTTCATGCATGGTAACCCTGTTTACTCGGGCAAACTGAAGGGTAAGTCTGGCGATATCTATCAACCCCTGCGAATTAGATGTCATATAAAAGGAATAATACCATACCGGAGACTGTCTTTGACGTGTGCCCATAAATGAAATACGCTGTATATGTTAGTTCTTAAACCAACCTGAGGGGACCAGAATCATGGCACAAAACGCTGTACTGACTTCCGGCTTCAGTTTGCCAATCGCCAATCCGCGCAACATCTTTCAGCCACACGACGTGGAAGCAAGGCTTGCGCGACTCGACCAACACAACAACGAACTTCGTCCGATGTACGAGCGGATGCTCGAACTCGGCCCGGAGCGCTTCCAGGTCAAACCGAGCGGAATTCCGGAAATGGCGGCTCTCTACGAACAGATGCCGAACTTCACCGAAGCCCTAGATGATTTGAAGCGTCACGTGGTGCTGTCGCAGGACAGCACCGACGGCATCGAAATCACGCCGATGCTTCTGCTGGGTCCTCCCGGTATCGGCAAGACGCACTTTTCCAAAAAAATCGCCGACCTTTTGGGCACCGGTATGAACCTGGTGTCCATGAGTTCAATGACGGCGGGATGGATTCTCTCTGGGGCCTCCTCGCAATGGAAAGGAGCGAAGCCTGGAAAAGTGTTTGAGGCGTTAATCGAGGGGAAGTATGCGAATCCAGTAATCCTCGTCGACGAAGTCGACAAGGCCGGTCGTGACACTCAATACGACCCAATGGGAGCGCTGTATAGCCTGCTCGAGCATGACACCGCCAAACACTTCATCGATGAATTTGCCGAAGTGGAGATCGACGCAAGCCAAATCATCTGGGTGTTGACGGCCAACGACGAGCGCGGTATCCCCGACCCCATCATGAACCGCATGAATGTGTTCGAGGTAAAGGCTCCGTCATTTGAGGCGGCACGGCGCATCGCGTTTAACATGTACGTCTCGATTCGCGATGGGCACGGCTGGGGAAAGCAATTTCCGCCAGAGCCGACCAATGACGTGCTAGACGTACTCGCCAAACTCGGACCGCGTGAAATGAGGCGGGCGCTCATGGAAGGGTTCGGCAATACTCGTTTGGGCAAGCGCCATATCGTCATGCCAGAAGACCTCGGCAAGAAAAGCGTCGAAAAAACAAACATCGGGTTCATCCAGTGAACCCATGTCGACCGTGCGCCAGCCCAAGGCTGGCGCACTTCTCATTTAAAATTATTTTACCTCATCAAAATAATCTATACTTTCAAGATACACCCCTTTCTCAAATCCTCCTTTCTTTTCTTTTTTGACATCACGAATTGAAAGAACTTCATTTAGTGAAATGTCGTTGTGATATAAAATCGCATCGATCACTTCAATCACGTCAGCAATCTCTTCTTTCAAATGAGACTTATCCTCCTTATTATACGCTTCGAAAACTTCTTGGGCCTCTTCTAATAATTTATCTTTCAATCTTTCTAGAGTTTCCTCACGCTCCATAAATCTCACACTATAGTCACTCGCACTTATTTTGTTTTCAACGTCATGTTTATAAATATCCACCATCTTATCTCGCACAAGTTTGTTATAAACTTTTTTCATACCTAAGAAAGTCTATTAAACAAAGGCTTTTCTGGCATTTTGTTTTCACGGATGCATTCGAGGATTTTTGCAGAGGTACGTGGTAGAAACACATGAAGACTTTCTGCGATGGCTTGAAGATTGATAAGATAATTAACAATAAGAAGTTTTCCAGCATCTGGATTGGTTTTTACTACTTTAAATGCTTCTTCTTCCTGAATTTGTTTGTCTAAACTGTTTACTAAAGATGTAATCCACACCATTGCAACCCTAATATCAAAATCATGAAGGAGAGTGTTCGGTATGAAATTAGTATCTTTATGAGTTGTAACTCCATGCGTAGTTGCCATCTTCATAATTCTGCTTGTAAGATTTCCAATCCCATTTGCTAAGTACGCAGTATATGCGGTCTTAATCGATTCCATTGTTAAATCCCCATCTTCAAATGAAGGAACTTCATGAAGTAAAATAAAACGAAGCACATCCTCAGGATAATCAGTAAACTCGCGAAAATATTCAATTACATCAAATGGATTAATTACATTTCCGATTGATTTACTCATCTTCTGTCCTCCGGAAATAATAAACCCATCAATAATAATATTTGTCGTGTTAGGTAAATCAGCCGCAAGTAACATAGCCTGCCAAATCGCTGACTGCTGACGAAGATTGTCTTTCCCGCAGTATTGAACCACTTCGCGCCCATCGCCTTGTTGCCAATATTTTTCAAAGTTACCATTCTCAGGCCACCCTAAGGTAGAAATATAAGAAGTTAGCGCATCAAACCAAACATACATCACATGTTCATCGTCCCCTGGAACTGGAACTCCCCATGACATTTTTGATTTCAACCTTGAAATAGAAAAATCTTCCAATCCCCTATCTAAAAAGCTTCTGATTTCATTAAAACGAAAATCTGGAACTACCAATTTCGGATTCTTTTCATAAAGTTCACGCAGCTTTCCTTCAAGTTTTGAAAAAGCAAAGAAATAATTTTCTTCTTTAATAATTTCAATTTCTCGATTTGGATGAATCGGACATTTACCGTCTACTAATTCACTATCTGTTTTATATAGTTCACATCCTACACAATATTTCGCCTCGTATTCTTTCTTGTAAATATATCCGTTTGCATCACACCTCTTCCACATTTCCTGTGCCGCTTTAATGTGCGCCTCATCAGTCGTGCGGATAAAGTGAATTTCATCCGTTATCCCAAGTTTTGGATAAAGTTCTTTAAATCTCGCAGCATTTCTATCTACATATTCTTGTACGTCTATTCCCTCTTTTTCCGCACCTTCTAAAATTTTAGTGCCATGTTCATCTGTTCCTGTATTAAAAAACACATCATAGCCCAAAAACTTTTTATAACGAGCGATAACATCTGCACGAACAAATTCAAGTGCGTGACCCAAATGTGGTTCAGCATTCACATAAGGAAGAGTGGTAGTTATATAAAAAGGTTTATTCATAGTAGTTTAGTCTTCTTTTGGTAAATGTTTTCTCTTATCCATGTCGCTTGCAAGTTCCATAAAAATAGAAGCAAGTGGAACAGAAAGTAAGACTCCCCAGATACCCGCAAGTTTCGCGCCCACGACCAAAGATATAATCACAACTACCGACGGAACTCCGACTAATTTATTCATAACTCTTGGATAAAGTACGTGGCTTTCAAGTTGCCCGATAATGATGTAAATTACCGCAACAGTTGTAAGAAGCGGAACCCCACCGTGGGTATAGGCGATGAAAAATGCAGGAATGGCTGAAAAAGTAAGCCCAACCATCGGAATTAATTCTCCTAAGAAAGCGAGTACGGAAAGTAGCGCTGCATAGGGCATGTTAAGAACCAAGTTTGGAATATAAACTAGAAGCGCCACAAAAAGAGAAAGAAGTAACTGCCCTTGCATCCAGAGACTGATTTTCTTTTGGGCGCGAGTCCACAAATCCTCTATATACTCTTCATAAACTTTTGGTGCAACCAGTCTTAAAACTTTACGAACTCCGTGCTCTTCCAAAGCTAAGTAAAAAGCGAGGACAAACGTAAGCACAAAGTTAATGACTCCATGCAACACCACCGAAGTTGTAGCAAAGAAACCACTTGAACCAAAAATGGCATCTTTCAAAATGCTTAAGATTTGCCCCTTTGAAATATCTTTTGATAATTCAGAAACAGATAATGACAGATCTTTAAATCCCATATCACTTCCGAAGAGTCTGACCGAATCTAGAATCTGAGGAAGAATTTTAACAAATCGGGCCAAATCATCTGCTAATGGCGGAATAAAAATAAGTGCAACAGCGGCAAGAATTCCCATCAAAGAAAGGAATATTATAGTAACCGCGACACCTCTCGGAATCCCCCACTTCACAAAAGTTTTTATGGGCATCTCTGCCGCTGAAGCAAGTACTACGGCAACCAAAAGAGCGACCACGAAATCTCTTACATAAAAAAGCCCTGCAAAAATGGCAATCCAAACTAAAACTTTTACAATTGTCCCCGAAGGAATAACGACTCTAAGAGTGTCTTTCATAACTGTATCCTACCATAAAATATCCAAAAATCTGAAAGAACTTGGGACTTTTGTTTTATCTAGTTTGAGACCACATGAGATATATCTACCGAACCCTGTTCTCTATAAAGATCAGTGGTTAGTGCTGAGGTTACCATCCTAATGTGCGCCTTACTATCCGCCTCGTCGGCCTCTAGGGTAACACCTGAAGTTATTGGAGGAGTTTGTCCAACGTGACTTTCTGAAGGCCGAACGCTAAGTTGGATATCATTACTTACAGTAGACCCTGCGCCAACATTTCCGATATTCCATACCACTGTTCTCGTTCTTTCATCATAAGTGATATTTGTCCCAGTAGCAGAAACACCGGTGTAATTAACATAGGCTGGCAAAATAAATGAAACCTTTGAATTAATGAGTGCATTTTGGGCTGAAACAACTAAATGAGCCGAGTAAGTTGTATTTATATTAGCCTTTGGAGGGAGTGGTCCAGTGTTAGCAAACGAAGGATTTTTATACATCGCCCATGCGTTAAACGTTGCGCTGCCTTGCACCACCCAGGTCTTGGTCACTTCCGTAGCAGTATCATCTTTTGTTACCAAGGAGCCCGCTCCCTCAACAGTCAAAACTAATTTTGGTGAATTCGTTCCTTTGTTAACGATTGGAACAGACATTCTTAGTTCTCCGCTTGCGCCAGGCAAAACAGAATCGAGTTCAACATTTGTAGCGGAGTTCCAGGTTACAGTTCTGTTAATAGAATTATAATACCCAGCGTCGGAACTCACACCTGAAAGTACTGCCGCATTTCCTGAAATGGTTGCAACCACTGACGCTAAAGTTAAAGTTTTATTACTTTCGTTTTTATAAAAGATATGAATCGAAGCTTTGTCCCCGTAACGAAGATTCTCTGCACTCCCCCTGTCAGTTTCCATGCGCACAGTTAATGAAAGAAGCGGTGGGGTTATTGATACACTGAGCGCCTCTTGAGAATATATAACGCCTATTTGGTTTGCACCCGAGTCTCCACCGCCGACACTTGCTTTAATAGTATCAACCTCTCCAGGCTCTCCATTAAATGAGCCATAAAAAGTTATGGTGGTCGTGGCTCCAGGCGCAATCGAAGATAAATTCCACTTTGTAGACCTTGAATTAGCAGGAGGGTTGGCCGAGCGCAGTGTAAAAGTTGTAGGTAATGATAAAGAAACTACGCTGTTACTTATTTCAGCGGAAGTGTTATTACTTACGGAAAGCGTGAATGTGCCCTCTTGCCCCTGAACCAGAGTCGTCGGACCTTTAACATGAACCGCAAGTGGCGGAGTTTTTAGTACAACAGATGTAGTAACAGTTTTATCAAATGTCGCATTGGCTCCCGCTACTTTATATTCTAGTTTTACTGAGATATTTCTGGTATCTGCTTCTGCTCCATACAGAGTTATAATCATATCTTCTTTCTTCAAAGTATTGGGTGGGATCGTACCTAAAATTCTTTTTTCGTAAACCTTTTCCATTTCGTCCTGCGCCCCAACCCCTTTTTCATAAGATACTGTGAGAGTCGCACTTTCTAACGCAATAGTGTTTCTATTTAAAACAGAAACAGAGAATGGGGTCGCTTCCCCTCCGTCTACATAAGGTTTGCTGTCCACAGTAACATCTATACTTGCAGAAGATACTACATTTCTAGAAGAAAGAACCCTCCACGCTGTGAAGGCAAGAGTTATACACAAAATACCCATCGCCACAAAAAGAACTTTTGTACCAAATGAATACCCTCCCTCATTTTTATCCGAAGCCGTAATGATTGGAACATTTTCTCCCCAATTTGTCGGTATGTCGTCTCCTTTGTGATTTTGTATATGATGAAAACTTAAATCACCCCCCGCTTCTTTAGGGTCATACAACTTATGTTCTAAATCATCAATTTGATGAAATTCTTTATCCTCTGGTTGTGCCATTTTTTAAGTATAACAGGAAAATTATTCTATAACTGCATATCTTTAAGCACGTTTCTGACATGCTCTCTAACAGCAGAATGAGACAGAAGTAAATGTGTGTATAAATCATCAATATTCCAATCTCTATATTCTTTTATATTTTTCGCACCAATGACTTTTGCATCCGCATATCCAAGTTCCACAAGCAGGACATAATAGAAAAGCATTCTGGCTTTTTGTTTATCGTATGTGTCCGCCTTGCTTAAAAAGTCCTCTACTCTATCATACAAAATTTTATGAGATTCTTCTCCATGAATGAAGCGTAATATAAGTTCTGTTACTTCGTGTATCACAGATGACGTTTCTTTTTGCTCTTCTGCACCAACCAATCTCCAAATATCTCTACCTTGTACCAAAGTAACCAAACTCACCGTTCTTGGCATGACATGGGCACGAAGTTTACTTTCTAATTTACGTACGCTCTTAGCGTGAGCTATGACCATTCCGAATTCCCGCGTAAATAATTTATAAACACGGTCATGCTCGCTTTGGTCAAACGAGTTAACAACTAAACATTTGGTTACGTATTTTTCTATGGACATGAATCCTTTATTTTATACCAAAGGAGATTTTTCCAGTTGAAACTTCTACTTCGTACTTTCCGTCGCCTTTTTCAATACCACTTATCTTACAAGTATTCATTAAATCTTGAACTAACTTTTCTGGTACAGAATAATTAGTCACAAGAACAATGGAATCTTTTGGAGTTAGGCCCTTTTCTTTTCTGGCATCCTGAACTGCACGCATTAGATTTCTAACGTCGCCTTCTAATTTTAGTTCTTCAGTTATTTCTGTATCAAGCATACAAGTTTCAGGAACGGCAGAATCAAATGAAATTTCTTTTATATTTAACTCATCTTTAAGCATCTGGTGATACTCAGTTTTAATTTTATCCTTAAGTGTTATTTTTTGCAGTGGCTGACGAACGCCAACTTTCGCTTGTGCGCGAAGCGAAAGAACTGTAGTTACAATATCTCTTACTTCTTTCATTTCTTTTGTTAATTCTTCGTCAATTGCTCCGAGTGTTGGCCAACTTTCCAAATGCACCGATTCACATGTTCCACCGACCTGCTTATAAATACGTTCAGAAATAAACGGCATAACTGGAGCCATGGCTTTAGATAAAGTCTGGAGAACATATGTAAGTGTTTCATAGGCGTGCATTTGATCTTCCTTTCCACTATCACCTTTCAAGCGCTCACGTGAACGGCGTGTATACCAAACAGATATGTCATCAATGATAGATTCGATCCCTCTCGTTGCTTCATCTAACTTATAAGCATCGTATCCAGTTGTAGAATCACGAACTAATTCATGAACACGACTAACCATCCACTTATCCAAAATATCTGACGAATCATTTTTTGGTTCAATTGATTCTAGTTTATTCATCTCATACAATTGCACCACATTATCTAATCTAGAAATCAACTTCTTGTATACATCCCCGATTAAATCATCCCCAAGTAATAAATTTTCTCCTTTTACAACTGGACTGGACAAAAGCGCATAACGCATGGCATCTGCTCCGTATTTTTCTACAAGAATCATTGGGTCAGTGTAATTCTTTTCACTCTTTGAAAGTTTGGCGCCAGATTCTGCCATAATCAAACCATTAACAATCACATGTTTGTATGGCGCTCTATCAAACAATCCAACGCCTAAGTTTATCAATGAATAAAACCATCCACGAGTCTGATCCAACCCTTCAGCGATAAAGTCTGCTGGGTAATTCTTCTCAAAAACTTCCTTGTTCTCAAATGGGTAATGAAGCGACGCGAAAGGCATAGAGCCGGACTCAAACCAACAATCAAACACATCCCCTATGCGCTTATAATTTTTACCTTCAATCTCTAGTTCTATTTCATCAATATATGGACGATGAAGATTTACCGCCCCAGTTTCATCTCGAGGAACCAAGAGTGGCTTAACTGGCACGACGTGTGCGTTTTCTGCTGTTGCGTCATCACTCGCCAGTAGGTCATTTAAAATTTCTTCGTCAGTAAGCAAATGAGCTGCTGCTTCAAGCATCCATAAAACACCACCATGCGTAACCATCAAAATGTTCTTCCCTTCGTATGTTTTTTCCAACTCATGGAGTGAAAGCATGGCGCGGTTCATCACATCTCTGTGAGATTCCCCGTTAGGAATTTTTTTGTCGAGATTAGAAAAATACTCACGTTCTGCTTTATGAAATTCATGTATGCTTTTACCAGAGTAGTCCCCAGTATTAAATTCTCTTAATCTTTCGTCGACAACTAGTTCTGCCCCACAAATATCCTTAATGACGCGCGCCGTTTCCTCCGTGCGAAGAAATGGAGAAGTAACGATAATGTCGATATTTTTTTCTTTCGCGAAATGTCCTGCATGCTTGGCCTGCTCTCTGCCTAAATCTGTTAGATGATTATCCTTATCCCCTTTACCTTGGCTGTCAATTATTCCAGAAATATTACTCTCTGCTTGTCCGTGACGAATAGCAAAATATGTATTCTTTGGTTTATTTTTATTTTTTTCAGCAAGTTCTTTTAAAGAACCAATCATGACCATTTCTTCATCATTTGATTTCCAAATAGGAAGTGGCGCGCCCCAATAGCGAGAACGTGATACAGCCCACTCACGTGCACCTTCTAGCCACTTGCCGAAACGTCCTTCTTTAATATGTTCTGGTGTCCACCCGATTTTAGAATTTTCAGAAAGAAGTTTTTCTTTCATCTTTGGCACGTCAACGAACCATGAACTCGTTGCATAGTTAAGAAGCGGAGTTTTACATCTCCAACAAAGTGGATATGAATGGATTATTTTATGCTTTTCAAATAAAAGTCCAGCATGGGCTAGATATTTGATGACTTCAATATCCGCCGACTGAGTGTCATCTTTTACTTTAACTTTCATTCCCGCGAAATCTGTTACGTCTTCTGTAAACGTTCCATCCATTTTCACATGCTTAATTACCGGAATCTTGTTTGCCTTGGCTAGTTCCATATCTTCCGCGCCGAAGGCTGGTGCTTCGTGGGCTATTCCAGTTCCAGTATCAAGTGTTATAAAATCTGCATGCCAAATCTTCCAAATATTTTCTTTGTTATCAATTTCCTTATCCTTGAAATATGGAAATACTGGTTTATAAGATTTTCCAACAAGATTTTTCCCATCCAATTCCTCTTTCACTTCATACTTCATATCTTTTAGCACATCTTCTTTTCTGTCTTCTGCTAAAATATATAGTCCTTCCATACCCTCAATTGAAACTTTCAGATATAGGGCGTCGTCTTTTAAGGCAAGCGCTGTATTCCCAGGAAGAGTCCACGGAGTTGTGGTCCAAGCCAAAACATATGTGCCTGGTTCGTCGATTAGTTCGAACTTCGCAGTAACTGAAAGGTCTGTCACGTCGTGGTATTCAAGTCCAACTTCTGATTGAGCAAGTGGAGTCTCACACCTTGGACAAATATGCATCATCTTGTGACCTTCGTAGGCTAGACCTTTTTCATACAAAGATTTCCATGCCCACCAAATACTTTCTGTGTAGGGCACATCCATTGTTTTGTATGCACGCTCCATATCCACAAATCGTCCGAGGCGAGGAATAATTTCCTTCCAGTGCTCTTCATACTGAAGCACACTCTCGTACGCGTCACGATTAAATTTCCCAACTCCAAATTCTTCAATATCTTTTTTAGATTGAAGTCCAAGTTTCTTTTCAATCAAGTTTTCAATAGGAAGTCCGTGACAATCCCACCCCCAAACACGACGAACAGAATTACCTTTCATGGTCTGATAGCGAGGAATGGCATCTTTTATCGTGCCCGCTAGAATATGTCCGTAGTGCGGAAGCCCTGTAGCAAAAGGTGGACCGTCATAAAAAGAGAAACTTCCTTTCGGATTATCCCCTGCTGGCATCTCAATAGACTTCTCGAAAATCTTATTCTCCTGCCAAAATGCAAGCGTCTCCTTTTCTTTTTCGGCTATGGTTTTTGGTTTCACTATGTTTTTTTCTTGTTCGTTCATGATTGTTTGTAAAAATAAAACTCGTCCTAGAAAAACAATTACTAGAATTGCTTTCCAAGGACGAGTTTCATAAGAAATCCGTGGTACCACCTTGTTTTAGCGCCTGCGCGCCCTCATTGTTGGGTTCTACTTTCCTTTATCGTCGGATTTCTTCCCGAAGCTCGGGGGTGATTAGTCCCTTCATCGCTATAATCTTATATTACCCTAAATTAGAATAATGACAAGGACTACATTCTCTCCGGCGCAACGATACCCAAAGTATAAAGCCCATGAGCCAAAATATTCTTAACCGCTTGTGAAAGCATCACATAATACGCACTCTTTTCTTTATCTTCTCCGATTATCTGTACACGTCCGTACATACTGTTAAAGGCGCGAGTAAGAGAAAGTAAATATTGAACGATGTGATGCGGGCCTAAGTCTGCATACGCCTTTTCAAGCACTTGATTGTAACCAATAATCACTTGCTCGAGTTCACGCTCAGGACTTTCTATGACATAACTTCCAATATCAATTCCTGCCTCACGCGCTTTATCCAACAGCGCACACAGTCGTGCATGGGTGTACTGCAAATATGGACCAGAATCCCCTTCAAAAGAAAGTGATTTATCAAAATCAAAAACCATATCTTTCCCAGGGGCTGATTTAAGGATTGAAAATTTAATTGCACCAACCGCAATATCGTTTAAAAGTTTTGCTTTATCTTCATCATTTACTTTCATTTCTTCAAGACGTGCAGCGATTTTCGCACTAACCATATCTATTAACTCTTCGGCCGGAATAACATTTCCTTTTCGCGAAGACATCTTCCCTTCAGGTAGCCTTAACATGCCGTGAGAAACGTGTAGAAGTTTATCTCCAATGGGTTTGTCTATTTTTTCCAAAACTACTTTTATAACTTTAAAGTACTCGTCTATTTCATGTGCTGTAACCACAACAGATTGAACTGCTCCCGGAACAAGAGATTCTTTTTTATAAGTATTACCAAGTTCTTTTGCCTCATAAGTTGGTAGTCCTTGTGAATTTATAAATACGCGGGTGTGCAATCCGGCTTCTTCCCCCTTAAATACAACTGCTCCGTCTGACTCTTCAAAAACTTTGCCGATATTTTCTTTTACAATTCTCACACCTTCGTCCGCTACTTCACTCTCAAAAATGAAATACTTAAATTCGGTGCCAAGTTTTTTATACATTTTATTAAAACTTTCTATACTCCAGGTTTTGCCAAATTTATAGTCACTTTGTATGGATATATCGTATTCGTAGATTTTTTTATTTAATTCTTTTATCTCTCCTTCAGCAATAGGGTTCGTATCAAAGGCTTGGGAGCCAACAGCATAAACACTACCCATAAAATTATTAGCTTCATTCTCTGACAAAGATTTCATGTAGTTAGTAAAATCTCCTGGTTGCATATCTTTTCTAAGGTGCATCATTCCCCAAATTGCTTTTGCCACATGCATTCCGACATCCCCCTGATAACATACACGAGTTACATCATATCCTTTCGCTTCATAAATACGCGCTATTGACTCGCCTATTGCGTTTGGAACAATGTGTCCGAT
>CAYGDF010000003.1:18983-34232 GCA_964348675.1 uncultured Candidatus Saccharibacteria bacterium
CTTCATAAATACGCGCTATTGACTCGCCTATTGCGTTTGGAACAATGTGTCCGATGTGAAAAAGTTTGAACGGATTTGGATCTGTGTATTCTATAATCACTTTCCCCTTCCCTCCGACATTTTTTATATCACTCATTGCGACAGTTTCTGCTTCATCAGTCCTTATTTCGTCTTTCAAAAAGAAATTTATAAACCCAGGTCCTGCTACTTCTATTTTTTCTATTATTCCCGAAAGTTCTTCCAATAAACTTTTTGAGATTTCGTAAGCAGATTCTTTTGGAGAAATTCCTTTTTCTTTTCCTAAAATAAAAGCGATATTTGTCGCGAAATCACCGTGCGCTACGTCTTCTGGCTGTAAAAGAGTAAAGCCACTTCCTATTTTTTGGAGCGCTTCATATATAGTTTGATACGCATTCATTCCCATATACTACCCTACTTTTTATTAAAAACGAACTTATCAAAGGGGTTGTTTTGTGTTATTGTTCTTTCTATCACCATGGCATCTAAACCCCTAACGATATTAAACGGTTCGGAAGTTGCGAAACTCCGCGAACAAGACCTTCTCGCGAAAGTCTCCTCTCTTTCTACTAGGCCTCATTTGGTTATAATTCAAGTTGGGAATAACCCAGCTTCTACTAAATATATAGAATACAAAAAGAAATTCTCTACGCGGATTGGAGCAAACGTCACACATGAAAAATATGAGGATAAAATTACCGAAGAAGATTTGGTAAAAAATATAAGCGCATACAATAACGATGATTCGGTTCACGGAATAATCGTTCAACTGCCCCTTCCTAAACACATAAAACCTTGGATCATCATGGATGCAATTAATCCGAAAAAAGATGTAGACGGTTTAACTTCAACAAATCTTCGTCACGTTTATGAAAACAATGAAATAATTTTACCCGCAACCACAAAAGGTATTTTCACACTGCTTTCTCATTATCATATTTCACTTTCTGGAAAACATGTTGTAGTAATCGGACGCTCGTCTTTGGTTGGTAAACCAACTGCACTCGCCGCCATAAATAGAAATGCAACTGTTACCGTATGTCACAGTCACACAGATGATTTAATAAGCGTTACAAAAACTGCAGATATTCTAATCGTAGCAATCGGACAACCCGAACTTATAAAGGAAGGTTACATAAAGAAAGGTTGCGTGGTAGTTGATGTTGGAATAAATGTGAAAGAAGATAATAAAGTTGCAGGAGATGTACTATTTGAATCTCTCTCTGAAAAAGCAGATGCCATGAGTCCTGTCCCTGGCGGAGTCGGACCTATGACAATAGTCTCTTTGTTTGAAAACTTAATGCAAGCGTACGAATTACAAAAATAAATAAGCGCCCCTTCGGGGGCACTTATTTATTTACCGGTGCTTCCGAAAGCGCCTTCCCCGCGCGCTGTATCTGAAAGTTCTTCTACTTCCACAATGTCTGGTAATTCAATCTTTTGTACTAACATTTGTGCTATTTTATGCCCCGCTTCAAAAGCGTAACTTACCTCAGAAAGATTTTGTATAACCACAAATAACTCACCCCTATACCCAGCATCAACAACACCTCCAAATGTTTTTAACCCCTTGCCGCCAATTGACGATTTATCCCATACAAGCCCTACATGCCCTTCTGGTATCTCATAAGCAATGCCTGTTCCTATCTTTACTAATTGTCCAGGATTGATAGTGACCGAATCACAGCAATAAAGATCTACCCCTGCATCGGTTGCATGTGTTCGTGTTGGTAGTACTGCGCTATTTCGTAATTTCTTAACTTTTAATTGAAAAGTACTCATATCTCAATATTTGGTTTAAGTGATTCGATAACTTTCACATGCACTTCCTCTGGTGTTAACTCTCTTCCGCCTTCTACACAATCAATCAATCTCCAGCCAAAATGTTTAGCATAAAAAATTCCAGATTCATGTCCCTGCCTAACATAATTTTCATCTTGTTCGACATGGTCCACTTTTCCTCCCAACTTCTCTGCGCGAGATAAAGCGCGCTTTGTGGTCACTTCAATCGGAAGAGTCAAATAAACAATCATTTGCGGATTAGGAAGTCCGTAAGTTCCGTACTCTAAGTTAAACAAAAACTTAGCAAAGTTTACACGCTCCTCTTCAGTGCCATACTTCCCTCCCTGATGAAGAAGATTGGATTCCACATAACGGTCGAAAATAACTACATCGTTATTTGAAATCAAATCCTCCAAATAAGGCTTGGATTCATACCTGTCGATTGCATAAAGTGCACTTCCAACAACTGGGTCAGTTTTTGAGAAATCATAAAGCGGAGCACGTTCACTTTTCAAAACTTCTTGTAGAAGTTTCCCACCTAAAGTCTGCCCATATCTAGGGAAAGAAACATTGGCAACTTTTTTCCCCAGTGCAGTGAAATAGTCATTTAATAATTTGGTCTGAGTGGCTTTTCCTGCGCCATCAGAACCTTCAATGGCTATTGTAATCGCGCGCATATTATTTCGCTCTTAGAACCTTGTCTATTTTATCTGCAATCGCTTTCATATCCTTCTCTTTCTTTCCTCGAGTAGTTTCTGCAGCAGTTCCGAGACGAATTCCAGATGGGTCCATCACACCACGCGGATCCTGAGGAATTGTGTTCATGTTCACAATGATTCCTGCTCTTTCAAGAAGGGCACTTGCCTCCTTTCCAGAAATTCCTTTACCAGATGCCCAAGTATCAACAAGAAGAAGGTGCGAATCTGTTCCACCTGTAACTAATCGCCATCCTTTTGCTTCAAGAGCCTTGCCTAAGGCTTGTGCATTCTTTATAACTTGCTTTGCATACTTCTTAAATGCTGGGGTAGCCGCTTCTTTAAGAGCAATGGCGACCGCTGCGATTTGATTATTGTGTGGACCGCCTTGAAGTCCAGGGATAATTGTTTTATCAATTTTCTTATCCATTTCGCGCTTGTCTTTTTTCACGAAAATCATAGCAGAACGTGGACCACGAAGTGTTTTGTGTACAGTTGTAGTTACAACATCAGCATACTGGAAAGGTGTAGGATATTCCCCTCCTGCAACAAGCCCTGCGAAGTGTGACATATCCACCATAAGTAGCGCCCCTGATTTTTTCGCAATCGCTGCGAACTTTTTAAAGTCCACCACTCTTGGGTACGCTGTGAATCCTGCAACAATGATGTCCGGCTTTTCAGCGACTGCCAACTTTTCTATTTCTTTGTAATTAATTAATTCTGTTTTTGGGTCTACTTCATAAGGAATCTGCTTCCAAATTTTTCCAGTCATTGAAACTGGTTGACCGTGAGTTAAGTGTCCGCCTGATGATAATTTAAGCCCCATGATTTTCCCACCTAACGGAACAAGCGCGGCGAATACCGCGAAGTTAGCAGGTGATCCTGAAAGTGGCTGAACGTTTACATGCCACTTCTTTGAGTCTAGTTTAAAAAGTGACAAAGCGCGCTCTTGAGCAAGAGATTCTACTTGATCGATAACCGTGTTTCCTCCGTAGTACCTTCTTCCTGGATAGCCTTCTGAGTATTTATTTGTAAGCGATGAACCAAGCGCAGTTAGTACATCATCTGAAACATAGTTTTCAGACGCGATAAGATTTATAACTTTCTTCTGACGAGCATCTTCTGTTTTTATAAGTTTTTCAATTGTTTTGTCTTTCATGGAAATAATAGATAAAAAGGAAATAATAATAGTGAACGGATTGTGGTTAGAAGTTGCTTGTTAAACCATAATTATCCCAGTATAGTACGTTCCCTTGCGTCAGACAAAGGACACTTTTAGAACATAAAAGTGTCTGTTGTAAATACTCCTTTTAATCTTTTCTCTCATGTATACTAAAACCATGAAACCATACCACGTAGACGAAATATATCTAGATTTAGTAGAGCGCATCAAAAAAGAAGGTGTCCAGAAAGGTGACCGTACTGGTACTGGTACTATTTCCATTTTCGGACATCAAATGAGGTTCGATTTATCGAGAGGCTTTCCCCTTCTTACCACAAAAAAAGTTCCTATTAAATCAATCATTCACGAACTCCTTTGGTTTGTGCGCGGTGATAACAATCTCGGATATCTCGCAGAAAACAACGTTCACATTTGGGATGAGTGGCCATTTAAGTCTTACCTTCAAAGAAACAATTTACCGATGCCTGTCGTAAACAGCGATGAGTGGAAAAGTCAGATGAAAGAATTCACAGAAAGAATAAAAACTGACATGGAATTCAGAAAAGAGTACGGAAGCCTTGGACCTATTTATGGTTATCAATGGCGTAACTGGCCAACCCCAAATGGCGGACACATCGACCAGTTAAAAAATGTTATCGAGCAGTTGAAGAAAAATCCTAATGATAGACGTATGATTATTTCAGCCTGGAATGTGGCAGACATAGATGAAATGGCAAAGGCTGGACTTCCACCGTGCCACTGTCTATTCCAGTTCTACGTGGCAGACGGAAAACTTTCTTGTCAGCTTTACCAAAGAAGTTGCGACACTTTCCTAGGTGTTCCATTTAATATCGCATCTTATGCTTTGCTTACTATGATGGTCGCTCAAGTTACGGGTCTTACTCTGGGAGAATTCGTCTGGACAGGTGGAGACGTTCACCTTTATAACAACCACCTCGCTCAAGCGGATGAGCAATTGGCACGCAAAAACGACATCCGCCCAATGCCAACAATGAAAATTAATCCTGAGATTATGGATATCGAAAAGTTCACCATCGATGACTTCGAACTTATAGACTACAATCCTCACGAATCAATCAAAGCGCCTATTGCTGTTTAATTATGTCTATTTCTTTAATCGCCGCCATCGCAAAAAATAATACAATCGGTAACAACAACGAACTTCTTTGGAAGATTCCTGTTGATATGAAACATTTTAAAGAAACAACCTCAGGACACCCAGTTATTATGGGTAAAAAAACTTTTGAATCAATCGGAAGACTTTTACCGAACCGAAAAAACATAATTATTACACGTGACCCCAACTACTCTTTCGAAGGAGCAACGATTTACAATTCTTTAGACAAAGCACTTGATATTTTTAAAAATTCCGAAGAAGAAGTTTTTGTTATAGGTGGCGGAGAAATATATAAACAATCACTCCCTTACGCTTCAAAACTTTACATAACACACGTGGAAAAAGATTTTGATGGAGATACATTCTTTCCAGAAATATCAAAAATAGATTGGAAGGAAGAATCTGTTAAAAACTTAGATGTTAGCGAAGAAACTCCCTACCCACTTAGATTTATAAATTACATTCGAATTTAGTCTACTGAGAAGACTTAAACTGTTTCGCAAGTTTTGGTCCGGACTGAATAAGATAGTTTGAATTTTTCTGGTCGTAGTGTGTTTTCGGTGCTTCTAGCATTTTTTCAAATCTCACTTTTCCGATTGGCTGTCCATGAGAAACGATTACATCTTCAAAAGTTCTGACTTCTAGGGTTATCGGTCTACCTTTTCCTTCTCCGTCACTGCCACACCCCCACCCTGGGTCAAAAAAGCCTGCATAGTGGGTCCTAAACTCTCCGGTGCGAGAATCCATATCTACCATTTCACTTGCAAGGTATGGGGGCACTCTTAGTGCTTCTTTAGTAGAAAGAATGTAAAAACTGTCCTTTCTAAGGAGGATACTTTCTCCTGACTTTCTAATCGGAGTAAAGTGCCTACCTGGGTCTAAAGTTCCATTATCCGCACTTAAATCCACGACTATATTTGAACCTCTACACTCATAACCGACAATGTCTTGGGAAAGATCTAAAGTTAAAAGCAAAGAGCCGTCCGAATCTTTCATCAAAAAACTTTCATAAGAATATGAACCTCCATCTAAATGGTAAGCCAGCGGTTTCCTGTGCCATTCAATATCCAAATCAGATTCTTTAAAGCGGGTATCTTTATTAAAAAATCTCACCTGACTAATGGGAAATCCTGGACGAAGTAAAACAGGGTAAGAGCGTGGAACTATGATTGCCCACAAATTACCAGTGCTCCCTGCTGGAATTGTGTCGTATCTAGCAACTTCATCTTTTATAATACGAACATGTAAGTCATGACGTCCAGTAGAAGACTTTGGGTTACAGTATGCGTAAATATTTTTCGGTAAATCAAAAGACTCATTAATGCGTGCAACATAAACAATACCTCTTTCAAGAGGCTCATGAACTGCGTGGTGGGTTCCATGCATTCTCTTTATAAGTTCTGGAATTGTCTCGCCCGTTTTTGGCAAAAAAACTCCATCAACCCTATACCACTCTTCCGAAACAGTGACATCAATGGACGCTGGGCTAATGTTTTTTGTATCTATATTTTTGAAGGCACCGGACTCAATGAATTCTAGTAACTTCTGTGACGGGAGGGCTCCTTCTTCTTTGTTGTGCATATGACAATATTACCAAAAATTGATGACTAAAACAAAAACCACCTTTTTAAGGTGGTTTTTGTTTTACTGAACCTTTATTCCTATACTTCTTGCTGTACCTTCGATAATTTTCATCGCCTGTTCTACGGTGTGAGCCGTTAAGTCAGCGAGTTTAGTCTCTGCAATTTCGCGGATTTTTTCCTTTGAAATTGTACCGGCGTTGCCCTTTGAGTTACCTTTTGCAACGTTTGCAGATTTCATAACCAAAGATGTGGCAGTTGGGGTCTTGATTACGAAGTCGTAAGTTCTGTCTTCATAAACGTATATCTTTACAGACATTCTCCCCTGCTTTCCAGCAGTTGCTGCGTTAAACTTGTTAACGAAGTCTCCAATCTGAACACCAGCCTGACCTAGGGCAGGACCAAGTGGTGGAGCAGGAGTAGCACGCCCTGCTTCAATCTGAACTTTCACGTATTTTGTAATTTTCTTTGCTGCCATATAAGTTTCGCTATTCTACCATTAAATTAATATGTTTTCAAGGAGATTTTATATCTTCTTTACCTGCAAAAAGTCCAGTTCAACGGGTGTTTCGCGTCCGAACATGTTAACTAGAACCTTAAGTTTTCCTCGGGCCTTGTCCACCTCACTTACTTTTCCTTCAAATTCCTTAAATGGGCCGTCTGTTATGCCGACAAGTTCTCCAACCTCAATCATGATTTCGTGTTCAACTTCCCCTGTTTGCATTCTGTTTAGTAGGTAATCAATTTCTTTCTGTGAAAGTGGCACAGGCGTTGTTCCTGCTCCAACGAAACCAGTTACACGCGGGGTGTTACGAACTACATACCAACTATTATCGTCCACAATCATATCTACAAGAACGTAACCTGGATACACCTTTTCTTCTACCTCAACACGCTTAGTTCCTTTTACTTTTATCTTCTTTTCAACAGGAACAACCACGTTGAAGATTTTATTCTCCATACCGAGAGATTCGATGCGCTGCTTTAAGTTACGCTGTACAGCATTTTCGTATCCACTATATGTGTGGATCGCGTACCAATGACGCTCTCCTGTAAATTCTTGTTTAGCCATAATAATTTGGTTTTAGTTTCTATTAAATACAAACACAGTAAAACTAGCGAGCGAGAAGATTAGTGAGGCCTGTTTTGAAACCAAGATCAACGCCACCCAATACAAGAGCTACTATTATAGAAATAATAACAACTAATATCGTGTAAGTAATTGTCTGAGATACACCAGGGAAGGTAACTTCTTTAAGTTCGGCTTGAGTCTCCTTTAAATATTTTAATATATTCATAATGGATTTAGTTTATTCTAAAAAACGCCCCCGCGGGCATTTGTTATCATCATAATATGAAATTATCTAGAAAAAGTCAAGAGCACCTCTAGGGTGCTCTTTTCTACCGCTAGCGGGGTGCTTAGCGATATTTCTGGCGGGTGTTCCGCAGCCTGCTTATCTGGGCAGGGCTCAACCCCTGGAACTCCCCGCCCCCACCGCGCGTCTGGATTCTTTTCCTCCGCTTTTCGATGTGGGACGCTGCGGCTTTGGACACATCTTGCGAGTGTCCCCGTTTCTTGTTCGCCATCCGTATCTCCTTGTGCTGGTTGCCCCCGATATCCAAGGGTCTAAAGATACTACTAAAAAAATAATAGAATATCAACGTATAAAGAAAAAAGAAGCCCGCGGGCTTCTTTTTTCTTTTTATAAATTTAGGAATCTTTAAGTCTAGTTAAGACTATAAGTAATTGAGACGTTTGACTTTATAACGCTCTCCCCTTGTGGAACTGTTACCTCAGGGGAAGCAGCCCCTCCTCTTCCGTCAGCCATCATAGTCTTTGAATACATTGGGTAGTACCCGCCGTTGTTTTCAGAAAACTGTATAATCGCACCCAATGAAACTCCGAGAGCCTTTGCTGTTTCTTCGGCCTTTTCACGAGCGTTTTCTATAGCTTTTTCCTTAGCATCTGCCTGTACCTTATCCATATCGTCGACTGTAAATTCTGGACCGGAAAGTTCTGTGATATTTACCGATCCTAGTGCACCGATAACCTCTCCAGCGCTATCAATCTTTCTAACTTTAACTTGTATAGTCTCTGCTATTTCATAACCAACTATTTTTGGATTTGCATAAACCGGCATCGCTGTATATCCACTATATGTAACAGGAACGTTTTCGTACTTTGGATTAACCGTGTACGAAATTGTCTTTGTGTCTTTCTTATCAACACTAAGTGTGTCTAGCGCAGCAAGAGCTTTAGTAAGTTTCGCTTCTGCTAATCTTTGTGCCTCCGGTACGGTCTTCGCACTTTCACGAACAGTGAAAGTTACTGTTGCGATATCTGGTGCAGCCGTAACCTCTCCCTCACCTGATACTGTGATAGACGCAGATTGTGAACCGCCACGAGACATAGTTTTCCATTCAGATACACTCATTACAAGAGCAAGTAATGCAATTGTAGCGAGAGCAACCGAACCGCTAATAAATGTAAATTTTTTGTAGTCGTATGTATTTTCCATAGAAGTTAATTATATCATAATACCTCCCACGCATTTATAGGTCAGATTTTGCTTCAGATACTAGGCGCGCAAAAACTTTTCGACCAAACTGTACATTAGTACAGTGCGTGAAGAAAAGTTTTTACGCAACGACGTAGATGAAATAAAATATGACCTATAAACGTCCGTGGGTGTACATGTAGACGATGAGAAGGACAGCAACTAGCGCAAGCAACGCGCCTACTGCCACAATTACCTCATCTTTTGTGGTTAAAGGAACTTTAGTTAGTTTTATTTCAGGAACTGGCACTGAAATTGCTTTAGGTATTTCCACTTTCGGAACCTCAATTACCTTTTCAACTTCTATCTTCGGCTTTGTCTCTACCTTCGGAGGAGTTTGCGCTGGAGCATTTCCGTAAAAAACGTCTTTATATTTTGAAAACTGCCATATATGAGGAGACGCCTCAAATGGCTTTAACGGTAAATCGTGCGGGATATAGTTTTCTTCATCTTTGGAAAGTTCCTCTGAGGAAATAATCAAAGATTCTTTTTCTTTTGGCACATCTGCATGCTCTTTAACTTCTTTTTCTTTCGAAACTTCAGGTTCTATACTTTCAACAATTTTATCAGTCTTTTCTTCAGTAACCTCATTATGCTCTGAAAGTAGAAGTTCTGGATTTTCTGGCAGCGCTATTTTGTCTTCATGTGGCAGGGTGCTGTTTAAAGAATTAACCTTAAACAATGCCACCGCATCTTTGATGTCACTTTTATCCCACCCACCTGCTTCAAGTAAGGTTAATACCAGCCCTTCGTTTAAGTTGGGATGTCTTTCTTTTAGTTGATCTAGTGTAGATTGAATTTCATTAATGGTCATGCTACTTTTTCGCAGCCGGTTTTGTAGTTGCGTCTAATTGGTCTATTGATTTAAGAAATGCTTCTAAGTCAGCATTGCCTGGATTTCTTTTCAAAAGTTCCTGTCCAATCTGCTTAGCGATGTCAGGCCTTCCTCCATCTCTGAGCGAAAGCGCTAAGAAATATGCAACGTTTGCATTGTTTGGATCTTTTTGCAAAGCCGTCTGAAGTGACGTAACGGCATTCTGATAATCTTTCTTTCCATAGTAAAGAAGTCCTGCTTGAATATATACCAACGGGTCATTTGGCGCATTCTTAACCGCTTCCAGCGCATAAGCCAGCGCCTCATCGCCCTTACTCTCAGATGCCTCCAACTGACTCATTAAATAGAGTGCGTCAGCGAAATTTTCTTTCTTCTTAAGCGCTTCCGTTAGTTGCAGTCTAACCCCTTCCTTTGTTCCAGCGGATGCCTCTAGACGAGCAAGCATGATGTACAAGTAAGGATTGTCAGGATACAACTTAATGCCTTCTTCATATGACTTCTTTGCTCGGTCATATCCTCCTTCTTTATCAAACGGGATTGCCAATTCATAAGCACGCCCTAATGATACATAGTTCTGATAATTATCAGGATTTGCTTTCACAGCAGCTAAACCAGCGTCAACGGCTCTTTGTGCGTTCTCCAGATATTCTTTCTTTAACGCTTCTTGGTCATCTGCTTTCTGTGCAATTAGATTTCTTTCTTCATTAATAATGTATTCTAGTTCCCATCTGTAAAAACCATCAAACTGATAGGTTCCTTGAGCTGAAGCAAGTAGCGCACTAACATCTTCACTAGCGCCCTTAGTTGTGTACAGACTTTGTGCCTGGCCAAATTTCATGAATGCTTTTGTTTTATTTATTGTCGTGTACGAGTAGAAAACGGCAAGGACAGCAAGGGGCGTCAAAATAAGTGCCATGGCCTTATTTGGATGGAAAGATGTGAGTTTGGCTTTCGCTAGACCCAATCCCGCAACAGCCATCCAGGTCACAAGCATTGCATAAGATAATGGAACAACCCAAGCAATCAGCGCAAAGTAAAGAAGAATCATAAACAAGATACCTAATATCGTTTTCTCTTCTCCCTCTGTTGCCTCTCTATAACTTCTGTAAGTACTATAAAGAGCTGCGAGACCGAGTAATATAAATGCTAATACTCCAAAAATTCCGATTGTTGTAAACAGGGTGGATGTAGTTCCGAAACCTTGTTCGAAATCAGAGCCAAAATACGGAGATGCTATTACACTTTGTGGGCGATATAGTTGCCATGCTCGAGAGTAACCGTTTGCACCAATTCCAAACACACCATCATTAACCAAAACCTCTTTACCTACTATAAGAGAGCTAGTTAGATTAGGACGAACGCTATCATTTGAAGATATAGCAACAACCCAAGCAACAATTACGATGGCTGCAAAAGCGGTGGATATTTTATAAGCCACGGAAAGTCTAGACTTTTTAATGTAAACAAACATCCCTATCACAAAGATTCCAATGTAAGCAGCCAGTGATGTGGCCGAATTAAAACCACTGAAAATTTTAGCGGCTACCGTCATTACCTGACCAGTGAAAATCATCAGTGTTATAAAAACCAAAGAAGCCGTTCCCAAAATACCAAGAAGGATTATTTTTAATTTGTGGCGTAAACCTTCTGGGAGAGCTCTTACGAGGTACATAACCGCCATCAACTCAAAAAGAGAAACTGCTGTGTTTGCGCTCAACGAGTCTCCGAACAAAGAAACTAAGGGGGTTCTCGCAAAAATTACGGAACCAACCAGTGCGACAGAAAACAGGACGTACGCCAGAAACTCAATTTTGGAAATTGTGTGCCATGAACGAGTGATGAGGGCAGAAATTACATATGAAAACAAAGCGATGCCAATGGCGATATTCATCGTGACTTGATAAGTCACGTCTGGAACAAAAGTAGTATTGGGTATAAAGAAAAGTGGTGAACCAATAACCACAAAAGCCGTTACGTAGTAATAAATTTTAGAGAAAAACGCCGCTAATGATTTCATATTTTTAAAATGTTTGCCTGATAATTATGTTGATACTTAATATGCTCATTATATATCTTTTTTATTCTTTCAGGTGTGGACAGTAATCTCGAACAATCGGCATAAAAACGAGTTATACTATACAAATGGCAGACTCAATAAATGAACCAACTTCACAAATGAATCCTGTAGAAAATAATATCGGCACCTCTACTGCCCAACCAGAAAAAACATATTTTAAACTGCGCCGAACTGTGCTTATTTTAACTATAGTTTTAATCATTGTAATAATCGTCGCACTTCTATATTTAAACGGTAAAAGTCTGTATGACAATGGACTTTAGAATATCCTCAGTCCCTCCTCTATATACAGATTTGGCGCGAAGTTTGAGTGGAGAAGTCGATACCTCTTATCGTGGTATAGAAGAACACAGCAGAGATTCATCCCCCTGTAAGATTTCTCCGCATATAATTGTTTATCCAAAGACAGTAGATGATATAAAAAAAGTTATCGCTAAAGCGGATGAATACCGCATTCCTGTTTCCGTTAGGGGAAACGGCAGAAATGGAAGCGGAGCAGCACTAGTTGAAGGAATTGTGATTAATATGACGAAATATTTTAATCACATAAAGCATGTCGACATGCTTGGGCACACCATAAATGTGGACCCTGGTGTTAACTGTAAAAAAATAAGGGAACATCTAAACACTTGGGGAATGGAAGTGCCATATCTCACAGAACAAAATGATGAAGACACAATCGGCGGAGTTGTAGCAACAAAAAATGTGAGCCCAACTTCTTTTGAGCGCGGACCGATTTCATCTTGGGTTATGGGACTATCCGTAGTTTTATCTAATGGCGAACAACACTCTCTAGAAGACGGCATAACTCCTAGTGGAAAACTTCTTTCAATATATCAATCTCTATTTCCGCTTCTAGCAAAAGAAGTTCACAACATCCGCGGAGGAAAGCCACTCTGCTTTGAAGATAATTCTGGGTACAATATCTGGGGTCAAAGTATTGGACCTCGTCAGTTAATAAATAATATAATTGGTTCACAAGGAACACTTGCAATCATAACAGGAATAAAGTTAAGAATAGTCCCAAAACAGGCTCACACAGTAACGACTATTATCAGGATTCCAAACTATCAGGACTTACCAAAAATAATAGAAAGTTGTAAACAGCACGGTGCAGATAAAATGTTCGCATACGATATGCTTTTGGAAAATTTATCAAAAGATCACGTTGGGCATGACAAAGAATATGTATCCTCCCCCCTCTCACACATTCTCAGTTTAGTTATTTCGCAATCTGGCCAAGATAAAAAAGAACTTACCGAAAAACAGAAAAGATTGACTACCGCACTTAAACTTCCGAATGATTACGTCACCCCAGTTCCAGAGGACAATCGACTTTTCATGTTATCAGAAAGCTCCCACGTAAATAAACTTCTGAACACCTATGCCGGTGGAGCACTTATCCCATCTACAACAAGTTCTGGAATAATAGTTCCTGTGGATTCTTTAGGCGATGCGCTCTTTGACGTCGAAAATTATCATAATGAAAAGCACTTAATATACAGCGTTACAGGGAATGTGGGGAGTGGGCATTTTTCAGTGGTAACTCTAATACCTAGCGACCAGAATACCTATGCTGATAACGTGACGGACACAACCAAAGAGTGCTTCTCTGTCGCTAAAAAATATAAAGGAGGAGGAAGCGCGCTAAGTGGAGACGGAATGATAGGCACCCCTTACCTTAACTTATTTTATCACCCAAAACTTATGGAAATATTTTCCGCAGTAAAAAATATATGGGACCCGCATGACATATTAAATCCTGGTAAAAAAATATCTTTTGACCTCTCTTATATAAAGCAAAGAATAACCCCTTTAGGTTAACGCCTGACCACCAAGTGCTTCACTTGTTCAAGTGGATCGTAACTTTCTCTCACTACTTCACGAGCCCAGACGCGAAATTCTTTACCCCATTCGCCTTTTACACGAAAACCGATCGCAATTACAATGTCTGTGCTATAAACATAAGTCTTTCTCGCCACTTCTTTTTTTCCCTCTTTTTGAGTGACCATGAGTGCCCTCTCAGTGCCCGCACGCATCAACTCTTTTTCTCTGTACATTTTTTTTAAATGGTCGTTTATTGTCGGAACGCTACGACCATAAATGCGCGCGATTCTCTTTTGTGTGCTCCAGACTTCACTATCTATTATAAAAACACCTTCTTTCACAAGTTTTGGTTGGTCGTGGGTATGAACGTGCGGTAAATTAGATTTATCTCCCATAAAAAATAGTATACCACTCCTATTTCTACAAAGATTTTGCAAACTGTTCGGCAAACTTTGTAACACTTGAGTATACGTCTAGATTTTCAACTTCTTTTGGTGAAGCAAATTTCAAAGCAATACACTCTTCGGATGGAGTAAAATTAAAGTTAGCAACTGTTGTTTCATAGAAAACATTTACTATCCAAGTTTCTTCGGCGTTGTCTTTTTTCATTGCTAAGAAAAAACTCGGATTATCGGATACTGCTGTGACTGTTAACCCGCACTCTTCTTTTAGTTCTCTCGCGACACATTCCTGTGGAGTCTCTCCAAAATCCAAACCTCCTCCAGGAAAATCATATCTATGATTTTCCTCTTCTAAAATTAGAAACTTTGTTCTAGTTTCATCCAAAATAAGAGCTTTAACACTAGTCCTATAATAATTATTTGGGATTTCTAACTTCATTCAAAGAGTATATCACTTACCTTGTTTCTATTTTTTTAATTTCCTGTACAATTTCTGCCCACGAAAACACTCTCGTAACACCCTCAGGCACTTCTCCTTGATTCCAAGGTGTGTCTAGCAGAATAACAGGTATTCCAACGGCACTTATTCTAGAAGCAACAGAAAGGGAATCTTCAATAAAAACGTCGAGTTCGTACTCAAGTGCAACACCCTCTTTTGGTTTTACATGTTCAGCATTCTTATCAACCGATCCAGTTAAGTGAATCTTTTGAAAAAAGTTAGGAAAATGAATATTTAACCACTCAGTGACTACTTCTCTACTTTGTTGTTCAGACCTAGCGCTCACTATTATGAACTCATGTTTTATTAAATTTTGTAGATGTTCTTTCGCACCTAAAATAGGCGCTACCTTCTTGTGCTCTTCTGACTTAAGAAACTTTTGTATAAGAAGCGACACCTCTTCTTGCGTGCCACCATACGTATGGTGAAGGCCGTACTGCTTAACATTTGATCTTGTGAAGGAAGTTCCATATAGGGTGTTGTAAAAGCCAGCAAACCCTTCGTTAAATCCAAACAGAACGTCGTCAAAATCTACTCCAATTTTTAATGTTTTCATACTATCGCTTTGATGTTACTAAACGACTCGCTTCTTCTTTGCACTCATTTCCACAAAAAACATACTTGTCGGTTGCACAATTCTCACATGCTAAAAAATGAAGATGACACTCATCATTTGC
>CAYGDF010000003.1:34332-36951 GCA_964348675.1 uncultured Candidatus Saccharibacteria bacterium
TTATCAATTACGTTTGGAAGGTCGCGAGAGGCGCGCATACCTGGGTCGATTGAATTCTTGAATCTGCCCGACCAATATTCGTAATCATTTCGCATGTCAATCACAACGAAATCATCATTTTCTTCATACCATTTCTTAAGTTCTTCAGCTTTTAAGTACTTACCGGTCTGCTTACGCGGATTTATTTCCTTTGGAAACTTGGTGCTCACTATTTCATCCCTTACTTTTACAGAAAGTTTTGGGAAAGCCTTACCGTTACCCTCACTTTTCTTTATATGTAAATCCCTAAAACGCTTGTCTTTCATAAAAACTGCCAAGAATCTATCCGTGTCTGGTGTGAGACCTTCGAAGGTCATGTTAATTCCCTCTTCGGCGATTATCGCCCTACCCTTAAGAGAAAGCCCTTCGCACAGTCCGCGCGTAAAAATCGCCAACTCTTGTGGGTTTTTAATATTTATATATTTATAAAAGAGAAGTACCGTATAATTCATAGTGTCTGTATTCTAGCAAAGTTAAAGGAAATAGGAAGTTAGATTCTTTTTAAATAGAACTCCACTTCTTTCAAGGCTATCAAATCTTCATACCTCTGTTTAGTCTCATACTCTTTTCCTATTTCAAAAATAGAGAAATCATCATCCTGCCTGTAAACTTTAAAACCAAATTCTGCTAAATAATCCATAATATCTGACAAAGTGTAACCCATTCTCTTTAAGGTTTCTGGCGCGCTTTCAAAATACACAGCAGAAACTCTTGATAAAATATTCCGCGCACCTGTAAGTGCAGATAACTCCTCTCCTTCGACATCAAGTTTAAGCAAGGTTATTTCTTTTTCATTTTTCAACAGATGATCAAGCGTAGTCATTTGCACCTCCACATTTCCTTTTTTATCAATATGATTCATGTCGCTTATATAACTTGTCCGAAACATGGCGGACTTTATTTTATCGCCTACCGCTAGTTTGTGTAAAGAAACATTGTGACACCCGTTATCCTCAATATTTTGTTTTAAGAAAGAAAATGTTGCAGGTGTCGGCTCAATAGCAATTACACGACCTTTTAATCCGACTTTTTTGCTGGCAGTAATTGAAAGAGTCCCGAGGTGAGCCCCGCAGTCCACAAAAGTATCTCCTTCTTTGAAGAATGCGTTCATGAATTCCTCATCTTTTCTGGCTCTGTTTTGATGAGACCACAGCCAAAAAGCAAAAGGAGACTTCCAAACCCTCATCTTGTAATGGTCGCGATGTAAGTATAAAAAACGAGAGAGTCCAATACGAAAAATAGTATATTTAAGAAGTGGAATAAAATTTCCTTTTCTAGTTTGTTTGAAAACAAAAAGTTTTTCTCGTAACGTATGGAAAAATCTCATGACACACTTTATTTGCGCAAACCTTTTGTAAGAGACGCCTTTATGAAATCAGTAAACAATGGATGAGGATTAAGTGGGCGGGCCAGAAACTCTGGGTGAAACTGTGTTCCTAAGAAAAATGGATGAACGGATTTCGGGAGTTCGGCGATTTCCATAAGACTACCATCTGGCGAAGTTCCTGAAAAAATTAGTCCTGCCTTTTTCAAATCTGCCACATAGGCATTGTTCACCTCGAATCGGTGACGATGACGTTCTGTAACTGCATACTTATCCCCCGCACCCTTTCCCCAACCAGCAGTCTCGTATGCTTTCTTTGCTAAAGTTCCAGACTTTAGAACACAAGGGTACTCTCCAAGTCTCATTGATCCACCATAATTTCCGTTAGCCATGTGTTTCTTTTGATGCTCCATAATGTCAATCACCGGTTCCTTGGCATTCGGATTTATTTCAGTTGTGTGTGCTCCTGTTAACCCCGCTTTATGACGAGCATATTCAACCACCATAAGTTGCATGCCGTAACAAAGCCCAAAGTAAGGAATCTTATTCTCGCGCGCATATTTTATGACATTTATTTTTCCTTCGATTCCAGTTTCGCCAAATCCTCCAGGAACAATAATCCCGTCGATATTCGCGAACTTTTCCTTGCACAAACTTTCTGCTTTTTTAGAATCACCTTCAAAGTGCTTTGAATTCATCCAAGTAATCTTTGGCTTAGCGCCCTGATTATACGCAGAAAATTTAACCGCCTCAATCACAGATACATAGGCGTCCGATAAAACGAAATCTCCTGTATCGAAATATTTCCCAACTATGGCTATATTAACCTCCTTCTTCGGGGTAGTAACTTTCTTGGCAAAAGAAGACCATTCTTCTAAATGAGTAGGACGTGCTTTTAGAGAAAGTGCTTTTTCAAGGAAAGTTCCTAGTTTATCTTTTTCAAAGTTCTCAGGAACATCATAAATGCTTTTAATATCTGGCGCTGAAATAATTCTCTCAACTGGAATGTTGCAAGAAACTGCCAACTTTTCTTTTCTGCGGTCATCAAGCGGATGCTCAGCACGAGCAACGATAAAATCAGCAGAAATTCCGTATGAGTTAAGTTGATGAACAGCGTGCTGTGTCGGGCGTGTTTTCATCTCACCTATTGTTCCAGGAACTGGCAAATAAGAAACCATAATCACAACTACATCTCCTGGATTTTCTAATTTCAAAAAACGCGCTGCTTCGATAAACATGATGTTCTGGTAGTCCCC
>CAYGDF010000003.1:37051-42832 GCA_964348675.1 uncultured Candidatus Saccharibacteria bacterium
ATAGATGAGGTGGTAATTCCTTTACCAACTCCTGACATAACGCCTCCTACAACAAAAATATACTTATGGCGTTTCATGTTTATGATGCGCGCATTATAACACGTTTAGGGACGATAAATCTAGACGGTGTGTGACTAGCGCAACCCTGTATCAACAGCAAGTTTAAGCGTAACAGTCTTACCAGAAGTTATGTTTACTGTGGTGGGAACGCCTGTTGTTCCGCCTACACTCTGATGGAACATGTCGATATAATATTTACCCACTGGTAGCGAAATAGAAAACTTACCATCTTTATCTGGTATTATTGTGGTAACAAAAGTCGTTTTATCAGATAAATAAACGAAAATCTGGGCGGCCGCATACATTTCTGGCGTAGGAGTACATGAATATCCCGCACTATTTTCAACCGGACATACTGGGCCAATGGTTACGCTCCCCTGAAGAGTTCCCTTTGAAACGGAAACTGCATCATTTACTTCAAAAGTGAACTTATATTCGCTTGACACAATAACTTTTGTGGAATTTTTTACAGGAAGCACTGCGGAGAGTGTGACTCTTTTTCCTGCAAAAGTAATTTGGGTGCCTATTTTCAAAGTTTCTTCTTGAACATTACCCTCACTCTCTAATCTTACTTTTAAGCGCACTGTTCCTGCCTGGATACACTGAACATTGCTTGGACATCTACTATCCTCAACAACCTCAATCGGAGTCACGCTGACACCATTCACTACAATTTTTTGACCGACTCCTGCTGTGGTTGTGGCTGGCACAACAGGACATTCTGAAAATTCACAACTAGGACCGGTTCTTCCGACATAACTTCCATCTGGACAAAGTTTGGCCTCCATAGTACAAATCGCTGAGTCATTAGTCTGTTTTGGATATTCTACATAAATTACCCCTGCAATAAGTACAAGAGCAACAATTCCTAAAATAATTTTTGTTTTGTGAGTCATATAGGTAATAATAACATTTTTTCTAAAGCGTTATAGAACAGGACTTTGGGCCTGATTTTTATATAACAAAAGAGCTCCTTATTTGTGACACTAGTTTTTTACACCATTTAAAACTTTCCCATTTTCGAAAAAATCTACTATATTTTCCCCAACTATTTCTGACATTTTATTACGTACACTTTCACGTGCAGAGGCTATGTGTGGAGTGAGAACTACATTTGATAACTCCCTTAGTCCATCAGTTAGATTCGGTTCAAATTCATATACATCAAGTCCCGCGCCTCTGATTATCCCACTCTTTAGCGCCTCAACTAGTGCTACTTCGTCCACAACTGGACCTCGTGAAGTATTGATAAGGTATGAATCTTTTTTCATCAAGTTAAGTGCTTCTTTGTTTATCAAATGCTTAGTACTTGGTATAAGTGGCACATGCAAAGAGACTACGTCACTTTCTTTAAGCAGAGTTTCCTTATCAACAAACTTTGCGGACAAATTATTTTTAAAAAAATCATTCTCTTTAATATCTGAATAAATAATTGGGCACTTAAAACCGAAATGAAGCATCGAAGCGACTTCTTGACCGATTGCCCCGCCGCCTAAGATACCGATTATTTTTCCAGACAAATCTGTCCCGATTAAAAGATTTGGTAACCAGCCAGTGTATTTCCCTTCTTTCATATATTTATCCCCTTCCGCTACTCTTGTAGTCAAAGAAAGAATAAGGGCAACGGCATGCTCAGCCACCGCAAGAGATGCGCACCCTGGAGTATTAGTCACAAGAATCCCGCGTTTTTCGGCCTCTTTTATATCAATGTTATCGAACCCCACAGCAAACTGGGCAACTATTTTAAGTGAAGGACATACATCAAAAATTTCTCCATCAATTTTATCCGTCAAAAAAGAAACTAGTCCCTCATAAGGTTTCTGGGAAAGAACTTTTATTAAATCTTCTTTACTTGGTGCTTCGACAGAATTCCCAATATCAATCGTGTAACCTTTTTCTTTTAAGAGGTTAATTCCACTTTCTGGAATCTTACGAGTTATGTAGATTAGTTTTGACATATATTTTATAAGACCTCACTGTGGGCTTCTGCGTTACGAATAATTTTATCCATTTCCTCCACTGTTTCTAAAGGGTGTCGTCCTTCTGTGGTTTCTTCGGATAGCATGACAGCACTTGCGCCGTTACTTACAGCGAAAGCCACATCAGTAACTTCCGCCCGTGTTGGTCTGTCATTTTCCACCATAGAAAGCATCATTTCTGTTGCAACTATCACAAATTTATTTTTACTAACGCATAACTTCAATATTTTATTTTCAATAAAAGGCACTTCTTCTATAGGGTACGCCTGCCCTAAGTCCCCTCTTGCAATCATGATTGCGTCAGCGCTTTCTATAATTTCATCAATATTTTCTACCGCTTCCTTTCTTTCGATTTTTGCAATAATTGGAATTATTTTCCCTAAACGCTCCATGTGCCCGCGCAATTTATTTACATCGTTTGCATTTCCCACGTAGGAAAGTGCCACATAATCGACTTCGTAACTAATACCAAACGCTAAATCATTTAAATCTTTTTCGGTTATAACTTCAGTGACTCCATCTATAAAGTGGTGCCCATTAGAGTCCTGTTTTCGCGGACCAGATAAATCTTGAATAATAGAGATTTTTTTACCAGAGTCCTTGCTTGCTTTTCTAACTCTCGATACGAACTCCCCCATGTCTTTATGTGTTCCCCATGAAAAATTTAATCGCACCATATCTAAAAACGGAACCATTTGAAAAAGCAGTTCTTCGGTGTGAGTTGCAGGACCTAGGGTTGCTATGATTTTTGTTTTTCTTTCCATATAAATTAATTATTCTGTATAGCGCTCAATCTGACATACTTGGCTTCACGTTCTTTTGGTCCACGTGCGCCGGATTTCATACCAAATGCGTGGAACGCTTTTACAATATCCGCAATCATATCATCAAGCGTTTCTCCGCTTCGGTGACTGACTATACATTTAATATTATTATCTTGGGCGTATTTAATTGTGTCTATTGTTTCTGATAAGGTTCCGATTTGGTTCGGTTTAATAATAACACCTGAAACACTTTTCATCTCTACCGCCTTCTTTAGGCGAGTGATGTTAGTTACCGTTAAGTCATCTCCAACAATGACCACTCCTGGGAGTGCTTCCTTTAATCTTGCAAAGGATTCAAAATCTTCTTCGTGGAACGGGTCTTCAATGGAAAGTAGCGGGAAAGATTCTGATAGTGAAAGGTAGGTATCGTGTAATTCTTCTTTCGTATGTGATTCTCCTCCAATTAAATAAGTATCTGTGGCCTCGTCATAAAAAGAGGAAGCTGCTACGTCTAGTGCCAACATAACATCTCCTTCCAAGCCAGACTTTTTAACAGTCTCTAATAATAGCTCAAGTGGTTCTCTTATATTTCCAGTAGGTAAAGCATACCCCCCCTCATCCCCTCTTCTAACTTCACCATATTTTTCTTTAACAATTTCACCAAGCATATCTTGGACTCTTTGTGCTATGACCAAAGATTCGGCAACAGAACTCGTCTGAGGAACTAAATGATACTCCTGAAAGGAAAGTTCGGTATCCGCATGTTTACCACCATTTATAAGATTAAAATACAAAAACGGATTACCTGCACCTTCTGTTACTTTTTCAATCACTTCAAGGTATTCAAAAAACTGTTTATCTTCTGAGGCTGCAACAGCTTTTCCATAGGCGACACTAACTCCTAAAATACTGTTTCCTCCCAATTTTCCTTTATTGGGTGTTCCATCTAATTCTAAGAGGGCGTTATCTAACTCTCTCTGATTTTCAAAAACTTTTCCAACAAGCGCGTCAGAAATTACTGTGTTCACAATTTCTTGTGCTTTCGTAACCCCGCCATGGCTCGTACCATCATCGCGCATTTCATAGGCTTCGTATTTACCTGTACTTGCCCCCGATGGCACCATGCACTTTCCAGTAGCACCACTTTCTAAAGTTAACGAAACAGAAAGTGTAGGTACATTTCTTGAGTCACTGATAATTTCTGCATTGATAGATTTAATCGAAGACATGGTTTTTAATTTCTCATCATTAAATAAATATCAGACACATTACTTCCAGTGTCTCCAGTTATTATCATGTCTCCTATTTCCGCGAAAAATTCACTATCTTTATTTTGGCCGTGATATTCTTCTACGTTTAAATTTTTCTCTGCTATTTTTTTCTTCGTTTCTAGATCAACAATAGCGCCTGCGCCAATGGACTTATTATCAATTCCATCTGTTGCAAAAGAAATGAACAAATCATTTTGGTCTATTACACCTATCGCTTCACTTGCTACATAAAGATTCCTGCCACCATCTCCACCTGAAGTGGTGAGGGCAAGTGAAAGTTCACCGCCGGCCAAAACTATACTTTTTTCACGCAGCGCTTTTTTTGCTTTCTTTAGGAAAAACCCTGAGTCATCGTATATTTCATTTCCTAAACTAATCACATCGTATCCTCTTTTTTTAGCCTCATCCCCCATAGCACGAAGAGCCTCCCCATTAGAGACAAAAGTTATATTATTTACTTTAGAAAAATATTTTTCTTCTTTCGGCGTTTCATTTAGCCTGAAAGTATTTTGGATTTTATATTTTTCTAAAATCTTCTCCGCATCCTCCGTTGTTGTAGTGTCCAAATATGTCGGACCTGAAGCCACTTCATCAAAATGATCCCCTGGGATATCGCAGAAAATTAAACTAGCCACCGTCGCTGGATATAATAATTTAACTAATCCACCACCCTTAATACCTGAAACGTGTTTTCTTAATGTGTTTAGTTCTTGTATATTACCTCCTACTTTTAGTAAATTAAAATAGAATTCATTTCCTTGTTCGTATTCAGACATTGGATAACATAAAAGTGAAGAACCTCCACCAGAAACAATAACTATTGCTAAATCTTTTTCTGTTAAAGATTGTGCGAGTTCCACAATTTTTTGTGAGACTTCAACGTTATAAGCACTCTGAAGCGGGTGCGTTCCTTGATAAACCTCCACTTTCTTGCACGGCGACACGTGCTTATCTATTACAATTCCCCCGTCTAATTCGTCTCCTAAAATATTTTCTATTTCACTCGCCGCCTCTGAAGAAACTTTCCCAAATCCAATTATGAACACTCTCTCATAATCTGAAAGATTGTATTTTTGGTCCTTTATCTGTAAAATTCCATCTTTTAACGAAATATTGTTATTTACAACAAAAGCAGTATTTATGGCTTTAGCCCCCTCCTCCACGATAGATAGAGCGTCAATTCTTTGCTTGGTCGTAGCAAGTACGTCAAAATTAGAAATGAGACTCATGATAAAGAAAGTATATCATGAAGGGAAAAGTTGATTTTAAGTCGAATACTTGCAAAGGATAGGCACACCAATACAAAAAGCGATCCAAAGACCGCTTTTTGTATTGGTGTGCCTATCCGGATTTGAACCGGAACTGAGGGCTCCACAAGCCCGCGTGCTAACCATTACACTATAGGCACCATGTACTTAATTCGCTTCCGAATTAGGTTTTCACTCTAACACATTTCTTCACTTTTTTGAAGAGTAGACGTATTCCTTTTGCGTGCTAGGATTAGACCCATGTTGCTCTTTAAACTTAAGGTTTGTTGAGCACTACGCTGTAAAATTCAATACACATAAGGAGGCGGAAAATGCGGAAACACTGGAAAACCTATTTCTGGATCATCGCACTGGTGATTACCTGCGTCTTCGCGTTCACGTCGAAGGAGGCGCGCGCGCAAGACATCTCGAAAATGGAGCTGTACCCCGGAATCAACAA
>CAYGDF010000004.1:0-3986 GCA_964348675.1 uncultured Candidatus Saccharibacteria bacterium
GGAGAAAAAATATTAACTCGTTACTACGAACTTAAAAAGACTGAAATAAAAGGCGAGCACGTTGTAGAACTAAACTTCGCCAAACAGTCCGTCATGGTAGAAGGCGCACTTTTAAACGGTAAGATAGATAAAATAATTGAAGGAGAAGATAAAGAATGGACTGTGGTAGATTTAAAAACAGGGAAAGGATTTACGGAGTGGGACGAAGAGAAATTAAGCGTGTATGATGAACTGAAACTTCATCATTATCGACACCAACTCATGATGTATAAAATACTCGCTGAGAATTCTCGTGATCACAGTCATCACAAAATTACCGAAGGCATTTTGGAGTTCGTCGAAGAGGAGGAAGATGGAAAAATAAAAGAATTGAAACTTACTTTTTCAGATGCATCAGTTAATGCCGAACTCGATAGATTTAAAGATTTAGCCGTGGCGGTTTATAAAAAAATAACAACACTAGATTTTCCTGATACTTCTAAATACGGAGAGACGTTGGATGGAATAAAAGAATTCGAGGATGATTTAATAAAAGGTTTGATATAAAAATTGCAAAAGAAAAACGGACCCGTGGGTCCGTTTGTTTGGTGGCGACGCCGTAGGCGTCGCCACGCTCAACTCGCGAGTGCGAGCATATGCCATTGGCGCTCGGCGCCGGCTTTTTCCGCCAAGCGGAACATCGCAAGGCAGATACCCCTGTCGATGCGCATCATGTCGCTCAGCATGCGGATGTTTGCTCCACGCAAACGGGCCGTCGTCAATTCGCACGAACAGATACTTTCGATAGAAATGTCGACTGGCTGTCTGATGTAGTTTTCCACCATGTGCCGGAAGACCTCCTCCAGCGAACTTGTCGCCGCGATGAGCCGGAGCAGGTCGCTGCCATTCAGCGTCATCGAAGGCTTGAAGCCAAGGATTGCATCGCTTTCATCCTTCCTGATGCGCCTGCAAACCATGATTGCTTCCATGAGGAAGTTTTCCAGGGCTTTTTTGTCCATTCCTTTCTTGCCTTTCTCGCCGGGGCGGATTTGGACGGTCTGAACGACAGATTGAACCATCATTTTTATTTTCTCCTGTTGAAATTGATTTGGGTTTACTTCCGCTTCTTCTCGGAATAGTCGGGATGCAAGTACTCCACGTACTTCGGCAATTGCATTCCCCACATCTTAACTGCGCGACGCATCCGGTAGAGAGGGGAGGAGATGAAGTCACTCACCTGTCTGACCCCCTCCAAATCGAGCGCGTCGCGCATGCTTCCGTTCAAGAGAAACATCTTGAACCCCACGTCGTTCGCCTTTTCGTTTCGGGAAAAGCGAGCAAGTGAGGCGTTGAGGTTTTCCAAGAACTTCGCATACTCACGGGTTTCGTTCGGACTCATTCCCGTGGTGCTGTGGCCATTTGTCAAACGGGCGGCTTTTTTCAGAGCCGCCCCAACTGCTTTGCGTCGCATCATTTTAAGGACAGTATTTTGCACACTCGTGATGCGAGGCTCTTTTATTTCGATTGCCATTCTTACTTCGACCTCCTTTTGTTGTTGGAATCAGAGAGCAGTGCTGCGAACAGTCCGACGGCCGACTCAAAGTCCTCCGAGAGAATCTCCTTGAGTTCGTCGCTCTTCAGATGAAGTAACGATTGCACCGATTTAATTCCCGCTTTCGCAAGTTTCTCTTGGTGCATTTCCGTGCAGAGGCCTTCCAAATCTGCGTCTAGAATAACCGTGCTATTGCGCATTTGCATCAGACTGAAGGTGAAAACCTCCAGTTGTCGCTTCAGCGGTCTCAGTTGGCACATTGGCGTATCATCGCCATCGAGTGCCTTCTGGACCTCATCTTGTCCGCGTGCTAACGCGAACATTACCTGAGACCTAGTTCCCATTTCGGGTACCTCCTTACTGCTTGTTAGTGAATTCGTTCCGTTGTCGACCGATATGTCTCGGACAACAACTCGTGATAGACCTCGTAAAAAAGTTGAAAGGTTTTCGGCATTTCGATGCCGATGCGAGCGAACTCCTTGCGGATTTCGCCCGGGTTCCTCTCGACGATATCGAAAAGACTCTTGAAGCCCTTCGTGCGAAGAAACTCCTTCGTTTTTTCGGTGTCGCCGAGGTAGGGGAAGAGTGTCAGACTGTTCGGGTCGACACTTCGGTGAGCTCCACTTGAAACGAGCGTGAGGTCAATCCTTCGAAGACCACTCTCCATCTCGTAGCGAGTAATCTCTGAACTCTTGAACATGTTCCGAAGACGGTCGCTCGCAATCTGGAGCGCTTGACGAACCAGTTCTGCTTTGGTGTGTAAATTTTCAGCCAATTTTTTCTCCTTGAATTCAGGTGTGTCGCATTTTTAATGCGCCACTGACAAAGAACAGACTTTTACAGTACCATGTTTTATGTATTTTGTCTACATGATTACAAAGAGTGATATACTTAATTTATATATGGCTGATAAGTACACTGCTGTTTGGGTTTCTCACTCTTCGATGGGGGATTTTTTGAAATGTCCAAGGCTTTATTATCTGCACAATATGTACAAGGACCCGACCACTGGACGGAAAATGTCTATCGTTACTCCACACATGTCACTTGGGATTGCGGTGCACGAAGTTTTAGAAGGATTAGGCGACTATCCATCGGAAGAACGCATGAAGCGAGATTTGCGTGCCACATTTGAATCGGAGTGGGAAAAGATAACTGGAATCAGAGGTGGGTTTCTCACTGGAGAACAAGAAGAGGAGTTTAAAATGCGTGGAAAGGAAATGATAAACAATGTCATCAAGGACCCGCGATTCCTAGTGAACAAGCGTATAAAACTTCCGAAAGAAAAAATGAATCCGAACTATTATCTTTCAGAAGATGACAATATTATTTTAAACGGACAGATAGACTGGATTGAATATTTGTCAGATGACACGCTACATATAGTGGATTTCAAGACTGGAAAGAACGAAGAAAAAGATGGTTCACTTCAACTTCCTATCTATCTACTACTTTGTAACGCACTCCAGAAGAGAAAAGTTTCAAAAGCGAGTTACTGGTATTTAGAGAGCGATAAAATGGTGGAAAAAGAATTGCCGGATTTAGAAACTGCTAACCGCGACGTCTACGACGTCGCTCTCCGCGTAAAACTCGCCCGCGACACAGGCGTCTTCAAATGTCCAAGTGGCGAAGAGGGTTGCATGAACTGCCAACCGTATGAAAAGATTTTAGCGTGGAAGAAAGGGGAGAAAGACGACGGCGATAGCCCTTCGGTAATCTCCATCGGCACCGGCGGATTTAATCAGGATTTATTTGTGGTGAAATAATAACTAGAATTCCTTTTTATAAATCAAGAAGTTGTCTATATTACTTTTCTTTATTTGAATTTTCATTTCCCGGGGTTTTCCATTTGAATTGACTGGTTGAGCAAAATCAGACACATGAGTAATATTATTTTTGTTAATCTCAAGAATCATTATGTCAGTTAAATCTACTGCGTATTTCATCCTCTGCGCATAACTTAGTTCTGACTTTAGTTTTCCTGATTGAGTCAAAGCATTGTTCCAAAACTTAGTAACTTCATAACCATGGTCTTTGTCTTTTTTTGTATCGTGAGAAAGGACCACGTACCAGAATTTTTTATCTTTCTTCACACAACTCATAAAATCTTCTTTATCATTTCCAATGATTGCAGATGATGTATTCGAGTGCATCTTTAGGTCTCCCAAATACTGATTATTAAAATTAAGATCAAAATCCAATTCTCCGCGCTTTTTATTCTTTACAAAAATACATACTTCCTTCCTTTTTGGCTTATCATTTAGAAAGTTTTCAAAAAGATACTCTAAATAAAAACCCGGCCATTCACCTTGGTATTTATTGTGGTAGTTTGCTTTAATCATTTCTTGATAACATTCTTTACCTTTCCATTCCTTTTTTAGTTCCGAAAAAAAACTGTCCATAATATCTATTTCTGGAGGTAAACCTACTGGAATATTTTTAATAAAGAAATTTA
>CAYGDF010000004.1:4086-40453 GCA_964348675.1 uncultured Candidatus Saccharibacteria bacterium
ATAATATCTATTTCTGGAGGTAAACCTACTGGAATATTTTTAATAAAGAAATTTATCTGCTCTAATTACAGTAATTTTATTTCCATGAAAATCTTCTTTAGAAAAGATTCCGAACTCGACACCTTTTTGTAAATCTATAGTTGAAATGTGTGCAGAAGAATTATTTAATTTATTTGATTTATACTTCTCAGTATTAAAAGAAACAATAATTTTCGCATCTTTATACGAATAGATTCCCAATAGCAAACACTTATGTGAGCGCATGGACGCTCTCCAGGAACCAGGAATTTGAATTCTTTTTTTAAAGACGGGGTGTGGATGACCGAGATAGGTGAGGGCCTTTGCACAAATAATTAAATCGTTTCCTTTATACTTTGCTTCAAAAGGATTTTTGTCATTACTTATCTCAACGTACTCTGAAAGAAACTTTTTAATTTCTTTGATTTGGAGAGGGGAGTCGAAATCCATTATAACTTCACTTCCTTTGACAATTTGTTCAACTTTTTTCATATGCTACTCGAACATTTTCTTAAGTACATTTTGAACCACTTCCACATTCACAGCATTTCCCAACTGCCTCATGGCCACACTCTTCTCGGGATGCAATTTAAAATTATCAGGAAACGATTGTAACTTCTTAGCCTCATCAGGAGAGAGTCTTCTCATGTACTTGCCGAGAATTTGCCCGTGGTTCATGGCTACAAGCGTAGAGTAGTGAGTGGGTCTTTTCACGCGAACACCAGAGGGGCGGAATTGAATAAGCCCCCCCTTTAAACCATCTATTGCGACTCCTGCCTGCCATTCAAATTTTCTGTGAGTGTCTTTCACCCAAGAAAGATTGTCATACTTTTTTAACCACTTATCTATAAATTTCTTATTCCTTAAATATAAATCCTGATTCTTTGTGATAAAATCTTTCTTCCACTTAGGATGAGTTACTATTTTTATCTTTGGAGAAAAATAATCCACCCATACCGGAAAGCCTATAATTTTTATATCGATACCTTTGTAAAATTCGTCCCACATCTTTATGACTTTCTCTTCATACTCAGAAACAAGCAAGTCTTTCTTATTGTTATATTTATTCTTTACAATCGAGTAGGCATCGTGACCGAGATCGGAAAGATTTAGAAATTCATTAAACCTTTCTTCAAAAAGACCTTTCTTACCGAGAACTCCAGGAATATAGATTCTTTTTCTAAGCGCCGGCACTCCAAATTGGTTAGGACTAAGTATGATGGGTGTATTTGGTACAGAATAACCTAAGTCTCTTAAAGTTTTTATAATGACCTTATAGGTATTTCCGTTATCGTGGCCTACGAGATTTTGAACATTCTCAAGCAAAATATATTTCGGCTTATGATAAATTAATATTTTAACGATATCGTAAAATAAAGTTCCTCTGGTGTCTTCAAACCCTTTACGGAAACCTCCTTTAGAAAAGGGTTGGCAAGGAAAACCCGCTAAAAGGAGATTATGCGTTGGAATATCTTCTGGATTTATTTTGGTTATATCTCCAGCGGGGATGATGCCAAAATTGTCTTTGTAAACTTCTTTACATTTGTCATCAATTTCAGAAGCGAATACGCACTTCGAATTAGGATAGGAAAGTTCTAGCGCTTTATGAAAACCTCCGATTCCAGCAAATAAATCGATAAATCTGATTTTTTGAACAGCCATAGAGTGTAAATTACTACAATTGTACCACGCGGGGAGGATATGCTAAAAAGAGACCTAGTAATAAATATAAATGGATTCGAACACACCGCCATTCGGAAAGACGTTTGAAAGCGTACCCGTTGTAATAAGAAGTTTGCAGATACGTCAGAAATATTGAATAATTAACAAATAATAATAAACATATGACAAAAGGAAAATACGTGGACGGATTCGTAATCGTAATACCAAAAAAGAATCGTGTGGAATACAAGAAAATGGCGACACTTGGCAAGAAGTTGTGGATGAAACTGGGTGCGCTTGATTATAAAGAATGTGTGGCAGACGATATAATTCCAGATACAGGGGGTATGCCAATGCGTAACTTCACAAAACTTACTGGTGCAAAAGAAGACGAGGAGGTGTGGTTCTCTTTCATTACGTATAAGTCTAAAAAGGATCGCGACACAATCAACAAGAAAGTGATGGCAGAAATGGATAAGAAAATGGCGGGCAAGGAAATGAAAATGCCATTTGATTTCAAGAAATTCTCCATGGGAGGATTCAAGGTGGAAGTCGGACAGTAGCTATGTCAGACCACCCTAACGACCCATTATTTGGAAAGACGCTCGAAAGTGTTTTGGTGTATTTGGTGAATGAATACGGATGGGAGGAGCTGGGGAGGGATATTCCGATAAATTGTTTTATGAAAAACCCGAGTATAAAATCATCTCTAACTTTTTTACGTAAAACTAAATGGGCGAGAACTAAAGTGGAAGATTTATACATTGATACAGCCAAAAGAAAAGAGGCTCGCTTGACCAAGTAATACAATTCCAAATAGTCCGTCTTATTTATTATGAAACAACTAAAATCAGTTTTAATAGTCGCAGGGGCATTACTCGTGCTCTTTTATATTGCAGGACGCGATAACAAAGAAACTTATATAAACACTTCTACAACCACAGAGGTAACTTCGACCACGACAAACGTCAGCATCGAAGATTTCATCAGTCAAAATATTTCTACTCTATCACCTGAAAAAGAAGTACTCGGCGGAAAGTTTTATATTACTAAAATACGAGCAAATAACGGAACGGGGACAGTCGAATACGAAGATGGACATATTGCTTTAACAGCAGACTTCACATACCAAACAGATATAGAAGGAAAAGTCTCTGTGGTATCATTTATAATAAAGAAATAAATATTAAATATGGATACAATAAAGCAATACGCAGAATTAATCAGACCTGATTGGGCGCCGCCAGCATGGATTTTCGGACCAGTGTGGGCACTACTATATGTAATCATCGCAATCACGTTCGGATACGTGATTTATAAATACTTTAAAAAGGAACTTAAGTTGATAACTGTGCTTCCTTTTATTTTAAACTTAATTTTTAATCTTTCCTTTACTTATATTCAGTTTGGATTGAAAAATAATACACTCGCATCAGTTGATATCTTACTCACGTCCGGCACTTTGCTTTGGGCAATCTTTGCAATCGATAAGAAATACAAATGGGTGGCGGTTGCTAACATTCCATATCTAGCGTGGGTGTCCTACGCAACAGTGCTACAACTGACGATAACTTACATGAATCTATAATCATGCTCATAGACGTACGCACAAAAGAAGAATACGAAAACGCTCATCATGAGGCGGCAGTAAATATTCCGCTTGATGAAATAGAAAATCACACTTTTGATAACGCACTAGATACTGAAATGGTTCTCTACTGCAGAAGCGGGGCGCGAGCAATATATGCAAAAGATATTTTAGAAAAAAGAGGCTTCACAAATGTGTCTCTTTTAAACGGAATGGGGGCATACTAAACTAAAGAAGTGAATAAGCGCGGCCTGCGGCCGCGCTTTACTGATACACTTAATTTATAGTGCATACAGTTTTATTTATTAAACTAATAACTTATGACAAGACATCACTCGGGCTTAGTTCAATTCTTTTTCCATAGCCAGCAGTCAGCGTGGCTATGGCTAATTATTCGCGTTTATATAGGATGGCAATGGTTATACGCAGGCTACGAGAAAGCAATCAATCCTGTATGGATTGGAGATAATGCTGGAACCGCGATCACAGGATTTTTTAATGGGGCTTTGCAGAAAACAACTGGACTTCATCCTGATGTTTCTATGGGTTATGCATGGTTCTTACAAAATGTCGCTTTGCCAAACGCTGAAGCCTTTTCATATCTAATAGTCTTTGGCGAAATCGCTGTCGGATTCGCGCTCATACTTGGACTATTCACTGGTGTTGCTGCATTCTTCGGTGCAACGATGAACTTCAACTTTATGTTTGCGGGCACTGTTAGTATGAATCCATATTGGTTACTGGGAGAAATATTCCTAATACTTGCATGGCGTGTATCAGGTTATATAGGAGTTGATAGATACATCCTGCCTTATTGGCACAGACTGACGAGAGGGTAGGGAGGGTTTAAGAAACATAATTTAGAATGGGTCGCAGGCAACGTCTGCGACCCATTCTTTTATCTCGTTTAATTTAGTTTTTATATGTAAGATAACTATAGGCCTATGCGTCATCTCATCTGCATCTACTAAAATAATAAAAATATATGGCAACTGTAATAAATAACCCAAGTAGCGATTCAGGTGCTGGCGCTGTGACAACAGGTGTCATCTTAGGAGCATTAATCGTTATTGGACTTCTCGTCTACGGTTTTCGTAACGTAGGAAATCCAGCAACGACTAACCCAAATCCCACCACTAATACAAACATAGATATAAAACTCCCTTCTGCGGATAACATCATTGGGACTGGAACCTCCCAGTAAGAATAGTAAAAATTAAAGAGTCCGTTTAGAAAAGCTCGCACCATGTGGCGCGGGTTTTTCTTATTTTCACAACAATTTTTAGTTATCCACACTTGTTCTATTGTGCTAGAACATTTGTTCTAATACACTAAAATACATGAAAGACGAAGAAAACATATCATCATTTTTTATAGAAAATAAAAGGATGCCAACATACGAGGAGATGAAAGACCTCTTTGGCGTAGCGAGTAAAAATACTGTTGCTTATCGAGTTAACAAATTAATAGAATCTGGTTATCTAGAAAAGTCTGGTAACAAGCTCTCTCTCACTCAAACTGGCTCTGTAATGCGCCTAGGAACAGTTCAGGCTGGATTCCCAACTGCTGCGGACGAAGATGTCTCTTCAGAACTTATGTCACTTGATGATTTTCTAATTGAAAGGAAAAACTCCACCTACATGCTCGAAGTCCGCGGAGAATCCATGAAAGATGCCGGCATCATTGAAGGAGACTTAGTTTTGGTAGAAAGGGGTAGAACAGCACGAAGGGGAGATATAGTACTTGCATTAGTTGATAACGAATACACACTCAAATATCTAGAAACAGAAAATGGAAAACCAGTTCTCGTCCCAGCCAATAAAGCCTTCAAGAAAATTTATCCCAATCCTCACACATTAAAAATAGAAGCAGTATTAAAAGCAGTCGTTCGTAAGTACAGATAAATATATGAAATTAAATAATCCACTAATTAAAATATTTTATTCCTATCAGGAACTTCAGACTATCAGACTTCAATCCGAAAACCCACTCCGTAGAGAATTAAATTTAAAATCACATTATAAAAGTAACTAACCAACTCCATGACCCGAACCAAAAGAGCAATAATCAGAATAAGTACTGGGGGGAAGCATGACTCACGTGTTAATTACAGTCGTCGCATGTATGCTGTCATCAGACGCTACACGCCAGATGTAACTGAAGGGAACATAAACGAGTGTTTTGCAGACCTGACTGGGCTGCGCACATTTTTCAAAATGACTTATGCGGAAATTGCGGAAAATATAAAAAAGGATTTAACCAAAAGTATAGGAGTTAAGTTTACTTTGAGTATCGCTACAGTTGAGGCTTTCGACAAGGCAAAGAACAATTTTAAAAATAATTCTAAAAAGACTGAGGGTTTGTCTACTTACAAAGAATTAAACAAACTCTTTGCTGGGAAAAATGTTGCACTATCGCAACAAAGAAGTCTATCAGCAAGCAGAAAGAGGCGGTTCATAGTGCCTTTCATGGGTGCAGTTAGTTAAGCACATACCTAGCGATGAGAATTCGCCACTTCATTCGCTGAAACTTTAAGAGTCTCGCAAATTTCGCACGAAACGCCATTGTGCATCAGGCTTCCATATTTATTTAAATTACTCTTGATAATAATTCCATGTGTCATATATAACGGCCTAGGAAGAAAAATCTTACAGAATTATTACTTGGAATAGATTATAAGAGTTGTATAATGAATGTATGACAACTACAGGAAAACTATTTTTTGGAACTTTACTACTAATATTAATAGGCGGAGTGATTTATTATTTCGGTTACTACAACAAAGTGGTTCCAGTACAAGAGGCCATGTTCACTATAGACGGGGAGCAGATAGTTTTAACTAACGGAAAGTATAAACATGCAACTGCTCCAGGGTCTGCCTCGATAACAACGGTTACTTATTTTGGAAATGAAGTTAAGGGAGATTTTGATGGAGACGGGACTGAAGATAAAGCATACCTTGTCACTCAAACAACTGGTGGCTCTGGAACCTTTTATTATCTTGCCACATCTCTAGGAGGGGAGGCAGTTCTACTTGGTGACCGTATAGCCCCTCAAACAACAGGGTATAGAGACGGAGAAGAAATAATCGTTAACTATGCGATAAGAGGAGACGGCGAACCGATGACAACATCTCCGTCAATCGGGGTGTCGAGATATTTTAAATTTGAAAACGGAAAACTTACTGAATTTAAAAGAGAAGTGCCAACAACAAGCACCACTACCCCACCAACAGGAAAAGTATCAGAGAATTCTGATGAAGGTAAGTGTGTGAATGCTGGTGGACAGTGGTCAAAAGAAGCTAAAGAGTGTACTGGGGTAGACCAGAAGAGTTGTGTGGCAATTGGAGGAAACTTTAACGAATGCGCCTCTCCTTGCCGTAACGACCCAGATGCACAGGCTTGTATAACGATGTGCGTGCAAGTTTGCGAGTTTAAATAAATACCAGTAAACAACAAATAAATAAAAGACCTGCTTGCGGGCCTTTTATTTTTTAAGAGTTATACTTAAATTACACAACCATCACAATTCCACATTGGATTCGAAACGAGTGGGAGCGTTTTAGAAATATTGGCTAAGAAAAAACTCGGCCAGTGTAATGTTTTATATAAAAATGTTTTCATATACAATCAAGAAAAGCAGAATAGCGAAGAGATTAAGAATAACAATTCATTCCGATTTGTCAGTGGTGGTTACTGTGCCCAGCCGAGTCAGTATTAAGTACGCTGAAAATTTTGTAAAAGAAAGAGAGACTTGGGTAAAGGAAAGTATAGAAAAAATGATGGTAAAAATTGCAAAGCATCCGGTTAGTTCCATACCCAAAGGAACTAAGCAGGATTTTTTGAAAAATAAAAAAGAGGCTTTATTAATTACAGAAAAACTTCTCTCACATTTTAATAAAATATATAATTTAAGTTGGAAAAAAGTAACAATAAAAAATACTTCTACAAGATGGGGGAGTTGCTCCAAAAGAGGAAATTTGAATTTTAACTACAGAATAATTTATTTACCAGAGGCATTAGCGGAATATTTAGTCGTGCACGAAATTTGTCATTTAGAGGAAATGAATCACTCGCAAAAGTTCTGGAAATTGGTTGGAAAAGCCGTACCTAAATACAAAGAACTTAGAAAAGAGTTGAAATATATTTGATTTCATAACGTCGTAAACAACATATGCAACTAATATCAGAAATTTTCAACTTTATCATCGGGCTTTTTAGCCTACTGCTTCAGGCGGTTCAGTCTTTGTTTAACTTTATTCTAAACTTTTTCAGCATTATTGCCCGTTAAGAAGAGACTCTTGTCATAAGGCGAAATTAATATTAAACTCTAATAGTTAAAACAATTAAATATAGTTATCAAGAGATGGCAAGAGTACTGACTCTACGACCCATCAGCAACCCTTACCAAAGTTAGTAGTAAGTAGGTGCTCAATTCAGCCCCCAATGAAATGGAGGAAAGATAATCACGTAAGTGCCTTTCTCTCCTGTAATAATAATTATCAGGATTTTTTATTTCAAAATAAGTAGATAGTAAAAACAATATGAAAAAAACAGCAGAATGTGTTTCTCCGGGACACCCAGATAAAAGATGTGACTTCATCGCAGATAGTATTTTAGATGCATACGTTTTAGAAGATAAGACAGCACGCGTAGCCATGGAAGTGATGGGAGGACATAATTTAATTACCATAAATGGTGAAGTGACTTCATCCGTACACCCAGACCTTGAAGTAGTAGTGAAGAATATCGTTGGACCGGATTATAAAGTAATCGTAAATATCGCAAAGCAAAGTCCAGAAATCGCTCGTGGAGTGGATACTGGTGGAGCGGGTGATCAAGGAATTATGAAAGGTTACGCAACTTCGGAAAGTGAGAGCATGATGCCAAAGGAATATCATCTAGCGAGAATGATTTGTCAGAAAATTTACGAAGTATACCCGTACGACGGAAAGACTCAGGTAACAATTGATGGAGATAAAGTAACTACAGTTGTAGCAAGTTTCCAAAATACAAAAAATAACGAACTGCTCGCCTTAGTTAAAAGTTTAATCACAGCTGATGAATACCTAATCAACCCAGCTGGAGAATGGACTCAGGGAGGATTCGATGCCGACACAGGACTTTCTGGAAGAAAACTAATCGTGGACAATTACGGTCCAGAAATAACAATTGGTGGAGGATCATTTTCAGGAAAAGATTATACAAAAGTAGACCGTTCAGCGGCATATATGGCAAGACGCGTAGCAGTGGACTTGCTACGTTCTCGAAACGCTAAAGAAGTTTTCACTAAACTTGCTTATGCAATTGGAAAAGCAGAACCGGTGATGGCAGTTGCAGTTGTTGATGGTGTTGAAGAAAATATCAGCGGGTATGATTTAACTCCAGCTGGAATTCGAAAACATTTAGATTTGGACAATGTAAAATATACAGACACTTGTACTTGGGGGCACTTCGGGAGAGGTTTCAATTGGGATAAATAGATAAGTTAAAAAACACAAAGGCGACGTCTACGACGTCGCCTTTGTGTTTTCACCTACAACTCAAATTAGGGACTAAAATCTATTTCTCAAATCACAATAAATATGCTATACTGTCTAGTATGAAAGTTTTAACCTACCTATATGGCAAGAACCCTCTGAAAGAGGCAATTTTGGCCTACAAGCGCGGTTTACCTATGGTTGTGGAGAAACTCTTCTTAACCAAGCAGGCCGAGTTAGATAACGAAATTATGAGCCTTGTTCAATCTAACAAACTGACCTATGAAATCGTCACTGGAAACGAGATAGAAAGCCTAGTCGGGCGCGAGGCGGTACACCAAGGAGTTTGTGCAGTTCTAAACGATAAATTACTCTACACTTCACTGGAGGAAGTTTTAGAGAAGTCTAAAAGCAAAAGCACTAACGCACTTTTTGTTTTACTTGATGAACTGCAAGACCCACATAACGTGGGAGCAATTATCCGCAGTGCAGTGGCTTTCGGAGCAGATGCAGTACTTATTCCAGAATTCGACCAGACACAAATCACAGGTACTGTGATTAAAACTTCAGCGGGTATGACTTTTTCTATTCCAATCGTGAGAATCGGAAATGTAAATAATACTTTAGAGAAACTAAAGGAGGAGCACTTTTGGACTTATGGACTAACTGGAGAGGGAGACACTGACTTAAACCAAGTAAAATTTGATAGCAATACCGTTATCGTAGTGGGAAGTGAGGGGCAGGGGATACGAGCAAAGACACTCGAACTTTGTGACTTTAAACTCTCAATAAAAACAGATGCAAAGTGTGAATCATTAAATGCCTCAAACGCAGCCGCCGTAACTTTGTACGAATGGAGTAAACAAAACAACTAATATGAACCCAACAGAAAAGAAAGTTTGGGATGTAGTTGTCATCGGAGGAGGACCTGCCGGCATGATGGCAGCGGGGCGCGCAGGGGAGCGTGGTAAAAAAGTACTTCTCCTTGAAAAAAATACTGAACTTGGTAAGAAACTTTTAATCACAGGTGGTGGAAGATGTAACGTTACAAATAATAAGCCAGATAACAGGGCAATGCTTTCAAAATACAAAGGAAACGACCAGTTTCTTTTTTCAGCGTTCTCACAATTCAGCGTCGCTGATACTCTTTCTTTTTTTAACGACAGGGGGATGCCGACCAAAGAAGAAAACGAGGGTAGAATTTTCCCAGTTTCGAATTCTTCACAATCAGTCTTTGATGTTCTCTATGAATACATGAGAAAAAACAACGTAGTGATTCATAAGGGTACAAACGTGCGTGGAATAGAAGTAGATAAGCACACTGGAGATATCATCATCACAACCTCAAGTGGGAACAGTATTTATTGTAAATCCTGCGTTCTTGCAACTGGAGGAACTTCTCGTCCTGAAACTGGTTCAACTGGGGAAGGTTTCCAGTGGTTAAAGAAACTTCACCACACAATAGTAGAAAATGATGTGGCACTTGTGCCAATTACACTTAGCGATGAATGGGCACACAAGGCAAGCGGGTTAACTTTAACTGATATAAAACTCACAACTTTTCAAAACAATAAAAAACAGGAAGCGTATAAAGGTAAACTACTTTTCACTCACGTTGGAATAAGTGGTCCAACCGTTTTAAATATGAGTAAAGATGTGCGTGAACTTTTAAAGTACGGAGATGTTTCGATTATGATTGATTTATTCCCTTCACGAGACAATAAAGGCTTAAAACAGGACTTACAAAATATTTTAGTAGAAGAAAGTAACAAGAAATTAAAAAATGTATTGGGTCCGCTTGTTCCAGCCTCTCTACAGAAACCTTTACTTAATTTGGCGGCCATTGACGGAGAAACTTTTTGTCATAGCGTTTCAAGTGAAGACCGTGTGAAATTAGTAGAAACCATGAAAGCCATTCCGCTTCACGTTAAAGGATTACTTGGAAAAGAAAAGGCTATTGTTTCTTCGGGTGGTGTCGCATTGACCGAGGTTGATTTCAAAACCATGCAGTCACGCTTAGTTCCTAACCTTTATCTGGTGGGGGATGTTTTAAATATTGATAGACCTTCAGGAGGATACAGTCTCCAATTATGCTGGACTACGGGATTTGTTGCCGGAAATAACGCTTAAGGCGGTCGTTTGATAAATATTCTTACTCGTGGTTCAATAAAGGTCAAAGTACCAACTAGATAGGGGACTACCGTGCAAAAAGATCACACGAAGTTAGTTTGCTTTTCTGAGCACCTGCGGGCGATGCTCGAGCAAGACGACTACGAAAAAGCACTCGCCGCCGAACTCCTTCATTTGGCTAATACCCTCAAGGAGTTACGCCAAGCACATAGCAAAGTTTCTGGTGACGCTCACGAATGCGAGCTGGGAACTGGGCCGAGGGAGTCATGGGGTGATGCAGACACGGCCTACCGCGCTTTCAGCAACCGAATAATCATGGTGAACGATTTGGAAGAGACGTTCAAGGACGAGAACTTGATTCTGGGTAAGATGAACACAAGGACTCTCTCTCTGGCGACCAGGCAACTTCGAAAAATGTTGCTCAAAGCCATCGAGTGTGAAGAAGAACAGGAGGCCTTAACCGGCTTGGATCCATCTTATTTCGACAATGAACCACCCGGCCGTTTCTTGAGTCCGGTGAAAATTCCGCCTCCGGTCCAAGCCTTGTACAACCTGGAAATGGAACTCCTTACAGCAGTTGAGCGAGAGCCCGAAAGTTCTCTTCTTTACCGCTTAGCAAGAAATCAGTACCACATCACGTGGAAACTGACGAGGTTCATGATCTCTGAACTTTTTCCAACAAGAGAAGACGTTCTATCTGCTTCGGGTTCGGTGAGGTTCGAAGTCGTAAACAATTGGCATCTGCGTGTAGTCTTCGAGTGACAGCGCCCATGCCAGCGCAAAAACGCCGATTGCTCGGCGTTTTTTCAATTATGATTACGCAAGTCTATTGTGAGTTCTAAACAGTTTGGAGAATAGACCTTTTACAAACTTCCAAATCCGAGATGGTTCACGGGGACCAATATCTTCTACCTTTTTAAGATTGATGTATCTCTTGCCTGGATATCTGTAAAAGAATACTGGTATGAGCACAAGAGTTAAAATCATGGCAAAGGCGAGTCCGAACATAATCGCAAACGCAAGCGGTCCCCAAAGGGCAGATACTCTAGCGAGTGGAATCATACCCACAACCGTTGTGATAGTGGTTAGGAAAATCGGACGGAGACGAATCGCTGAAGCGTCGAGAATTACGTCTCTTAAATTTCTAGTTTCTATTCCTTCTTCTTTATTTTTTTCCTCTAAGTCTAACTTGTGCAATATGGAATCAAGTAGAATTATGGCGTGATTAATGATCACACCCGCAAGCGCAATCAATCCGAGCATGGATGAGAAGGATAACGCCTGTCCAGTTATTGTTAAGCCTCCAAGAACTCCAATCAACGAAAGTGGAATAGTAAACAGTAAATAAAAGGCATAACGGAAAGAGTTAAATTCAAGAACAAGTATAGCGAGCATTCCTGCCATACCAGCAAGTAGAGCCAGCCCCATTTCAGCGAATGTCTTATTGATCTCTTCATTATCTCCACCATACTTTACAGAAACCGTGTCTGGCAGATTTAATTCTTCTTCGTGATTCTTAAACTCATTTGTAACTTTAAGAGCGTTTCCATCACTTGTTAACTTACTACTTACTGTAGCAACTCTTTTTTGGTCCTCATGACTGATAGTCGCTCGTGATTCAGAAATCTTTGTTGTGATGATAGAACCTAAAAGAATAGCACCGGTTGGTGTAACAACTGGGATTCCTTTTATGCTATCAATTGTAGTTTTAATAGTGTCTTCAGGATTTATAAAGTCCGGATTTAAATCTGTTTTTACAACGATGTCTATATCTGTGCCTCCTTTTTTAATTGTTGTCGCAGTTACTCCAGAAACAGCAGTTCTAAGAAGTTGAGCAATGCTTGCTGAAGAAAGGCCAACTTGAGTTGCTTTAGTGCGGTCCACGCTTATTTCAAACTGTGTACCATCGTCACGAAGAGATGTGACAACATCTTGAGTGCCTTTTATACCACTTAAAATCGTTTCTGCTTTACTTGCTGCCTCACTTAGTTCTTCTAGATTATCTCCTGAGAATCTTATAACCACCGGATCTCCACTTGGAGGACCATTGTTTCCTTGATCAACTTTTACTTCCGCAGAGTTAATAGGGGAGAGTTCTTTTCGAAGTTTATCTACTATCTCAGATGAAGTAAGTTCGCGCTCTTTAGGAATAATAACTGTAATGTTAGCAAGTTTCGTGCCTGAACCTCCCCCTGAACCAGATAAAGCAGAACTAGCGCCCACTGTTGTAACAAATGACTCTATATAAGGACTGTTGTATAACACCTCTTCAACCTCGCGAACAGAAAGGTCAGTTTTTGCAAGCGGAGTTCCTTGCGGACGTTCGATTGAGACGAAAGCGTAATCCTGATCATCCTGTGGGAAAAATGAAACATTAAGAAGTCCTGTGACTGGTAGCGCTATCGCCATAACGAAACCAATTCCTAGAGCCCAGAAAAATCTCTTCTGATATTTAGCACTATCTAAGATACCGCCTAAGAATTTCTTATACCATTCTTGCGCGCGATGGGACCAATCTTCCTGCATATCTTCAAAACGATTCTTATGTTCCTTAGTAAGCAAGATAGCAAGTAACGGCACGAAACCAAGCGCCACCACAATAGATGCAATCAGAACGAAGATAATAGTAAACGGAATCGAAGAAATAAATTTACCAACTATACCAGACAAGAAAAAGAGTGGGGCAAAAACGGCGACAGTTGTCATAGTTCCAGCAATTAATGGCCACGCATACTCTTTAATGGACGCAATCGCTGCACCTTCAGCCGAGCCATACGTTTTTATGCGCGTGTGTATGGCTTCCGCTACTACAATTCCGGAATCCACCAGAATTCCAATTGCCAGAATCAAAGAAAACAAAGACATAAAGTTAATCGTATTCCCAGATAAATAAAGTCCTGTGAAAGCAATCACAAAAGAAAGCGGAATAGAAAGTCCTGCCACTAGTGACTCACGCCATCCAATTGTGAGAAATAGCATGAGCATCACAAGTGCGACAGTTTCTAAACCTGTTGTGGTTAGATTAGTTAAATCTTTCTTAACAAGTTCTCCGGTATCAAGTGACACCACAACCTTAGCGCCAGCTAATTTGGTGTCTTTCAATTCGTCTAACTTGTCTCTTGCTGCTTTAGCAATTTTTGTCACATCACCACCTGACTTTTTATAAATATTAAGAGTAAGAGCATTTTCCGAAGGTTCACCATTTATAGATATACGAGAAAAGGTAGAGGGTGGAGCAAGCCCATCTGCTATAAAAGCAACATCACGCAAATAAACTGGCACACCAGAAGCAGACTGAATCGTAATATCTGGAACTTCCGCTCCACTTTCTATTGAGCCATCAAATTTAATTGGGTAATCAACGTCAGAAACAGTGATGCTTCCAATTGGAAAAGATGCATTCGCGCCTTGAATCGCGCCGATTACTTGATTTAGAGAAAGGCCATACTTAGCCAGCTGTTCTTTTCTAACCACTACCTGAATTTGGCGTTCACGTGTTCCAGAGATTTCTACTTTTGAAACTCCGTCAACTTTTTTTAATTCATTTTTTAAATCTTCTCCCAAAGCAGTAAGTCCGGCAGGGGACAAATCCTGAGAAATAGAGAGAATCAGCATGGGTTGGTCCGCAAAGTTTATTTTCGTGACCATCGGCTCTGTGGCGTCTTCTGGCAAATCTCCTTTAACTCTATCAACCGCGTCTTTCAAATCCTGGATGGATTTTTCAATGTTTGCACTTGCATTAAATTGCGCTGTAATTACAGAAACTCCTTCGCGAGATGATGAAGTTACTTTGTCTATGTTTTCAACATTAGCGATTTCACTTTCCAACTTATCGGTGATTAATTTTTCCGTGTCTTCAGCAGAGGCGCCACGAAGTACAGTGGAAACTATTCCCATCGGGATAATAACTTCTGGGGCGGATTCTTTCGGAATAGAAATCAATGAGAAAGTACCTGACAGAATCAAAACCCCCATGAGTAAATAGGTAAACGCCCGTTTTTTTAGGAAAAATTTCCAGAGTGAGTGCATACTTTTTTAATTAATTTTCCTTAACTGTCACCACCATTCCATCTTTAAGTCCACGAGCATCGGTGACAATTGTTTCTGAACCATCTAATCCAGAAATTATCTGTATATCTTCACCTAAAATCGCACCCTCTGTAACTTTTATAGAAACAAGGGAACTTGTAGCGCTTAATGTGAATACAAATGCTCCGTTTGGGGTTAATTTAAGAGCGGAAAGAGGAATCTTCATCGGCCCACTAGTTGCTTTCGGTGCGCTTCGAGACACGTCTACTCTCACAGATTGGCCGTTAATTAAAGTTGAAGTTTTACCAATTATCCCTACACGCATTTCAATTTTTTTAGTCTGAGGATCAATCGCAGAGGCGAGGCGTGTCACAACTCCTTCAACACTATTATCAATCATAACTTTGCTACTAACGTTTACTCTTTTAGCATCATCCTCTGTTATATACGCCACCACTTCAAGAGCTCCATTATTTGAAACAACAGCAACTTGAGTAAATGCAGAAACAAAATCTCCAGTTTGAATTGAAAGAGAATTCAGTGTTCCAGTTATTGGACTTCTTATAACTGTTTTTTCAAGACGAGAAAGCGCAGCATTATACGCTCCTTGTGCCTGTTTAACTTGAGCATCAGCCGAAGTTACATTTACGTTTGTGCTTCCACTTGTTTTCCCTGCAACTTCTTGAGCGGCTAAACTTGCATTAAGAGAAGTTCTAGCTCCAACGATAGATGAAATAGTTCCAGAAATTGTACTGCGAGCAATACTAACATTTGCTTTTCCAGACTCAATAGTCGTCTGTGAAAAATTATTATCAGCAAGGGCTTTAGAATATGCATTAGCCAAATCATCCAAATAAGTTTTTATAGTCTGTGCTTCTGACTGAACTGCATTTAACTGAGTTACTAAATCACTACTTGTAGTTAGAGTGCGATTAGTTGCTTCACGAGTCGTGAGCATCGTTTCAATATTTCTACGTCTGGCTTCAAGTGAAAGAGTGAGGTTAGCATCTGGAACAGACATCACAAATCTCACATCTTGATTACGAGGATTGGAATAAACTGCGTCAGTCTTAACATGAATTATGTCATCCATACTGGCGTAAGCACTTGAGATGGAATTAAGTGCGCTAGTTTTAGAATCTGCTAACGAAGAGTTCGTTGTGCCGGAATTTATCTGAGCGATGTCACGCGCGGCTTTAGCGGCATCATAAGCACCTTCTGCTTGCAAAACAGCGGCCCGTTCACCAGAGTTTTCAAATTCAGCGATTACTTGACCGGCAGTCACATAATCGCCGAGTTTTTTATAGACCCTTGTTAACTTTCCAGAAGTTTCTGCACGAATAGTGGCTTCACTGGTTGAAGTTACTACACCTAGAAGTGGGAGGGCAGAGTCATTGTTGGCCAAATCTGAAACGACAGCAAGTTTTACGACACGAGGGGAGTTCGTAATAACAGATTGCTCCTCATCGCCACTTAAAGCGCGACCTACAAATACCACAATCACGACAACCAAAACCGCAATGACTACCTGCTTCCATCTTGGCTGTTCTTTATACCAAACAAAGGACTGTCTACCTATATCCTTACCATCTCTAACTATTTTTTCTAAGTGCTTGTTCATAAAATTAAAATTATTTCTATCACTTCTTCGAAAGAAGAATATTTAATACTGCATCAAAGTTTTTCATAATATTTTCTCTGTCTTTTTCTTTTATTACAGAAAAAATTGAACCTAATTCTTTATCGATTACTTTTTTTGAAGATTCAAAAGCCTTCGAACCTTTTGCGGTTATTTTTATAATATGTTTTCTACGATTTGCCTTATCTTCTTCCCGAGAAAGGAGGCCCATATCAACCAATGTGGAAATATGTCTACTCACTGTCGCTTCTGTTAAATGCAAATGATCGGCGATTAAAGATTGAGAAACCGGTCCAGAATCTGAACATCTGAAACCAACCAAAATCATAAACTGAGAAAAAGAGATGGACTTAGAACGGAGCAGGGCTTGTTCCAAATGTTTTTCCACCAAAAAATACATTTGATGCACGGAATACATGAATCCTTTAGAAAAATCATTATGATTCTTTGGATTAAGGCAAATGGTTGTCATGATTCTAATTATATCATTTATGTGGAACTATTAGCAAACTAAGTAATTAAGGCAAAAACGAGCCCGACCTTGTAGGGTCGGGCTTGCGAAGGTGATTGAACGGACTTTCGGTACTACTCGTAACCCGTCTCAAGCACAGGAATGGGAGCCCGGCATGTGCCAGGGATTTCGATCATCTTGTAGACGGGGTCGAAATCTAACTCGCGGTCCTTGAGTGCTGGAATCGGACGAGCGCCGGCGCCGAAAATTACTCTGGTCAAGGCCTTTCCGGCGAGCAAGGAGCCATTCTGGAAGTTCGTGATGATTTCTTCCGACAAGGCTCGCCAGCAGTAGTTAAACTTCAGGTAGTTCGGACTGCCGGCGCCATGACCTTCGTTAATGGAAAACACGAAGCAGTAGTCAGCGCGCTCGGAAGCATCAAGCGCCAACTTCAAGAGGTCACCCTTGTTGGCAATGTCGAGCGTTCCATCATCACAACGGAACACCTCAACCATTCGCTTCTGCTTCTTGTCTGGTCTTCCTTCGATACGCATGAGGTAGCGCGTTTTTCCAGGAACACGCTTCAGACGTCGAGGAAGAGAAAGAAACAACTTGAGTAAGCCTTCGGCCGACCCAAGGTCGACCTTCCGGCGTCGCCGGGAGAACTTAGGATCTTGGTCCATTTTAAAAGGGCCTCCTTGACCCGAATATTTTTACCAAATGTCGAAATGAGATTGGGTGCACTTGAGGGGTACACTTAAGATTTAATCCTACGTTTATACAGACTCAAAGTCAAACTAAAAATTAAATTCTAAATACGAAAGGGTGGGGAGCAGAAAATTCCTAAATCTTGCCGACGCGAAAATTAAATACTAAATATACACAATTATGCAAGCATTCATTATCTATCTCTGTTTATCATTTTGTAAGGGGGCAGATTATATGCTAATGTCGCACAATATATCTTTTACGACTATACTTCTAGGCGAAAGCCAGAAGAATATAGTTGTAAAAAATCTTAGCCGTTGTTAGACACTGCTTGAACCCTATAGTGTCTAACAATGGTACTTTACGACTAACCCCATAAATATTTAGAACCACCGTCCTTTCCATCAATCAGAATTAAAATAAGAAATATTTAAGCGTTATCCTTTTCCGCTCCCCCGGCGGGGGATACTCCATTTTTCGGGGGATTATATAAAAATAAAACATCCGTTCAAGGATGCCTTATTCCCTCCCCTTGCCCCCTATTATTTTAAGAAAGTTTAAACATCAAAACCCAAGAGGCCAAAACAACTCCAACCAAAAAACTTGTAAATAAAATAAGTACAAACGCTGGGATAGTAAATGTAATCATATGTTTATAGTATACACGAGAGAATTAAAGGTAGGAAAGTGGGTTAAGATATCCAGCCTTTGGTGCCAGCGGCATTATAAGATAAGTTCCGCAAACCTTACTCTTGTATTCAGTAGGACCTGAAATATGAACAGCGTCAGACGCGTACACAGTAAAGTGAAGATGAGGACCAGTACTGTATCCAGTATTTCCTGAGAGACCGATTTTTTCACCTACCTTTACGCTTTGACCTGTGGACGCCTGAATAACAGATAAGTGAGCATACAAAGTTGTCAGACCATTTGTGTGACGGATAAGCACCCATTTACCATAGGACACACCATTACACGCTAAGTCAGTATTTCCTGTTCCTAAAACAACTCCATCAGCAGCGGCTAAAAGTGGTGTACCCATTTTTACTCCGAAGTCGATACCGTTGTGTCCTGATCCGTTATAGACTTGAGGGTTTTGACTCGCAAATGGAGTGTTCCCGAAATACTGCGTGATAATCGGATTAGCCACTGGATACTTCAAAACCCCCTTTCCATATTTAGGAAGTTTACTAGCGTCCACTATAACTTTAAGACGTGATTCCACATCCAACATTTCGGCTTCCAAACTATCTTTCTTCTTCTTTCTATCAGCCAGTAATTTTTGATATTCCGATTCTTTATTTTTTGTTTGTACTAAGAGATTATTCTTATCCTTTGCTGTTACTTCAACTAATTGCTTCTGGTCGTTAAGAGTTGAGTTCAAACTCTCGAGTTGGTGCTTATTTGATTCATAGGTTGCCTTCTGTGTAGACAGAATCATTCTGGTGTCAATGAGCGCTTTCACTTTTTCATTTATCGCCTTTGACACGTCACCTCCACGCTTAACTGCATCAATCGCGTCCGAAAGATGAGACCCCTTTGAAAGGGCGCCGAGTAAAGGTGGTAGAACTTCTTCACCTTGAACAAGGGTTCTTAAAGTTTCAGACAAAGCGTTTTTATTTTTGTCCAAAGTGCTTTCTGTTACAACGATCTTTCCTTGAGTATCTGATATTTTTTCTTGAGTAGCAGTAATTTGTAATTTAGTCCTATTAATTTCTTTACCAAGAGCCGTACGTCGCAACTCTAAAGAAGCCAGGGCGGATTTTAAAGTCTTGGCTTCCCCTTGCGTTTGATTTATTTTTTTATTAAATTCGGCAATCTCTTTATCGAGCGCTTGAATCTGAGATGATAAAGCATTTAAATTTGCCTGCAAATCGTCCGCCGTGTCTGCGTGGATGAAAACTGGTAATAAAAGCGTCGTTATTATAAAAAGTGTAAAGAAAGAGCGTAATTGCATGCAATATTATTAACAGTTATGAATCTAATTTGTGACACATTGATTCTATGCGGGCAAGGGATTCTTCTTTTCCTAAAACGTAACAAATAGTGAAAGGGTCAACCGAGCGTTCCTGTCCAGATAAGGTCATGCGAAGTGGCCAAAGAACATTCCCCTTTCCATTTTCTTCAGCATAAAGCATGAGAACTTCTTTTACTTTATCTCCCGAAGAAAAATCTGCATCACTTAAAATATCTTTTATCTTTTCCAAATGAAGTGCGGCGACATGAGCACCGTCATCTTTATAGAGAACTCTTTCTTTTTCAATATCTGGACGTTTGATAAAGAATCCGAATTCAGTCTCTTTCAGAGATTGAAGTTCGCCGTATGTATTTATTCTATCAATGATTGATGGGAGCATTTTGAAAAGCATTTCATCTTCATACTCGGTCATGTACTTTTTCACGCCTTCTAGTTGAACTTCTTTAGGCTGCTTTTTAATGTGTTCCTTATTCATCCATAGCAATTTTTCTTCGTTAAACATCGCACCGGCTTTATGGATTCTTTCAATTGAAAAACTCTCTACTATCTCCTCGGGCGTCATAACTTCCTTCTCCCCTCCTGGGTTCCATCCTAAAAATGCTAAAAAGTTTACCATCGCTTCTGGTAGATAACCTTCCTCTCTGTATTCCAAAATATCCTTTGCCCCATCGCGCTTGCCTAATTTTTTATTACCCCCCTCTCCTAAGATGGGAGGCAGAGTCACAAATACTGGCGGAATGATTTCCAACGCTTCATACAATGCCAAAAACTTTGGAGTAGACGCAATAAATTCATCTGCCCGCATGATGTGTGTCACACCCATTTCAAAATCATCAATTATGTGTGCGAAGTTATATGTTGGATAACCATCACTTTTAATTAAAATAAAATCATCAAGTGCTTCAGGTCCTGCGGAAAGTTCCCCGCGCACGGCGTCATTCCAAGTGTATGATTTTACTTCTGGAACTTTAAAACGCAGTGGTTTCGTACCATCCCACGCTTCCGTTTTTTCTGGACGAAAATCACGATACAAAAATAATCTTTTTTCGCTTTCGGCCTTTTGACGATGATCTGCTATTTCTTGTTCACTGTAAGGATCTGGATACGCATAACCTTTCTCTACTAAAATTTTGGCGTATTTTTTATAAGATTCTAGTCTCTCTGACTGAAGATAAGGAGCGTGTGGACCACCTATATCTACCCCTTCATCCCAATTTATGCCAAGCCATTTCAAAGACTCTATTATGTGTGCGATTGACCCTTCCACTTCTCGAGACTTATCAGTATCTTCAATACGCAAAATAAATCTACCATTATTCTTTCTCGCATACGCCCAAGCGTAGAGTGCAGTACGAACACCGCCGACATGCATGAAGCCGGTTGGTGATGGTGCGAAGCGTGTTACTACTTTTGCTTTAGAGTTATCTGGCATATTAATTATAATGACTGAGACCAATACGAATTATTTCACGAGCAATTAAAGAAGCTGCTTCTTTTGAGTTATCAAATGCCTTACAGTTATCAGACATTTTTTTATAAATCTCTTTATTCTCAAAGATTCTTTTAATTTCATTCATTAGAACTATTGATGATAAGTTTCCTTCTTCAATAACAGTAGCAACCCCAAGCGATGCGGCAGCGTAAGCGTTTGATCTCTGATCGCGACTTACATTTTCAGGAATCGGGATTATGATCATCGGAAGTTGCCAAACGCCCAACTCAAATATCATCGAGCCAGCTCGAGTAATCGCTAAATCTACCTTCCCATAGAAAAGAGAAACGTCGATAAAGCCTTCCATGTAATATCTATCCTTAAACGGATGATCTTTTAGAATTGAATCTGAGTATGATTTAACTGCTTCCAAATTGGCCGTTCCAACTTGATGAACAACATCATAAGTATTAAGTAACTCTGGAAGAATTTTTAAGATAGCTTCATTAATTGCCTGAGCACCTTGAGATCCTCCGATTACTAAAATAACAGGGCGATCTTTTGCACCAAATACTCTTTCGTAATTTTCTGGCGGTAAAATGGCATCACGAATCGGTTGCCCTGTGAGAGCAGTTTTTTCTTTTGGATAAAATGTGGCAGCCTCTCCATACGAAAGTGCCACACGTGACGCAAACCTTCCAGCCCATTTAGTGGTGCGACCTGGCACGGTGTCACTTTCATGGACGAAAATTGGAATAGACAAGATTCTCGCTGCAAAAAGTGTTGGGAAAGAAGCGTATCCTCCTTTTGAAAAAACAACATCTGGATATATGCGATACAAAACGAGCAATGCGCTAATCATTCCATAAATAGTTTTGAAAAAATCTGTGATAGTTTCAAGTGAAGGGTAGACTCTTAACTTTCCTGCTGGAACTTTAACGAATTTAATTTGAAGTTCAAATAATGCTTTCTCGTCGTATGGTTTATCAGAAATGAAATAAACATCGGGCTGAACAATTTTTTGAACAAAAGATTCTTTGTGAATACGTTCAACAACCGCAAGTAACGGATAAAAGTGTCCACCTCCAGCTCCTGTGATTACAATTTTCATAAAATAATTGAGGTCTTTGAGATATTTAAAAGCACTCCTAATTCAAACAGTGCTGCCATGAGTGCTGTTCCCCCGTGCGACACAAGAGGGAGTGGCACGCCCATAAGCGGTAAAAGTCCAAGCATCGAGCCCACATTTATAACGGCCTGAGAAATTATTATGGTAACAATTCCAACGGCCAGCAATCTACCAAATTGGTCCTCGGCATACATGGAAATCATATATCCACGTATACCTACTATACCATACAAAATAACAATAAATATTACCCCCATAAAGCCCAACTCCTCTCCCAAAACAGCAAATATGGAGTCCCCTATCGGCTCAGGTAAATAATTAAATTTCTGTACACTTTGCCCTAATCCCCTTCCAACTGGACCACCTGAACCGATAGCAATCAATGACTGGTTCAGTTGCCACGATGAGCCACGCACATCATGGGACGCGTCAAAAAAAGTTTTTACTCTCTCTAACATGTAAGGCCTAACGGCAATTAAAGTAGCGAAACCAATAATACCTAGAAGTATCAGAACATACATATGTTTCTTCCTGGCACCTCCCACAAAGTAAACGACAAAACCAGATGTGAATATAACTAAATATGTTCCGAAATCCGGCTGTAATAATAAAATCAAAGAAACTAAACCTGTTCCAATTAAGTATGGGAGTAATCCATACTTCCAATTTTTAAAAAGCGATCTGTATTTAGTACACCAATAAGCCACGACAATTACGAAAGCAAGTTTCAGTGCCTCACTTGGCTGAACAGAAAAAGCTCCGATATCTAACCATCTGTGCGCTCCACCGTGATAAGTAGAAAGTGCCGGAACAAAAACTAAAGCAGTGAAGAAAAGGGATAGTCCGAAAATAGCATAGGCATGTTTCTGATAGAACTTATATGAAAGTGACATGCCTACTACTAAAGCAATCGCACCCCCAACTAAAGCATAAATCAATTGTGTTTCTACAACTGAATAAAACTTATTTTCATTTGAGGAAAGTACACCGAGCGCGGCCGAGCCAAAAATAATTAAACCGAAAAATAGGATTATAATTATTGTTACAAAAAGTTTTTTATCTATTCTGTCGAACATAAGATTAACTAACCAGAACAATAACAACTCCTAAAACTGCGCAAATATAAGAAACGACCCAATAGCGCATGGTAACCGTTTGAGAAAGCCACCCCTTGGCTTGAAAATGATGATGAAGTGGAGCAACTATAAACAACTTTCTCTTAAAGGCCTTTTTCCAAGTTAATTGCAGAATTACAGAAAGGGTGGATACCACAAGCGGAAGTGCAATGAGTGGAAGATACATAACGGCATCAGTTAGGAAAACAATTACAGAGAGCGCCAGTGATAGCGCCAGCATTCCAGTTTCGGATAAATAAAACTTGGCGGGAGGAATATTAAACCATAGGAAAGCAAGTATCGCCCCAACAAACACGAAACATAAAGTTGCAATGTCTATTTGACCGTGCAAAAACGCAATCATTCCATAGGCAGTAAAGACGGCACTCATCACCCCACCAGAAAGTCCATCTACCCCATCAATAACTCCAGTCGAAAAAAGCGCGAGAGTTACTAAAACAAAAAATAGTATAAAAAGTACCCCTCCTAAAACAACATGTCCGTAGAAAGGAATATAGACGCTATCAACTCCCAACTTTGCGTAGAACCACCAACCTGCAAATAGCCCAAGAGCGGACACAGCAGCCAACCGCACTGGAAAAGAAAGCCCTCCACCGATGTATGAATTTAATTTACTTCCAAAAGCATCTACCACCAGTAAATCGTCGAGCGCTCCAACTACCGCTCCTACAAGCATCGCCATAAGAGGAAGCCAGGTTTGGTTACGGGAGATAAAATCCAACTTCAAAGTAATCGCTGTTGGATAAAACTTAGACAACCCCCAAAGGACAAGTGCCGTAACCAATACAGAAAACCAAACTATAAATCCCCCTAATCGTGGAACTGGAGCCCCTTCGTCGTTATGAAGTGACGCTGTTATTGTGGCCAACTGCCCATCAATGGTAGTGGCAACATTTTTCTTTTTCCAAAATTTATTCTTAACTAAGAACCTTATATAATCCGGCGCCACGGCAATTCCAACCAAAAAAGAAATGATTGCCGGCAGGAGTATTTTCAGCGGATCTAGAGTAATCATGTTGATTTTACTAGTATATCATGGGGAAAATGCCACCAGAAGATGATAACTATTGGTAAATAAAAATTATCTGATACTTTTAAGAAGGGCTAAGTAAAGGGTGTACGCGTCCGAAAATCTGGCCTCTCTTGTAGAACCCAAAACTACGATTATAACTGGGTGTCCTAAGGTGGCGTCCAGTGAAAGTACGAGGTTGCCCCCTGCACTGTCTGTGTAGCCAGTTTTTGAGGCTTCGACACCGACGAAATCATCAACATGCTGATTGGTGTTCGGGATGCCTATTACTAGCCCTGTTGAAGAATTAGCCCTTAACCGTGTCTTTGTCGTTGCATCAAGCACGTCCGGTAAACTGGCACGAGCAAGTGCCATCATACGAGCCACGTCATAAGCACTCCCCACCCCTCCTAACTGTCCATTTAGATCAAGTCCGGCCGGTTGAGTAAATTTCATATTAAAACCAAGTTCGGTTGAATAAGAATTCATTCTTTCCACAAATTTAGTTCTTCCTAGGAGTTTGTCAGAGATTAACTGTGCTCCGTCATTTGATGAAAAAACAAGAGTGTATTTCAATAATTCTTTAAGAGTCCAGGATTGTTTTTCTTTTAAACCTAGATCATATCCACCATCTAAACTTCCTTTAGAAACTACTATTTTTGTTCCAAGCGTGGCCACATCTACTGCTGTTAGTGCAGTCATTATTTTCGTGATACTCGCAAGCGGATAGGACACGTATTCGTTTTTACCAACAATTATCTGTTTAGATAAGACATCGTAAACCACGTAAGACTTTGCCTCAACTGAAATATTATCAAAAGCGTGTTTATCATAACCAGTTTCTGCTTTATCTTTTCCTCCGAGCGGAACAAATATTCCAGACTGCCTAATGCTAAGTGGAACGGCAAAAGCGGATACAAGCACTATAAAAGTAAGCGCCATAGCATAAACAATCCATAAAGTGGCGAAGTCTTTTTTTACATGCTCTATCATAATAATTTGCCTAGCCTTCAATTGACTTCAGTTTCTCTAATAATTCTGTGCGTATAGTTTCGTACTGTGGTAATTCTTCGACACTTGTCACACCTAAATGTTTAAGAGCATCCCCAGTCAAAGTACACACCTCCCCTTCTCTTTTTATTAATCCTCTTACCGATAGCGTACGAATAGACTGTGATGACTGCACGCCACGAATATATGAAATGGTTTGTCTGGTTGGATTTCCTAAGTAAGCCACAATTGAAAGAACTTGAAGAGTGGCCGGGGTTAAATCTCCTTTCAATTCTTCTTTCCAAAAAGCCTCTACCAACCCTGCTTGCTTTGCATCAGTTACAATTGAGACTTCATCTTTATTTCTAAGAAGTCCGAGACCAACTTCTTTGATTTTTGTTTCCACCTCAGACAAAATTGCATCAACCTCTTTTTCATCTTCGTTTATTAAAGTCGCAATGGTCTTAATAGAAAGTGGTTCGCCTGAGAGATATAAAATAGTAATTATTTTTTCGATCATATTATGATTGTAACATACGATATTACACGCTATTTATATAAATCTCACCAGTCTTGCTGTGCTGTGATGCTGAAATACTTCCGTTTCTGATTAACTCAAGAAGTGCGATAAAGTTTACAATTAATATTTTTTTCTTTTCTTGGAAAGTTCCTACCCCGTCCGCTAAACTTTGTAATGTTATAGTCGGTGCATTTTTAACACGCTCTAATAATTTTTCTATAACCGTTTCCATGCGTAATGCCTGCTCAACCGCAACGTGCATAATTTGTTTTGGAATCGTAAAAGTAGAAAGTGTTAGGAGCGCAATTGATTGAAGCATTTCTTTTGTCACTCTATTATCTGGCACAAAAATATTTCCACCTTTATATGTGACCCTATCTCTTTCATAAAGCATGTTCTTCCCAAATGTCTGCCTGATTAAACTTGTTGCATCAGTCAGAATCTTATATATTTCAAGTTTATGTTCCAAATCATGGACCTGTTTCTCCTCTTCTTCTGTGTAAACAATTCCCGGAAGTAAAGATTTAGCCTTCATCAACATTAAAGTCGAAGCCACTAGAATAAATTGGGAAATATCCGAATGGTCACGCGTATCGATTGACTTGATATAGTTTATATAATCATCCGCCACCGTCACTAAAGATATTTCCGTAATAGAAAGTTTCCGCTCTCCAATTAGGTCAAGCAGTTTAGTATAAGGACCTTCGAAGCGGTCTAATTTAACAGTGAATTCCATGTGCTAAGTTTAGTATACCAACTTTTTTATTTATTAAAATATTTTTTTCTTTTCACTTCCCCAACGAACTAGACGCTGTATTTTCTTGCTAGAAAATCATCTCGTGCTCGGCTCGTCAGCATCCGCAGGCTAGTTCTTGTGGGGAAGTATAGATTGTTTAGATACAATGCAACACACAATACAAAAACTATTTAAGAACATTCCAAACCAAAGGATCATTTCCGCCGTCTATTTTAAAGACTGCCACACCACCTAGTTTATAAAGTTTGGCAATTTTAATTTTATCCGCAATTGCTATCGAGTCAGAATACCAAACTAAATATTGCTTAAATGAACCAAGCGGTAAACCGTTCGCATCCGTTGTAGTTCCATAAACATAACTGGCTTCTCCCCCACTACTTCTAGAAGGAATTATATTCATACTTTTTGCTATCGAGTCTGCATAATTAAAATTCATAGAGCCAATCCTAGAGTATCGCGTGGAACTCGTCCCCGTACCTGGGATTATTTCATACTTATAACCATATGTCGGCACTCCTAAAATTATTTTCTTCGCAGGGATATCCCAAAGTGCTTGCGTCACCACTTTCTTTACCCATTCAATATCAGCAACCGGCTTGTAAACATTTCCTAAACTTTTATTAAGGTTTACTAAATTGGCGTCATCAGTTGATTGGTCGTACGCCATGATGCGAACTTGATCACAAACTAGACCTATAGTTTTGTAGTCATTTGAATATTCTATTTTTGATAAAACTTCTTTTGAAGTGGTGGCATATCTACTCTCAGGCGGTGTACGAGCCTCCACGGTACAAATTAACTTTTTATTTTCTTTGTGGAGTGCTTTAGCAAGGTTAGTTAAAAATGTCGCAAAGTACGGTCTGGTTTCTGCTAATTTATTTTCATAATCAATATCAATACCGTCAAATTTATTTTTCTTAACTAATTCAACAATGGCTTTTATGTGTGCGTCTCTTCTTTTCTTTTGAGCTAAAAGTAAATAGATTTCATTTCTCTCCTTAGGCGTCTGGGCGTATGACAAAATAGTAGGATAGATTTTGATTTTCTTTTTCCTGGCTTCCGCTATGAGTGTAGTCCACGGCTCTTCTTGTGCTTTTAGAGCATCCTTAATAGTGCCATCAATTTGTAACTCGTAAGCAAACGGACTGATTTGAGTTAATTTATCTAAGTTTTGAAGTGTGGTGCTGGCTCCTTCGGTTTTTCTCCAATATGGTATCCAAATGGCTTTATCAAAAGGTGTAGCGGCTGATACTAATTCCAAAGTTGAAACAACTAAAAATAGAGATAGAAAAAACTTCTTCATGTACACATAATAACATGCGACTTTAAATTTTGTGACACAAAATAAAAAGACGCCTCCTTCCGGTGGCGCCGAAACTCATGGCAACTGAGTTTTGTAAGGGTAAGCCTCTTAAGGTGCTCTACCCAGTATCTGTTCTGGCTGTACAATGACCAGCCGATTGATGATGTTATCATCATGTCGCATGATGAGGTACCAGACCTCCCCCGCCTTTGATTTCCTTGCGGGGTCGATGTTGTCTTCTACGCAACGCTCGGCTGTTGCGCGGAACAACGTCATGCAGGTGTCTCCTTCTTGGGCGACGACCCTGTCGATGATTTGCCCCTTCACAGCCCGCTTGTTCTTGTCTATAACCGCAATCAACGCCACGGTTCCAATCAAGACTGATGCGATCGCTACGATTGCGATGATTGAATTGATTATTTTTTCCACCACAACCTCCTGTGTAAAAAGAACCACAAACTAAAACAGACTTATATTATAACATATAAGTCTGTAAAAGTCAATATAAGAAATCTTCTTACAATTTCTCAGCGAGAATCAGTTTAAGTTCCTTCAAAGATTTTTCTGTTGTAGGAGATGGTGCCTGCATTAGTAAATCTCTTCCCTCTCCGTTTTTTGGAAACGCAATTACTTCACGAATGTTCGGTTCATTTAACATCAGCATCATAAATCTATCAAATCCCCAAGCAATACCTCCGTGTGGAGGAGTTCCAGAACCAAATGCAGATAACATGTGTCCGAAATTTTTTTCAATACGTTCTTCACTGTAACCCATGATTTCAAGAACACGCCTTAGTGCGATTGGGTCATGATTACGAATAGAGCCACCCCCTACTTCATAGCCGTTAAGAGCTAAGTCGTACTGAGTAGTTAAAATATTTCCAATAAATTCCTTGTTCATTAACCATTCCATGTGTTCATCCTTTGGTTTTGAAAATGGATTGTGTGTAAACGTCCACTCTCCTTCTGCCTCTGGATTGTCAGTATCAACTGTGCGAGCAAAAAATGGAAAATCAATTACCCAACAAAAAGCCAGTAGATTTGGGTCTTCTTTATCTTCACGAATATCTGGTTTATCCGAACCAAATTCTTCCATGGCCTCCTCATATGTAAATATCGGAAATGGAACAGTTTGAATTCTTTTTTCTGGAAATAATTCTGTAACGAGTTTAATAATAAGTTTTTCATTTACTCTCATCACTTCTTCACGAGAAACGAAACTCATTTCCATGTCCACCTGAGTGAATTCTGGCTGACGGTCACCGCGAGTATCTTCGTCACGCATACATTTAGCGAACTGGAAATATCTCTCAAAACCAGCAGACATTAAGAGTTGCTTATACTGTTGAGGTGACTGAGGGAGTGCATAGAACTGTCCACTGTGAACACGGGAAGGAACTAAATATGAACGCGCACCCTCCGGAGTAGGATTAGTTAGAAGTGGAGTTTCTATTTCTATAAAGCCTTGCGCATCTAATTCGTCGCGGACGAATTTCATCACCTTGTGACGCATGCGAATATTTTTTTGCAATCGCGGACGTCTTAAATCTAAATATCTTTTTTGAAGTCTCACCTCTTCCCCCACCTCATAACCGTCTGTTGAAATATCAAAAGCTGGCGTGTATGCCTCGTTTAAAACATAAATAGCGAGCACCTCAAGTTCAATGTCTCCATTTAAAACCTCACGATTAACATTTCTTTCTGGACGCTTGTTCACCTGCGCGTGAATCTTAACCACCCACTCTGGACGGACGTGCTGAGCCACATTTAGAGCATCAATATGACTAGGTAAAACAACAGCCTGAACCCTTCCTGTTGCATCTCGTAAATCGAAAAAGACCATTTTCCCTTGGTCACGCCTAACATCCACCCAAGAATAAACATTTACCTCCATTCCAACGCAATTGGCTAAATCTTTTATTTGAGTACGCATAGTTATATAATTATAGCAAAATACAAGCCTTTTTGGTAGTATAACCTAAACTCTTAGGAGATTAACGTGTTGTTAAAAAACTTCGATAACGTGACCTGTGGCGTCGAGATACTTATCGCTGCGAGAAAACGAGGCGATGGCCACTTTTTGACAAAGATGACGAGTGCACTCGAAAGAGCGTCGTCAACTGAGGTCACCGTCACGGTTACGCCGTGGTTCGACGCTGTAAAAGCCGGCACTCAAACAGAACATCTTGATGTCTGCGGGTTGGTGATCATTGCAGACAGAATGGCTCGCTCCTACAGCGAAGATGTTCTGGCGGATATCTTTCAGCAACTTCTACCAAAGCTGATTGGAAGAAATGCCCCAACTGGCAAAGAGAGTGTCATCTTCATCCACGAGCGAGAGAGGGTCCTCATCAGAAGTCTGTGCGAGGCATTCTCGTTAGACGAAAAGATGATGATGAAGGGGGCAGAGGACGAGGAAATATCCTACTACTCCTTGGCTAGCGACTTCTACCGCTCTCGCTATATGAGGGCGCGCCACAAGCTCTTTGACAGAATGACCCAGCAACCTGACGAAGCGGCAGCGCTGGCAGACGACGATGTTCAGGAAGATTCAAGCGCGACGCTCGCGAAGACCTTATGGCTGGCGATGGTGGTGGAGCCTGATGTCGACACGGCTGAAGACATGCGAACGTTCCTCGTGAACAAAGCACGCCGACAGGACATCGTTCTTCGCGTCGAACTTCGTCACACTGTCGAGGAAGCAATCCTTGGCATGTCCGCACTCCTTCCATTCGCGATATCCATCAGGCCCCACATGTCGGCGAATTGGGATGGACTTAAGATCGTCGCTGCCGCGAAGAAGCTCGACATCCCTGTGATCGTCCGATCACACTATGAGCCGCGGCAGATCCAAGGCGCACTCAATCAGCATCGCATCGACGCGAAGCCGAAAAAGCTCGTCCACGTAGACCAGCCGCAGCCATGGGCGGAAGCCATGCTCTCCTGCCTCATGAGCCAAACCCGGCATTGACCAGCCGAAAAAACAAAATGGCCACCCCGCGGGTGGCCATTTTCAATTTCCATTTTTTAAAACCCAACTTGTTCTCTGACTTTTTTCATAGTCACTTGCGCTTGAGCGCGTGCACGCTTTCCTCCCTCTTCTAAAATCTTTGTAATTTTTTCAGGATTCGCCATTAAATCGTCGTAAATTTCTTTCTTCCCCTCTCGCCAGTTTCTAATCGTTTCTAGTAATTCTTCTTTTGCTTGCTTATATCCATACCCACCGTTTTCAAATTTTGCGCGTAGTTCTTTATCTTCACTTTCATTTAAGAAAAGTTTATGAATTTTATAAACATTATTTTCATCAGGATTTTTCTTCTGTTCTGGAGAAGCGCTGTCTGTAACTATTCCCATGACTGATTTTTTTATCTCCTCATCTGTTCCAAATAGCGAAATCACATTTCCTTTACTCTTACTCATTTTCTCTCCATCAGTTCCGGGCACTATTCCAACACCACCTAAAATATATTCTTTTGGAAGTTTAAACTCTTCCACTCCCCATGCGCGATTATAAAATCCTGCAATGTCGCGTGCGTATTCCACGTGCTGTTTCTGGTCTTGTCCCACTGGAACAATATCCGCTTGATACATCAAAATATCTGCCGCCATTAAAACTGGATAAGTAAAAAGACCGGCATTTACTTCTTTACTTTTTGCTTCGTGGTCCTTAAATGCGTGACTGCGCATTAAATATGGAACTGTAACCACGTTATTAAATACCCATGCAAGTTCTGTGTGTTCTGGAATATCTGACTGTTTGAAGAGTGCAGTCTTGGTAGTGTCTAGTCCACAGGCGACATATGCGGCTGTTATTTCTTTGACAGTCTCTCTCAAAGCCTTTCCGTCTTTCACCGTGGTGAGGGCGTGGTAGTCAGCAATAAAAACATAACTTTCATATTCACCACTATTTGGTAAATCTATATTTTGTTTCATCGCGCCGAAGTAGTTCCCAAAGTGAAGTGTGCCTGTGGCTTTAATACCTGAGACTAAGATTTTCTTTGACATAGGATAAATTATAGCAAAGAAAAGAGCGGGCGCGAAGCGCCCGCTCTTTTCTTTCAAACCTCTCTAGTTTTTATTACTTAGCAAGCAACGCTCTAGACATCGGTCCAAAGTATCCAGTTGCTGGGAGTTTACTTTCAGACTGCCACTTTATAACTGCAGACTTTGTAAGCGGTCCAAAGTATTGAGTTGTGGTAGCCAATTTAAGGTGCCCTAGACCAACGAGCATCTTCTGAAGTTCCTGTACATCTGTCCCACGAGAACCTAAACGCATGTTACGAGTAAATGCATACGTTGTTGCTCCGAGAACTTTACCTTTGGCTTTACCATCAGAAGTTACATCAGAAACCGTTGCCCCAAGTACGCTTCCATTTGTATTTGGCGTATTAGAAGTTGCAAGTTGAGATACTACCACTCCATTTCCATTTCCTCCACCATTACCACCACCACTTCCATAAGGAATAGCAGTTGTTGTGTAACTTACAAAGGCCGTAGCGTGCCTTGTCCAGACGATAAGGTCAGAACCCACATCAATCTTACAATCAGCACCATCTGCTAGAGTTGGGCTTGTGGCACTGTTACAAACGGCTGTTATTTCTTTGAAAACTCCGCTCTGTGACCATCCTACATGTTTGCCAGACTGTCCCGCAAAAGTAAGTTTCACTGGTGTACTAAATGTGAGCGGCGTGTTTCCACTTCCAATTTCAATTGCAGTTACTCCTGTCAACCAGAAACCATTTAATTCAGTTGGAAGCACTGAAGTTGTAGTTGAAGTAGGTAAATCAAATATTCCATCCCACGATAGTGGACCTGTAATTGTTGTTCCTGCTGGAATCGTAGCTGTGAACGCTCCATTTGTAAGAGTCGACTCATTCGTGAATGTTGTTGATACTGAACTTGTGCCAGTATTTACACTAGAAGATAGTGTAGTCATAGTTGAGTCGGCATACCATGGTGAATAATTTACAGTGCTAGAACCAGTAGCGGTAATACGTGATGAAATCTCAGAAGCAGAGTTAACTCCCCACCAGTTTTCCACAGCGTTAAATGTTCCTGTCATACCACTCTTAATCTTTAGTGTAGGTTGACTAGAAACCATGTTAATAAACTTATTCTTGTTTATGTTAAGCGTACTGCCAGTAAAGTCTGGCTGATTAGCCCACGTTGTCGCACCTACTGACGAGTAGTAATAATCAGTTCCTCCTGATTTCCAAATCCTATTTCCATCAAAAGTATTGTTTGTAATATTAACTGTCCAGTTACTTCCAAAACTATCAAACGTTACTCCAGAATTAGTGAAGACGTTGTTAGTTACAGTTCCAGTTCGCGTAGTGGTTGCACTGTTATTGTTGAAGTAAACACCAGACCCATATTTAGTGATGTCGTCTCCGCCATAATTATTTGCATTCGCAAACAATGTCGTTGGTACGGGGGCAAATACGTTATATGAAGCTGTGAAGTTATTTCCCAATACTTCAATACCTTTATTCGGTTCAATCTTGTTCATGATTCCCAAACCTTGAATCGTTACATCATCACTAAAGACAGTAATCAAATTCTGAGTAGACCAGCTACCATTTGCTGTTTCTTGGGTGCTGTAAATGTTCGTAGCAACATCTGAAGTGTTTGATATTTCCTGACCACCTGAAGTTATACCTACCAACTTAATGTTGTTTGTCGTGATTGGAAGATACCATCCTGTCTGACCTGAAATTGAGGTAACGTCATCTTTTACCAAATTATAGTTTCCTGGTGCGATTTTAATAATATCCCCTTCTTGTGCAGCCTTAACCGCAGAAATGATGGTGATGTAAACAGTAGAGACATCATTCTTTGTAATAACGGCGACATTACCAAGAGTGTTAGCCCAGATGAAATAATTTGTAGTTCCAGCCATTAGATACTTGTTGTACCCTGATGCGTTTACAGTTACCGTTGAAGTCACATCTACATGCGCACCATCTGACCAAATCTGAGTAGATTCTCCGAGTGTTCCACTATTTAGTGTAAATACTGAAGGTGTTGTTACTCCACTTCCTGGATCAACGTTTACTGCACCCCATGAGTTTCCGGTTGTTGTGAGGTTAGTTGCTTCTACAGATGAGCCGTTAACAATCATTCCGGCGTGACCATTATTTGAAACTGTAACATGGTCTAGAACTACACCGTTTGATAGATAAACATTGATACCGTGAAGATTCGTGCTTCCAGTTCCATCTACTACAAGATTCTTAACTGTTACATTGTCATGTGTAATACCGATTGCTGAGTTGTTCGAGTTATCAGTTTTTGTAAATGTCGCATGAAGAGTATGCCCGTTTCCATCAAGTGTGATGGCTTTTGATAGATTCAATTGAGAAGTTAAAGTTACATCAGCGCCCAGAACAATAATGTCTCCTTCTGTTGCAGAATTCACTGCTGTGGGAAGGTCAAAATACCCAGTTCCTGCAGTGCTGTTAAAAATAGGACTAATATCACCAGAACTTCCAGTCCCTGCATTTATCCACGAAGACTGAGAATCACTTCCATCTGTCTTGTATGTCCATAACCACCCTGCACCTCCATTAATAAAAGTTGATGAGTATCCTGAATCAAACACAGCGTCTAGCCAGTTTGCACTCGTCTCTCCGTTGTATGCTTTTGGTAATAAAGCCTGTGTCCAAGTAGAGATATTTGCAAGAGTTCCTCCATAATCAAGAGTTGTAGGGATAACAATTGGAGAAGTAGTTGCAACGCCAGTTATTACTTTTGTGTAACCGCCAACCATTGTTCCGTCAATATCTGAACTTATACTACCACCAGACTGCGGACTCAGTACTCCTGCTGGAGCATGAAATGTTCCGTTGTAGTCCACTTGAGCACAATAAGAAACTGTGTCCGCATCAAGCCACACTTGAATGTGACGTGCGTAATTATCTAGCGCCCAATTCCCATGATTTCCTGAATCCACATCATTAGTAATCTGCTGTGTTGTGTCCACTACTAGTGGAGAACCAACTCCAGAGGTACAAGGAGTAGGTCCTGCTATTGCACTGGCAAGTGATGGCACTATTAATAGCGCGAAAAGCGCTGAAAGTATAGTTTTTTTCATTATATATAAATTAACTTGATAATTAACCCCAGAATAACCACAAAACCTCTCTAGTTGTTTTGTACCTCAATCCTACACCCCTCACTTTACAAAAGCAACAAAAGTACCATATTTTTCACTGGTGATGAAGTGGATAACTTTTAGACCAATTTAACCCTTGATAAATAAGCACTTTACAGTATCTCTTTTTCTTCACGCTGAATAAATCTACCAACAATGGTCCCCAACACCATGCCAAGAGCAGACGCAAAAAATCCAACGAAAGTAGATGGGATACCTGAGGTTACAAAGTGCTCCCAATACTGCCAAACGCTCATACCTGCAATAATCGAAATAAGTGCGCCAAATGAATTCGCCTTCTTACTATAAAGTCCAACTGCAAGTGGAATAAACCCAGCAACAAGCGTCACAGAATAAGCACTGGAGACAAGTTCATAAATACGTGCGTCATCTTTAAGTGCAAGTAATGTTCCACCGATGGCAATTAGAATAACCGCAATACGAATAATATGAAGACGAAGTCTATCTGACATTTCACTGAAGAACGGTTTCATTACGTTCTCTGCAAGTAATGTTCCTGGAGCAAGTAACGCGCCCGAAGCCGTAGAAATAATCGCTGAGACTAACGCACCAAAGAATAAAACTTGAACAATGATAGGCGTGTGATCACCAACTAATGTGAGAACGAGATTTTGTGGGTCACTCGCGAGCACGTCTGGGTAAAGGATACGTGCAATACCTGCGATAAAAAGAGGAATAAGAACAATAGAAAAATAGAATAATCCTCCTATGACAGACGCCCAGACAGAAACGGTGGCAGATTTCGCAGACATGGCGCGCTGGTAAACGTCTTGTTGAGGAATAGAACCGAAACCAATAGTCATAAGTGCTGTGACAAATATAATCCACTCGGTGAGAGACTGGCTCGATTCTGGAATTACCCTCCAAAATTCTGGAGGAGTTTGATTAATGAAAGCATCCAATCCTCCAATTTTTGATAAGGCATAAGCAAAGATAGTTCCTAAACCAACAATAATTACTACCGATTGAATGGTATCTAACATGGCCACAGAATACATACCACCAAAAAATGTATAAAAAGTTACTAAGGCCGCGGCAAATAATATGGCCCACTGTAAAGATAGCGCCGGAACAACAGTTGAAAGAACCAAACCAAGCGCAAGCAGTTGCGCAGCCACCCAACCGAAATAACTTATGATAATCGCAACCGACAGAAAGACAGAGATGATTGTGTTGTATCTATTCTTAAAATAATCTCCAATAGTGAGAAAACTCAGATTATAAAGTTTTCTGTT
>CAYGDF010000005.1:0-2489 GCA_964348675.1 uncultured Candidatus Saccharibacteria bacterium
GACAGTGGGGTGGGAAGGATTGAGGGTGAGTGGGGGAGTGGGGAGTGTTTCATCTCAGACAGTGGCACAGCAAGGAACGGGTGCCCTAACAAGCACGAGTGCTTCATGCCCGAATGCTGATGCTTATAAAGCCAGTTTGGTTGCTGGCGGAAATGTTTGCGCTGGGGTGTCTTGCCAGGCACTATCAGGTTGTAACTTATCCGCTTATAATTCAATTATTGAACAAGAATCTTCTCGTCAAGGGGTTGATCCTAGTCTAGTAAAGGCAATCATGTGTCGTGAATCAAAAGGAAGTGTTAATGCTGTTCACGTAAATAACCCTGCGACAAATGTTGATTGCGGACTCATGCAAATCAATAAACCAGGAACAACTTGTGACCAGTCGGACCTAGAACCTACGTCAAATATTTCAAAAGGAATTACTCTAATTAAACAGAAGTACGCCTCGATAACACAAAGTTATCCAGGAATAACAAAGGAGATGTTAGTCTTTGCTTCTTATAATTGCTGCGGAACGGAAGGAAGTCCTAATCGAGCAAGTGAGGACTGTACCCCAACTTCTGGTTTTCCTTTCACCTTACCTAAGTGGGCTTGTCCAATTAATCCAGGACCAACTAATACAAATATGTGTTTTGTTAGAAACTATACCTGTGACGTTAGCGCTTGTTTAAACCAACTTAACCAATGACAGTCTTACTTAATTCCATCTGCACCAATTTTCTTTTCATATAATAATCCTGAAAGATTCCAATAATATTTCCTGTAATCCAATAAAAACCTAGAGCGGCTGGCAGAACATAAGCGGATACTCCAATAATAATTGGCAGCACGTAAAGGAGTTGTATCTTCATGGACTTCATAAAATGGTCTTGGAAAGTTTCTTCGTGTGGCGCTTTCGTACTCTCCATAGAAGAAGTCTGACGTCTTGCTAAAACGTAAGAAGAAAGTCCCGTTAAGATTGCTACGATCAAACTTTTCTTTGTGACATCCAATACACCGAAGGCTTCAACATGTAGAGTCTCAGGGAAAGTGATAAACGAATAAAGGGACTCGGGATCGGCGTGAAGACCTTTTGCAAAAACAAAATAAAGAGCAATAAGAATCGGCATTTGTATTAAAATCGTCAACAGGCTGGCAAAAGGATTGATGTTTTCTCTTTTATACACCTCCATCATTCTTCGCGAAGATTCTTGTGGGTTATTTTTATGCTCCTGTTTTATGGCGTTTAGTTCTTTTTCCAAAGCCTTCATTACATGTTGGTTGCGAAGCGCCGACATGTTAAGAGGGAACAATATACCTTTCACAATCAAAGTAACCGCTATTATGGCAGCGCCTATGTCATGCATTGGAACAGTTTGAAGCATCAAGGCGAGTAAGTTGTATAGGGGTTCGTAAAAAATTGTATGGAACATGTGTTTATTGTTATTTCAGTGTATCAAGTGTTTTGGATAATTCCACTACCGTTTCTTTGAAAGGGGCTCTCAACATTTCGATTCTAGGATAGATGATTATGATATAAGACTTATTAAATCCAGTTTCTTTAAAGGCGTGGTAGGTTTTTCTTCTTATTTTATTTCTTTCTACTGCCAACTTAACTCGCTTTTTGGAAATGACGCAAGCCACTTTTAATTGTGGGCTCGTTATATACGTTATATCAAAAAGAGAAGACCTAAGTGTGGACCTACTACTTAAACTATTAAAGTCGGCCCTAGAAAGTCTCTCTTTTCTTGGTGGCATGCCGTTATGGTGGGGAAGCAATTAAACTGAAAGCTTCTTTCTCCCCATGCTTCGTCTCCTAGAGATTACCTTCTTTCCTCCTTTAGTGGCCATGCGAACCAAAAAACCGTGGGTTGTTGCTCGTTTTTTCTTTTTAGGTTGGTATGTAATTGACATGGGGCTATTCTACCCTAAAATAGTAGTTAAATCAACCGCAATAAATTAGTGCGGGGTTTCGTCAAGTTGAATAGAAATTACACGAGTGTATACTACAGAACTATGGACTACCAACAACTCTGGAATAGCGCCTTATCTCAAATCGAGATTGAGTTGTCTCGAGTAAACTTCAACACTTGGTTTAAAAATACTCGCATTATTGATTATAAGGATGGTGATGTAACTATCGGCGTCCCTAACGAATTCGTCAAGGATTGGTTAAATCAAAAGTATCATAAATTTATTTTAAGAATACTGCGCACAATACACGAGAGTGTTCGTTCGGTGACTTTCAACGTAGTAAAGCCAGAAGCCCTTCAGAAGAAGTCTCAACACATAACCATAACAGGGCAACCGCTTCCTCTTCAGGATTTATATATAAACAAAGACGATGGACTAAACCCTCGTTATACTTTTGAAACTTTTATAGTTGGACCTTTCAACGAAGTAGCTTTTGCTTGTGGGCAGGCGGTTATAACAAACCCAGGAATTGTTTATAACCCTCTGTTTCTATACGGAAACACTGGGTTAGGCAAAACTCACCTTATGCAGGCAAT
>CAYGDF010000005.1:2589-35190 GCA_964348675.1 uncultured Candidatus Saccharibacteria bacterium
CCAGCGGAAGTTCTAGAGTTTGTCGCAGAAACAGTGCAGGGGAATATCCGCGAACTTGAGGGTGTCATGACGACTTTGGTTGGTTACGTACAAGCAAAACAGCAAGCCATTACACTGCAAGATGCAAAGACTCTACTGAAAAATAATGTCCGAGCAAAGAAGAGTATTTCTATCCCTGAGATAGTGAAGATGATTGCTGACTACTACCACATACCAGACGTTTATATTTATAACAAAACTAGACGCAAAGATGTAGTAAAGCCAAGACAAATAGTTATGTATATCTTACGTGAAGATTTTGATATTTCTTACCCTATGATAGGGGACAGGTTAGGGGGAAGAGACCACACCACAGTGATCCACTCTTACGAAAAAATAAAAGGCTTACTAAAGAACGACCCACATCTAACGAAAGAAATAGACGACATCCGCGCAATGATTGTTTAGTTGGGGAAATGTTTGTGGATAAACCAATAACAACATATTAACAATATAAGACGTCTTCCATAGTTGGTAAACAAAACTCTTTTTATATACCCAACACAAACACTTTAGTTAGTTTTAGTGGGGTAATAGAAATAGTTAAATAAGTCTTTATTTATAAGAGTTATTTTACATCTACACTTATTCCACAGACCTATACTTAGTATCATATTTTATATATACTTAATACATGAAATTCGAATGCAAAGGTGGTGCACTAGTCACCGCCGTACAACAAGTTGCAAAAGCTCGCAGTAAACAATCCAATCAAAACTACCTTCAAGATATTCATATCTCATTAGATACTCATCAGTTAAGTTTACGTGCGACTAACTTGGAGTTATTTTGTGAGAAGAGTATTTCTGTGAAGGGGATACAAAATGGCTCATGTATCCTACAAGGGGAGACGTTGGTAAGAGTAATTCCTTTCTTGCAAAAAAACGATACAGTTTTTTCTTGTGAGTTAATTGACGGTGTTTTTTCCATAACAAGTGAAAATGAAGTTATTGAGATAAAAGTAACTCCTTATGAGGATTTTCCCACACTGCCACCACAAGGAACTGAAGTTGGTAAAATTTCAAAAAATGATTTAACAACCCTGCTTAAAGAGGTTTCTTTTTGTGCTGCGACAACAGAAATAAAACCGGAGATTGCTTCTGTTTATTTGTACACAAAAGATGGAAGCATAGTATCTGTCGCAACGGACTCCTATCGTTTAGCTGAGAAGGTTTTAGAGGCTCCTGAGGGGCTTTCCTTAAACGTTCTCATTCCACAAAAACACATAGCAGATATTTTATATATTATTAGCGAAGAAGATTCAAACCTTGAGTTGTCGGTTTATGAAAGTATATTAACTATAACGACGGACAATCTAGCCCTCTGCATTCATACCGTTACCGGACAGTTTCCGGACTACAAGCAACTTTTTCCAAAGGAGTTTATGACTATCGCGACCCTTTCAAAAGACGATCTTCAAAAATCTTTAACTCTTACAACTTTCTTTACAGAGCAATATTCCCAAGTGAAATGCGTTTTTGGGGATAAAAGTCTAACCTTACATAGTAAAAATGAAGCAGTTGGACAAGTTACCAACAGTGTCCCGATTATAAAAACGGGGGAAGATATAGAAGTTAGTTATAATAATCGATATTTCTTAGATGTACTTTCACATATTGTGGGGAATACTTTAGTATGTTCATTCACAGTCGCACAGAAGCCACTCTTTATCCAAAGTAAAGAAGACATCACATTTACTTATCTGCTCATGCCACTTAATCGTTAAACATGGACAACTCTCTCTTTTCCAAATATCAAAAAGTAATTAAGAAAGACAATGACAAAAAAGACGAACTAATTGAACTAGTAGAAAAAAGTTCAGGAATTAAATTAACAAAAGAAGAAATTGTTATAAACAAAAAAACTATCTCTCTACACGTGTCCTCTGCAAAAAAATCCCGCCTACACCAAACAAATATAAAACAAACAGTTTCCGAAAAAGGTTATACGCTAATCTACTGAGTAATAGGAATATAAGTTTCCGTGGTTGTCGGCGTTGATTGTGAAGGGTTTGTTATATATGAACAAGAAAGAGAGTGTTTTGCTAACCAATCTTGTAATCCTGTTTCCCATAAATTGTATTGAGAGTCGTTATAAGGGTTAGCAGGAAGAGGCCCATCTGGATTATCTTTTATAACATAACGCAAAATCTCATGTACACCATCCTGCTGACAGTATTCTCCGCGTAAAATTGGCTTTTGAGATGTGTTAGGTAGTGGATCCGGGAAATACTCGATGGAACTGGTTGCGAGTGCGGCAGCCATCGCTTTGTGCCAAATAGGGGCAAGTACAAGTCCGGCTACCTTTTTATCAATTGGAGTATTATCGTTATTTCCTCCCCACATTCCCACCACCAAAGAAGGGGTGTATCCAATAACCCACACGTCGCGGTAGTCGTTAGTTGTTCCAGTTTTTGTGGCTACTGGCCTGTCACCAAAATAAAGAGGTGAGTCAACTCCATAGGCTGGAATCTTGGCTTGCTTATCAGAAAGCACGCTCGACATCAAAGAAGTTACTGTTTCTGGAAGAACTTCGTTTTGTGACGGGCTAAATTTTTCAAGCAATGTTCCGTCGACATCTCTAACTTCCAGTATTCCTTGAGGTTTACTATAGATTCCATTGTTTGCAAAAACCCCGTAAGCGTTTGTAAGTTCAAGCAACGTTATTTCACCGCCTCCAAGAACAAGTGAAAGTCCATAACGTGATGCGTCTGTAATTGTTGAAAGCCCCATATCTTGAGCCAGTTTCACAGCATTGTTAAGTCCTGTTAGGTAAAGTAATTTAACAGCAGGAACGTTTAGGGATTGAGCAAGAGCATCTCTTAATGCAATCGGGCCTCTAAAGATTCCGTCGTAGTTAACCGGCATATAACAACTATCTTCTGAGGCTCTACCTAATGGATTTCCATAAGCATCACACCTTGTACTAAATTGAGTTGGCACATCAAATAAAACTGTTTCTGGTGTGTAACCCGCACGAAAAGCCGCCGCATACACAATAGGTTTAAAAGAAGATCCTGGCTGCCGATCAGCAGTCGCAATGTTGTATTGGCCTTGTATCTCTTTATCGAAAAAATCTCGAGAGCCGACCATAGAAATTATTTGTCCAGTTCTTGGGTCTATTGCGACAAGGGCCGCGTTCTTGGCTTTATATTTTTTATCATTTGCTAAAGCTCCTTCTTTTACAACGGCCTCCAATTTTTGTTGAAGATCGTAATCAATAGTGGTTATAACTTTAAGGCCACCATTTAGAACCATATCCTCCCCATATTTTTGCTCCAAATATTCACGTATGTACATTACGAAATGAAGAGCTTTTCCACTTGCCGAGAGGTCTTTGTCAAAATTAACAGTTTCGGTTTGAGCGGAGATTCTTTCTGCCTCCGTTATGTAACCAAGTTCAAACATTTTTTGTAAAACTAAGTTCTTTCTTTTTTCTAACTGGTCCAAATGTTTTCCGTAAGGGGAGTAGTAAGTCGGCGACTGGGGAAGCGCGGCCAAATAAGCAGCTTCCGCGATAGTTACATCTTTGGCATGTTTGTTAAAGTAAGCGAGGGATGCCTCTTCTACGCCATACAAAGTTCCTCCGTAAGGACTTTCGTTTAGATACATTTGTAAAATAGTATCTTTAGGAACTTCTGCGTCTAGTTTAAGGGAGAGAATTATTTCTTTTATTTTTCTGGTTATGGTTTTGTCTCGAGTGAGGAGAGAGTTTTTGATAACTTGTTGGTCAATTGTTGATCCCCCTTGTGAAAAGGCTCCTGTTTTTAAGTTTGCCAGCATGGCACGAGCAAAAGAGGTTGGACGAAAACCATGGTGTTCATAAAAATGAGAATCTTCAATAGAAATGGTGGCCTGCTTAATGTATGGGCTTATTTCGTCAAAAGGTACTTCGGTTCGACGAACGTTATAGTTTATATTGTACAAAACTACTTTTCCAGTTCGGTCGTAGATTTTGGTTGAATTAGCAACATCTCTGTTTTCAAAATTATCAAAATCAGGCAGACTAAGTGTCGCAATCCAACCGATTAGTAAAGCGGTTGCGATTATTCCCACTGAGATAAGAATAAAAACTCCGTCCTTTAAGATTTTATTTCTGGTTTGTCTTCTTCGACTATGTGCTCCATCATGCATACGACTAATAATACCATGTCTTACCCTAAGCCTTTCGCTGTGATAATATGTTACCTATGGATAAAGTAATAGTAGACGAGGTTAAAATAGATGAAATACTCTCTCGAGGCGTTGAAGATATTATTGTTAAAGAAGAACTAAAGAAAGATTTAATGTCTGGAAGGCAACTTCGTATTAAATTAGGAGTAGACCCAACAGGTCCTAAAATTCATTTAGGTCGAGCAATCCCACTTAGAAAACTTCGCGAATTTCAAAAACTCGGGCACCAAGTAGTTTTTATCGTGGGGGATTTCACGGCTCAAGTGGGGGACGCATCTGATAAAAGTGAAAAACGCCCAATGCTTTCTCGTGCCCAAATAGATGAGAATCTAAAAGACTACAAGAGCCAAATTTCTAAAATACTAGACCTTTCGAAAACAGAATTCGTTTACAATAACGACTGGCTCTCTAAACTTTCTTTCGACGAAGTCGCTCGTCTTGCAGAATGTTTCTCTGTGCAACAAATGCTCGCTCGTAGAAATTTCAAAGACCGCTTCGAAAAAGGGGTGGAGATTTCTCTTCGTGAGTTTTTGTACCCAATGATGCAAGGATATGACTCAGTAGCCGTTAAAGCAGACGTTGAACTTGGCGGGTTTGATCAACTTTTCAATTTAAAAGCCGGTCGCGTTGTTCAGGAGTACTACAACCAACCAAAACAAAATTTAATGACAGTGATGATGCTTGAGGGAACGGATGGAAGAAAAATGTCATCAAGTTGGGGTAATGTCATAACTGTAGTGGATGAGCCGTTTGATATGTTTGGAAAACTTATGTCAGTTCGCGATGAACTTATCATAAAGTATTTTACTCTGTGTACAGACGTTTCTTTGGAAGAAATAGCCTCTCTTGAAAAAGATTTAAAAGGTGATGCAAATCCACGAGATATAAAAATGAGGCTAGCGTCTGAAATTGTAACCATGTATCACACAGAAAAAGACGCATCCCTTGCGAAGAACTCATGGATTGAAACTTTTTCAAAAGGAGGGGTTCCAGAAAAAATTCCAGAAATAAAAGCAACAGAAGGCGTAGAACTGGTGGACGTTTTAATTGAAAATGAAATAGTTTCTTCAAAAACCGATTGGCGGAGATTAGTTGGCGACAAGGCGGTTGCAGATACTGATGGGAACCTTATTGAGGACCCAAAAGAAAAAGTTAAAAACGTAACTCTAAAGATCGGGAAGAAAAGATTTGTGAAAATTATAGTTGGTTAAATAATAAAGCGGCGCCTACGGCGCCGCTTTATTATTTTCTTTTACCAATACCCTTCGTCATTTGCTGCAAAGGCGATATCTATTTCATCAGCCTCCTCCTCGCTATCTTTGAAAAGGATCACATCTTCTTCGACGAGGACATCTTCTTCAAAGACTGCTTCTAGAGCGTCTGGGCTAATTTCTGTGGTTGGTTTTGGGTCTTCTTCTTCGACGAGCATACAAGTATTTATTCCTTAATGTATGCAAAGATACCACCATAAGAAAATTCTTGCAAGCCTTTATGTGGAAAGAGGGGAAACTACCTACTTTAACAACCTCATTTTTCGGTGTGCGCTGTGTGTAAGAGCAATTGCGATTGCGTCTAATTCATCATCTAAAAGACCAGATTTTACTTGTCCTGTAAGGATTTTTGAGGTCATGTGAAAAATATCCGCCTTGGTAGCCTTACCGTGTCCAGCTACCGCTAACTTTATTTCAGGCGGAGAGTACTCATTAATCGTAAGTCCGTGATTGTAGGACAAATATAAAACCACCCCACGCACTTCCGCCACATTGATGGCGGTTGTCTGGTTCTTGGCAAAAAACAATTTTTCAATCGCAAGTTCCTCAGGTTTGTATTTCTTTATTAATTCTTCAAGGCGCACTCCAATTTCAGACAATCTTTTCTCAAAAGAATCTTTCTTGGAAGTTTCTATACACAAAGAATGAACCAAGGTCTCCTTGCTTCCTTCTTTATCTAAAATACAAACGCCAAGGCGATCAAATCCAGGGTCTATTCCTAAAATTCTGACAAGAGCCATACTATTTTTTAAAATGTTTTACCGCTTTTTCCGTAGCCTTTCTTCCGCGTGGAGTTCGTTCTAACATTCCTATTTGAATAAGATATGGTTCGGTTACATCTTCAATAGTTGCTTCTTCTTCTCCGGTTGCCGCCGCTAATGTATTTATCCCAACAGGCCCTCCATTAAAAGTATTCACCAGAGCGTCTAGTATCATTCTTTCAGAAACGCCGATTCCAAACTCATCTATCTCAAGAAGTGAAAGAGAGGTATCCACAACATCTTTATCAATGTTTGCTTTGTGCACTTGAGCATAGTCACGTGCGCGCTTTAAATAATAATTAGCTATACGCGGAGTAAATCTTGAGCGCTTCGCGATTTCGTATGCAGCATCATCTGGAATATTTGTGCCTAAAATCTTTGCACTATTTTTTACAATAGTTCCAATTTCTGGTTCTGTATAATACTGCAGTCTATAAACTCCTCCAGAAAATCTCGAACGAAGAGGGGAGGAGAGAAGTGAGATGCGGGTAGTTGCTCCAATTAATGTAAAAGGTGGGAGGTCTAATTGAATGGTTCTCGCCGACGGACCTTTGCCAATCACGATATCTAACTTGCCTGATTCCATCGCAGGGTATAAAACTTCTTCAATCATTTTATTTAAGCGATGTATTTCATCAATAAACAAAATATCTCCTGGTGTGAGGTTGGTAAGTATCGCAGCAAGGTCGCCAACCTTCATAATGGCGGGACCTGATGATAATTTTAAGTTAGCATTTAGTTCTTTGGCGATTAAATGCGCGAGGGTCGTCTTTCCAAGTCCTGGCGGACCGTATAAAAGTATGTGTTCAGGCGGAGTGTTTCTTTCTTTAGCTGCGGTAAGCAGAATATGTAAATTTTTCTTTATGACTTCTTGCCCGATATAGTCTGAAAATTTAGAAGGACGAAGGGTACTGTCCAAATGTCTGACTTCTTCAGTCTCTATTGGGATTTCTTTGGGTGTAAGAGGGGTCATAAAGGGAGGAATTTTACTATTTGACAAGTCTGTTCTTACGTGCTATAATCTAGAAAGTTAAATATATTTAAAAGTTTTTTTGTCAGAGCCCATACATCTCTAAACAATCGCTGATTTATCAGCACCTACTAATTCCAAGGACGGTCTGGTCAGATTTATTTTGTACTGTGCCTATCCTTACGAAGGTTTGTTCTTCACCAAGGGGTTGCTTAGAGATGTACGGGCTTTTACTTTTCCTAATCTGCAAATAAATCAACCGCCCTACCAACCTCTTCAAGTGAAGTAATACCGGCCAACACCTTAAGTATAGCATCCTCACGCAGTGAGGGGATTCCTTGATTTAGGGCCGCATCCTTGATTTCTCGCTCTCCAGGACTGCCCACCAAAAGTCTTTCAATTTCAGGAGTAACCACGAGCGCTTCAAATATTCCAATACGATTATCATATCCGGTTCCGCCACAATGCTCACACCCAACGGGTTTAAATAAACTGTAATGAGTGTCTGGCACGAATCCATTCATCGATTCTTGCTTTCCCTCGGTCACCATTATTCCCAGAATGTTTGTAATTATGCGAACTTCTTTTTCGTTCGCTTCCGCTGGTTGTTTACATTTAGGACAAAGTGTTCGGACGAGGCGCTGAGCGAGCGCAACAGAAAGAGCCCCTGCGATAACTTTTGGATTTACTCCTAAATCAATCAGTCGAGGAATTGCACCTGCCGCATTGTTAGTGTGAAGTGTAGAAAATACCAAGTGCCCAGTTAGCGCCGCGTTGATGGCGACTTTCGCTGTATCTGTGTCTCGGATTTCTCCTACCATGATTATGTCTGGGTCCTGACGAAGTGCGGCGCGAAGACCAGAGAGAAACGTATATCCTTTTTCTTCCTCCACTTGAGTCTGTGTAATTCCTTCCAAATGGTATTCCACCGGATCTTCAATTGTAATTATTTTTACATCAGGTTTGGAAACTTTATGTAAAAAGGCATATAGAGTCGTGGTTTTTCCACTTCCTGTCGGACCAGTTGTTAAGATCACTCCATTTGGTTTAGCAAGGGCGTGGTCTAAAAGTTCACGGACCTTAGCAGGGAAGGCGATATTGTTTAAATCTGACATGGAATGTCTCGGGTCAAGTAAACGCATCACAAAGTTCTCGCCATAATTTCCCGGAATTACAGAAACACGAACCTCCACTTCCACTTCGCCTAAGTTGATACTGAAACGTCCATCTTGCGCGTTTGCTGTTGTAGAAAGTTTTAACCCAGATAACAGTTTAAGTCGAGAGGTAACCTGTTTTAGCGACGCCATATCAAAAAAGGCGACGTCTTCCAGCACTCCATTTAGTCGATATCGCAATCTCACCTTATCTTCTTCTGCTTCAATGTGAATATCACTTGCATCAAATGCAAGAGCTCCCGCCACCATAAGTTCAATCAAGTGTGTAACCTTATACGCCGCCGTAGATGCTGCAGTTTGTTCAAACAAATGTTTTAACTCCTCAACGTTTTTAAATTGCAGCATAAGCCCTTCCATATTTTCTTTCGTCAACTGAAGCATCCCGCTTTGCACTTTGCTTCCTTCGCTTATATCTGAGTATCTTTTGAAAACGTGTTCAATGGAAGCATGCGAACAAAGGAAAAGTAGAAGAGACGTTCCAGCTTTTTCAATCGGTTTATATAATTCTTCAAGTTTTGGATTGTTCGGGTTTACTGTCGCCAAGTAAAGTTTGTTCCCAACTATTTTAAAAGGAACAGTTCCTGAGGCTCTGGCGTCCTCTTCTTTTACTAAACGCATCGCATCCGGTTCAGGCGCCACCCCACGGAGGTCTACATAGGGTAGGCCGTATTTATCGGAAAGTACTTTTACCAACTCCTCCTCTTCCGCCTTTCGCAAATCATCAAGTTTGTGGTCTTGAACCACATCATTAAAAGTAACTGACATATTTCTAGTATATAGCCACATATGGATTGCCGTCAGTGGATACATAAATACAAAAATTCTACCTTGACAAAATGCTATTATTGTGTATAATATACACAAGCTTATAGGGTAGAAATTTCTCTACCAATAAGACCTCTTTCCAAGGCTAAGGAGCCAAATCATGCAATTCGCCAAGTTTCTTACAGCTATCGCCATCGCGCTCGTGTCCACTGGTTGTGCATATCAGCACGCTGGGCCACACCATCGCACCACCCTCATGTTGCCGCTCAATACGGCACCGCAGATGGGCCACCAAAGGCGAATCTTCTCTGGCCCTCCCGTTCAGTGCAACGCCTACGGACATTGCCGGCAACCGGTGTGGACACCCCCGCCCGGCGCCGTCTTCCCGTACAACTCCAATGTGACCTGCCCGCAGATTCCGATTGGAAACGGCGCCGCCCGCTGCCAATAGGGCCAAAGTGCAAGGAAAAGCACTTAAAAACACCCAAAAGAGGGCCCAATCTTCACTGATTCGGGCCCTTGACTTTTTCATATTTTAGTGTATACTGATGCCATAGATTGGACACTGGTCCGTCTACAACACAGTAGTACCTTTTTCAATCAACTTTTCGGCCAAGGAGGCCAACATGAACCAACTGCAAAAAATCGCCATCGCGTTCGTGATGGCCGCCCTGTCGTTCGGCGCTCTCGCACAGAACGCGTCGAAGGGGGTTTACCCCAACGATGCGATCGGGATGAAACAATGCCTGGACGATGCGAAGAACGGCAAGGCTGTCGGCTATGTGCCGACCACCAAGAACCCGCTCACCGACAAGAGCTTCGGAGTGAAGAAAGTCGGCAAGGGTGGTGCATGCTTGTCGGGCGCCTACGTCCGCGAGGACAAGGACGCCAAGGTGTCGCGCGGTGTCGTGTATGTCGCCGAAGGCTTTGCCTACGGCGAGCAGAAAACGGCATCGAGCACTTCGTACCGCATGGTGGCGTGTTCCAATCCGTTCGACGGCATCAACGTGCCGCCCGAGCAAGTCGCGACCCCAACGGTCGTGCCTGGCTCGACGACGCTCGTGGTCAACAAGATCATCGAGCGGAACGAAATCACCATCGAAACGACGATCGCCCATGTCGAAGTCTGCAAGGACTCGACGGCCCGCCCGAAGTCGAACCCGGCCACCGGCAAGCTGGAATGCCCGCCGGTCGAGGTCCACCTTCCCATCACGGTAATCCCGGACGTGAAGGTCGCGCCGCAAGTTGCGATGATGCAACCGAAGGTGACGGCCCAACCCTCCGCGCAGGCCACGGCAACGTGCGCAACCGCTGACTGCGGGCCTGCGGTGAAGTTTGACCGCAAGGTTGCGCGCACCGACGGGCGTTGCGTGGTCGCTTTCAAGGATCCGGCCGGCGTGGTGCATTACGCGCGGTTCGATACGGCGAACGGCAACAAGTTGGTTGCTGCACGTGTCGATAACGAAAAGGCTGAGTGGAACCGCTCCTACACACCGACCTACGTCGGCTATCTCAACGGTGGCGAAAAGAAGACGGTGGAAATGTCTGGTCAGCCGGACTGCGATGCGGTCTACAGGGCCATTTCGCACCCGAAGGTGTTGGCCTGGACTGGCCCGCGACTCGGATTGACCCCCGACTGCCTTCCCGTTGGCAAGCTCTGACGGAAAAAGTTTTCAAGTATCTCAAACTTGACTTAAGGCCCTCTCTCGCAGAGGGCCTTTTCTTGCGCTTGTCTAGGTTGACAAAAGATAGCATACGTGATAAAATGCAATTACTTACAAAAGTAGAAAAAAAGTATGAAAACAATTACAAACAAAGTCCTTGTGCTTGCATTCATTGCACACATGGTGGTGTCGTCAACAGGGATAGTGTCTGCACAGTCATATGAAGACCTAAACAACACTTCTTTTGTCGATACTTCTGTTTCCTCTGGTGACGGATTTAATTTTGTTGACTATGACCCAAGCTCTCCGGTTAGTTATGACGCCTTTAACAATTCCATCTTTACGAATCCATACACTTATTACAGCGACACGTCGTGCGTAGGTTGTGGATCCACTGTTGGGAATACAGGCTATAATTTTGTTAACTACGACCCGAGCACTACGGTTAATTATAGCGATTTCAATAACACAACTTTTACGAATCCCTCTACTTATTATGGTGACACATCTTGTGTTGGGTGTGGAACATCATATACAACCCCCTATATCTCTGACAATTCATACTACTCTTCTACAAACTACGGAGTTGTAGATTACGGCTCAACCAATTATGGAACTATTGATTATGGCTACACAGGAGGGTCTTCATGGACTGGTGTCATCATAACAGGCGGTAACGGAGGGACTTCATGTCCTGCGGGTTCGTCATGGGTAAATGGCACTTGTCAGATTAATACAATCACTTGTCCGAATGGAACTCATCGTGTAAATAATACTTGTGTTGTAGATACAACTACCTGTCCTACAGGATCTTCACTTGTTAACGGTGTCTGCCAAGTTAATCAGACCAATTGTCCGAATGGAACTCATCGCGTAAACAATACTTGCGTTGTAGATACAACTACATGTCCTGCGGGCTCAACTCTCGTTAACGGTGTTTGCCAAATCAACACAACGACTTGTCCAACTGGTTCTACTTTAATAAACGGAGTTTGCCAGGCGCCGATTACATGTCCAGCTGGAACAACATATCAGAATGGTACTTGTGTTGGTCAGGGGACAACAGTTTGTCCGGCCGGCTCAACCCTAATGAACGGAGTTTGTCAGATTAACACAACTTCATGCCCAGCCGGCTCACAGTTACAAAACGGAATCTGTGTTGTCCAGACAACTTCTTACACATGTCCAAATGGCCAGATAGTAAGCAATTTGTACGCATGTCCAGTTACATACGGACAGACAAGTTATTCTTACACCACAATGCCGATTGTTTACCAGACATGTTGGAACGGAACGACTATTCCAAACACATCAGTTTGTCCTGCACAGTACAAAGTGTGTGCTAATGGAACAAGTATCCCTATTTACCAGCAATGCTACGTTGCACAACTTCCAGTTTACGTTCCACCTCCAGTAATTAAATTTAACAATGTGGTTACAAGTCCAGTTACACAAATTACAAACATAAGTGCTCGTTGTAATGGAATCGGTTTGATTGCCCAAAATGCGCAATCAACAGGGTGGTTCGAATATGGTCAGACTACAAACTTAGGAAGAAGTACGGCTCAGGCTATCATTGGTTCGGCTCCAACTTCTCCGTTCTCAAACGTGCTTACTAATCTACAACCCTCAACGGATTACTACTGTCGCGCTGTTATGCAAAATCAGTACGGGCTAGTTAAGGGAGAGATTGTGAAGTTCACAACAAAGGGAAAGGTTTCTACATACGTACAACCTGCACCAAAGAAGAAAACTACAACTGTTACAAAAACAACCACAGCAAAGAAGAGCCAAATTATATGTATCGACGGTTCAATTGTTTCAGTTGGTAGCCAGACATCAGCAACAATGCTAAACGAGGGGCAGAAATTAATCGCAGTTCAACTTGAAAAAGTTACAGGAGATTTACAGGTTGGCGGAAACGCAACTTACCGAATGACTTATAAGAATCTTTCAGATTCTTCATTATCTGGAGTTGAAATTAAGATTGTGGTTCCACAAGAATTAACAGTTACTAACGTTCCAACAGGAGGATATGATGTGTCTACTCACACTATCACTTTTGGACAACTTTCAATCGCTCCTTACTCACAGAATGTTATTGAGTGGTCAGGAGCGATTGCTAAAAATGCTCCAATTGGAAAAACTGTAGTAACTACCGCTTATCTGATCTACACAGTTCCGGGAACAAATGTGCAGGACGAAGTAACAGCCTATACAGCCTCATCAATTGGGCAACCAACCGATGTAGGAAAGCTAAGTGGAGATAAGAACGTTATCGGAACAGGAAGCAGTTTCTTGCCAGAAAGTTTGGTTGAATGGTTGGCGCTTATCGCCATCCTATTCATCCTCTTTATCTTGGGAAGAAGCATTGCTAACTCCTACAAGAAGGGGGGCGAAGCCCATCACTAAAACATAATGCCTTATGTGAGTGCATAGAATGGAGAATTTCAAACAAAGGGCGACCCCAAAGGGGTCGCCCTTTGTGTTATCATACAGGCATGAAAGAGACTCACACAGTATCTCAAACAGACCTAAGTGCACTTGCTGAAAGGGTCGTATATCTTCTCTCTCAGGATAATAAGGACAAGGCTTCTGTGGTTTTGCTGGAAGGGGATTTAGGTGCAGGAAAGACCACCTTTACTCAGGCTTTAGCCGAACACTTAGGAGTAATGGAACATGTTCATAGTCCGACCTTTATTTTAAAAAAAGAATACAAAACACCTCATACGGATTTTAAAAAAGTGGTACACATAGACGCTTATAGATTTACTCATCCGCAAGAAGCAAAAGTTTTGAGATTGGAAGAGGACTTGAAAGATAGTGGTACTATTGTCGTCATCGAATGGCCTTTAAAAATGACATATGTTAAATCAGACATAAGATTAGACTTTTCTGTTATCGACGAAGATACTCGCGAAGTAGTTTTAACATACGAAAAAGACATATGAAAAAAAGCCCACTAAAAACAGTTGTGTTATTAGATGCTCACGCGATTCTTCACCGCGGCTATCACGCCATGCAAGGTTTTGCTACAAAAGATGGACGACCAACAGGAGCGCTCTATGGGTTCATAACGATGGTTTTAAAAATATACGAAGAGATCAAACCGGACTATGTAATGGCTTGTTTTGATTTGCCGAAGCCAACATTTCGCCACACAAGTTATGATGGATATAAAGCGGGGCGTGCAAAAACAGATGACGCTCTGATTAATCAAATACAAGAATCTTATAAGTTGTGTGAAGCGCTCTCTATTCCAATATTTATGTGCGAAGGCTACGAGGCCGATGATTTGTTGGGAACAATTGCCGAAGGTTTAAAAAAAGATAAAGCCTACAGAGTGGTTATCGCAAGTGGAGATATGGATACCCTTCAATTGGTGGATAAAGAAAGAGTTACGGTTTTCACCTTAAAAAAAGGAAACGAAGGAGTTTTTTATACAGAGAAAAAAGTGGAAGAGAGATTTGGTTTTGGTCCAGAGCATATTCCAGACTATAAAGGACTGGCCGGTGACCCATCGGATAACATAATTGGTATTTCTGGGATTGGAGACAAGACCGCGACAGAGTTGATTAAGAAATACGGAACGATTGAGAAAATGTACAAGGTTATAAAAAAGAATGCCCAGACTTTGGTGGATGACGGTTTCAAAGAGCGTATTGTGAAACTTTTGGAAGATGGAGAAGAAGAGGCTTTGTTTTCTAAAACTCTTGCGACGATTAAGCGTGACGTGCCTTGTCCTTACGAATTGCCTGCGCAAGAGTGGTTGGAAAGTCTGGATATTGAGAAATATCAAACCATGTGTGATTTATATGAGTTTAGATCTCTTAGAAACAGACTTCATATTATGAAGCAAAACGGCCACACTGTTGTGGAGGAACATTTGGACGAAGAGGAATTAGTGAGTGACGAAGAGCTGGAGGAGTTGCGCGTCATGGTGCATCTTCTCCACAGCGAAATGACGAACGCTTCTTTCCTAGACATTCAGAATGCTACTGGTAAAAAAACCAAAGAAGAAAGTAGAATGCATCTTGAAGAAGATTTGAAGAAAGAAAAACTGTGGGACTTATTTATGAATGTAGAAAAACCGCTAATTCCGCTCGTTAAGGAAATGGGAATAAACGGAATCACGCTTGATACGAAGAAAATGTCGAAGATGAGCGAGGACTTGCATGCTCGTGTAAAAATTTTAGAACAGAAAATTCATGAACACGCTGGTGTTGAATTTAATGTGGCGTCTCCAAAACAACTGGGAGATATTTTATATGACAAATTAGCACTTGGTACAAAAATACGAAAAACAAAAACAGGACAGAAGAGTACTAATGTGACTGAACTCGAAAAAATAAAGGAAGAGCATCCTATTATCCCTCTTATTTTGGAATACAGAGAACTCACTAAGTTACTCTCAACTTATATAGATTTACTCCCAACTTATGTAAAAGAAGACGGAAGAATTCATGCGCACTTTGTACAGACTGGTGCGGGAACTGGACGCTTTAGTTGCGAAGACCCTAACCTGCAAAACCTTCCAGTTAAAAGTGAACTTGGACAAAAAGTAAGAGAGGCCTTTGTGGCGGGGAATGGAAAAGTTTTACTTTCTTGTGATTATGCGCAGATTGATTTACGTGCCGCGGCCATTCTTTCGAAAGATAAAAACTTAGTGGAGATTTTTGAAAAGGGAATTGATGTTCATACGGGAACTGCGGCAAAGGTGTTCGGGGTTAGTGAGGACAAAGTAACACCTGATATGCGAAGAAAAGCCAAGGCGATTAACTTCGGTATTTTATACGGTATGGGAGTGACATCGCTTAAAGAAAGTATGGGGGTGGAAAGAAAAGAGGCTCAGGAATTCTATGACCAATACAAAAAAACTTTCTCACGTCTTATGGATTATTTAGAGGAAGTGAAAGCATTTGCTTGGAAACATGGATATACAGAGACTCTTCTTGGAAGACGTCGCGAGGTGCCGCTACTTAAATCCCCACTCCCATTTTTACGCGCGCAAGGGGAGCGTATCGCCATTAACGCGCCGATCCAAGGGACGAGTGCGGATGTGATAAAACTCGCAACATTAGACGCTGATGAATTTATCAAAAAAGAAAAGTTAGAGAGTAAAGTTAAACTAGCGCTTCAGATTCATGACGAGTTAGTTTTTGAAATCGATAAAGACATCGCCGAAAAAGTCGCAGATGATTTAGTTGTGGTTTTAGAAAAAGTTTTGTCAAAAAGGAATTTAACTAAGCTGCCAATTAAAGTATCTCGTTCTTTAGGCGCGAATCTTCACGCCATATAACTCACATGATATACGCAGTAGTCGGAACTGATATTAAAAAAAGAGAAAAGGCTTCCGAGTCTTTAGGTAAGTTAGGTGAGCCTGTTGCAAATATTTACAGTGAACAGATTGCTTCTCTTGAGGCTTTGGTATCATCATCGTCTTTATTTGGCGATAAGGTTTTGGTTAATCTTATTCAGACTATGGACTTGGCATCTTCGAGAGACGAGGTGATACGACTTCTTCCAGATATTAAAGAGTCAAAGAATATTTTTATTGTCGACGAACCTTTTGCAGACGCAAACAGAGTTAAGCGATTAGAAAAATATGCAGAGAAAATTTTTGATGCGAGAGAAGAGAAAGAGGGGGACGTGGATGTTTTTACTCTTTGTAATTTGTTTGCTAAAAGAGATAAGAAAGGGGTGTGGATTGAATGGATGAGAGTAAGAGGTTTGGACAGTGCAGAAGCGATACATGGCGCGCTTTGGTGGAAAGTAAGAACAATATGGGAAGACAATCTAAACGGCCGACCAACAAAGTTTACAAAAGAAGAATGTGAACTTTTTGCTGGAAGATTAGTACGGGCAAACATTTTAGCTCACAGAGGGGGGAGAGATTTGAAAGTGGAACTGGAGAGTATAATTCTTTCTATTTAATGGTGCCTCGAAATGAGACACGACCCAAGGTGCGCTTATGAAAAAGTTGATGTAGAATCAGTTAATGGAAATAGATAAAGCAAAGTATATAGAAATAATTAAAGCAGCGTATGTCACAGACTTTGGCCGCTCTATAACAGAAGAAGAGGCTGTTTTTATTTTTGACACTGTATCAAAACATATGAGAGACGAACTCGGTAAATTGTCGGACTTCTCCGAAGAGATGTTTGCAAGATATATGAATAATAATGGGCTTACTTTAACGTACTCCCCAGCGTGTGTTTACAGTGAAATAAATCTTGCTTTAAAAACAGTTGGAGAGTCGACATTTAGTTCTTCTCGAGATTACAAAAGAACTCGCGAGATGGAAATTGCGGCACGGATGTGTCTGGCTCTTAAAAAGCAAGGTAATGGTGGATGGATGATAAAAGTACAAGACAACCCTGATATTGTTATTTTTAGAATGAATAACAGTTCCATAAAGTCGACATTCATGGATGCAATTCAGATAGAAATAATGACAATACCCGAAGTGGAGAAAAAACAGTGGGACAATAACCACTTTATGGCTTCCTTGTTAAAGTTTATTAGAGAAAAGAAGTTTAAGAAAAGGTACGGTCTTTGCGCCTTAATGGTTAGACTAGATTTTAATCAGCAGGGAGTGGACTTTACAAAAGTCAGCAACTTACTTTCTGCCGTAAAAAGTAATAATCCATACGAAAAGATATTCATTACCGCTATAACTAGCCAGGATTTAAAAACAGTTTCCGTTATGCAGATACACCCAATTTTTTCTAAAACAGATTTTGATATAGAAGAGCCTGGTTTATTATATTAAATATCAAACACCTTCTTTCTTTTTGTGCCCCCAGTAGGGATCGAACCTACGACCGTCTGCTTAAAAGGCAGCTGCTCTACCGACTGAGCTATAGGGACATTTATTTTTCTGTCTGCTTAGGGTGACAGGTGGCAATATACTAGCATAAAATACAATGCTTTTCTAGTCTGCCAAGGGTGCGGACACTTTTATTATTTATTCCGTAAACTGCTTGTTCCAAACGTTCTCAGACCACCATCACTTGTTACGCCGATAAAGGGTTTACTTTTGTCATCACGAAGCGGGCCTCCAGTCATGTACCAAATAATCCAGATTAACCAGAAACCGAGAAAGATTTTTAAGAAGAGTGCCATGTGGTTAGTATATATAGAAAGAGGGGTTATTCAAATTACTTTTGGCACACCCTGCAAAAATGCGCGCTTCGTCCGCCAACTTTTTTCTTTTCTATTATTCCGACGCAACCCCTTGTAAAGCACTTTTCTTTTGTACGAAGATATACTAAATGTTTATTTTGGAATTCCCCTCTGCGACCTTCGATGTTTCTGTAATCACTCATGCTGTCTCCGCCGAAATCAATTCCTTTTTTTAAAACTTCGCGCATAGACTTGTATAAAAGTTTCCACTCGACTTCTTTTATTTTTTTAGGGATGCGTGTCGGCAGTATGTGCGAGAGGTGAAGCATTTCGTCAGAATAAATATTTCCAATTCCAGAAACTATTGTTTGGTCCATTAAAACTGTTTTTATCGCACGCGTCGAGGATTTCATTATGCGTTCCTTGAAGTTATTTAATGTGAAAGACGTTTCAAGAGGCTCAGGTCCAAGGTGGGCAAGTTTTTCGGTGTGTAACGTTTCAGTTTTTTGAACTACGATTGTCCCGAACTTTCTAGAATCACAAAACACTAACTGTTTTTTATTAGAAAGTGTAAACACGACGTGTATATGACGATTGTATTTATCATTAAGAGGGGAGGTTTTATCGACAGGAATCCATGACCACTCGCGACCGTTATATTTTTTATCGTGTTTATAATTTCCATACATCAAGTGTCCAGTCATCTTCATATGAATAATCATTGTGAAGCCATTATCTAAATTTATGAGAATATATTTCGCTCGACGTTTAACGTCTAAGATTTTATGTCCCAAGACGTACTTTTTAAAGTAAGGAAAGTAACTACGGTCTTTAATCGTATTTTTCGCAAGCGTTGAAGCGGACCACATATCAGTCCAAATATCTTTTATAACTAGCCTGGGTAGGACTTTTTGTAAGCCCGTTACGGTTGTGTGTACCTCTGGGAGTTCAGGCATAGAAATAGGTTATAGGAAAAAGCAAAAAGATACAAATAAAAAGGCGATGACATCCACCCCGTTGACATGGTAGTGTACAGGTAAACCAACCAATTAAGGAGAAGGTTATGGCTTACAAGCCAATTAAGCCTCCTCCACCACCGGTTGGAGATGAGGTATTTTTTCAGATCCCCGAACTGGAGCAACTGCCAAGAGTCAACTATAAAGAGGCTGGAAATTGCCGAATTGTGATAAGGGGGGACTTCTTTAAGTTCCATATCCTAAAGCACGAGGAAAAGTTTGTGGTCGCCCACACCCTGAGGCAGATTTTCCCGGACCAAAGATTGGTGGCAGGTGGTGGGAGTTCGCTGCCCTTTTCTGGAAATGCACGACTTGTCGTGGTTCCGATGCAGAGGCTGCCAACTGGTGATTATCGTCTTGCGGGCGCTGGGAAAATAAAAGCCTACGGCGAAGTTGCACCTTCCAAGATATACATTTTGGAAAAGGTGATACGATTCCGCGACGGACAGGTTTTTCCAGATAACAGGCAGTTCGTTGCCGTTCAACAACTTATTCCAAACATACCAACAGGCAGTTTGCTTGAGGTGTTGCGAAAAGGAAGGGTTTTGACCGTTAGTGTTGATCGTCGAACGGTGGGAACTGACGAGTCGAGTTTTCTGAATGAAGAGATGATGTCTGCAGAGAAGTCTATTTACGCGTGGTTCGGAACCAATTTCGTTCCCGTACATCACTTTCCTCGCGAGTCAGGCACGTAGAAATCGCGCAGAAGTTTTGCGCGATTTTTCTATTTTCCCTTTATTTATAAGGTTTTAAACTGTTTTTATGCATTGACAAAAGGATATTTTTGTGCTATAATTCATCCAATCCGACAGAAGTTTAGTTGGAGACGAATGTTCTGTAAAAATTAAACCGAGGAGAAAGTCATGGCTAAGATTAGGACGTACGTGGTGCTTGCCTTGTGCTTCGCCACACTGTTCCTCGTTTGGGGAATGAAAGAATCCCTGGAGGTCGCACCAGCGGTTACGGAAATTCTGCGCAAACCGCTCCCGCTTTTGCGCGAACGCACTCACGAAGAGCGCAAGGCTGAAGCAGTGGCGAAACTGGCTGAACACAAGGAGTCGGTGAAGAACAACGTGGTTCACGTTGACCTCTCGCCTATCGCTGGGCGCAAACTGGGAGACTTGTACACCAAGTACCTCGGGTTGAGCGCTGGCCGCATTCCACAAACGGTTAACGTGTCATTCGACGAGCGCATGGCGAGCATGTACCATCAGAAGGTCATGTTCGAGAAATGCAAGAAGAAGAATGGCTCGAAAATCTGCGTGGTGGCGTCCGACACGGTGTTAAGCCAATCCCCAGAACTTTTGGAGAACTATCTGAAGTCCGACAGGATGAAGATGGGTATCAAGGATTTCATCTCAATCGCCGACGAAAAGATGGCGAGAGGGAAGAAGTTCTTGGACTGGCGTCGCTTGTGCAAGAGTGCTGCCTACCGACTGAGTGACGAGAAGTGCAAACTTCTGCAGTCAATCGTCGGCGACCTGCAGGGAAAGGACCTGATTGCTTACGGCATGACGGAACTTCTCCCGTCAGATGACGGCGAGCTCAACGTAAAGTACCTGGACATCGTCCTGCGGAATGCGGGAGCGCAGTTCTTGTACAACGTTCCTGCGCTCGGCGACAGGTACGCTTCACTCGGCCTCTACCAGTTCACCTTTTTCGCGCTCCGCGAGGATGACGAAAAGGTGGAAGGGGTGAGTGTCGTGAACTCTTTCGTGAAAGAAGGAGGGGACAAGTTGCCGGGGTCAGTGGTGGCGCTCTCAGGGCATCAGCACCACACCGCAGCGTTTTACTTCGCGGTGCACAACCTGGCTTCCCTGATTTCCCGATTGGGGAAGCAGGAAATGAAGACCCTTACGGAGGTACACCATAAGGCGCAAACTGAGATGGTTGTCCTGATTGCGTGTGCACATCACGCACCAGGGCACACCTTCCCGACCGCTGGCAAGTGGCTTCGCGCTCTCGAGCAGGCTAAGCACCCGCCCAAGCCCAAGTCGAAAAAAGGCAAGGGCAAGAAGGTTGCTGTCGTGTCGCCGCCGGTGAACACGAACCTGATGACCATGTTCCCTCCCGAGGCGGACATGCCAATGTACGCCAGAAAGTCGGAAGCCAACCTCCGCGCCGTGTACAAGATGAAGTGACAGTTCCCTTGTACATGAAAAAACCGCACAGAAGTTTTGTGCGGTTTTCTATTTCTATTTTTTTAACTTTTCTAACTCTTCTCTCGCCACTTTTGCATCATCCCAAATTATTTTCGTACCGTTTGGACCCATAATGTATGGGTCGGTTCCTTTACCGGTTATTAAAACAGTGTCTCCTTTTTCTGCAATAGACAGTGCGTGAGAAATTGCCTCACGTCTATCTAATATAATTTTAGGCGTGTGGCTAGTTACCCCACTTGCCACTTCATTGATTATTTTCATTGGGTCCTCATCGTAAGGGTCTTCATTTGTGATAATTATTTCACTACAGTTTTCATCGGCGATTTTTCCTAACACTGGACGCTTCCAAGAATCCCTTCCTCCGCCAGTAGAACCCAGAACTGCGATTTTTCTTGAGGTTGGAAAGGTTTCATATAGTTTTCGTAGACTGTCGTCCGTGTGCGCGTAATCAACAATCACTGTAAAGTCTTGCCCTTCTTCTATTTTTTCTACTCGCCCACGTATCAAAGAAAGTTCCTCTAGGCCTTTCTTGATGTCCTTATCTGAGATGTTTAATTCTTTCGCTAAAGTAATAGCGGCGAGAGCATTTGAAATATTAAATTTTCCAGGAAGAGGGATTTTGATTTTAGTGCCATTGTAATTAATTTCGCTCCCGTTTGGAGTGTCGGAAATAATTTCTACATCTTCCAATGAGTAACCAATATTTTTTTCTACATCTGAAAGTAGAAATGATGGCGCATGTTCGTTGTCTATATTTGCAATTGATAGTCTGAATGGCTTCGGACTTCTAGCTAAATGCTTTACGAGACGCAGTTTGGCTTTTTTGTAATTTGCAAAAGAACCATGGCTTTCGATATGCTCAGGGGAAAGGTTCGTAAAAATAAGTACGTCCATCTGTACTCCAACGTGTCGGAAAAATCGAGCACCTTCTGAAGTCATTTCGATAATTGCGTATTTGCACTTTGCATCCACCGCTTCACGCAAAAATTCTTGAGTGAAAAATCTCCCGGGCATTGTCATTTTAAATTTGTTTGGTCTAGATTTGTCTCCCACTTTAAAACGAATAGTTGAGAGTACGGCCGTTTTTTTACCAGACGCTTCTAAGACCGCATTTATAAACTCTGCGGTTGAGGATTTACCTTTAGTCCCAGTTACTGCGATTACATAAATATGTTTCGACGGTGTTCTGTAAATAATTGTGCCGAGGATTGCCAAAACAAAATGATAATAAGGCTGTAAAAATCTATATAATTTTTTTGGCATTATTTTTTCTATTGTGCGGAGAATTTTTTCCATGTTTATTGCAGTTGGCTTAGTGCCTCTTTTATTAAAATGCTGGTCGATTTATTTTCCGTATGAAGTTTCTGTAGGGTGTCGTGTATTTCTTTTGGAGAGTAGCCAAGCGTTTCAAGTGCCAAACGAACTTCGTAAGTTGTATCTGTTTCTTTTGAACCCACTAGGTGAGAAAGTTTCCCTCTTAATTCAAGAATTATTTTTTCAGCAGTTTTTTTACCAACTCCTGGAGTATGGGAAAGGGCTTGTACATCTTCGCGTTCCACAGCGTCTGCAATAGAGGCAGGGGAATGAACGGATAACATGGCGAGTGCTGACTTTGGTCCGATTCCAGAAACATTGATTAACTTCTCAAATAGGAATAAATCAAGTTCATCTTTGAAACCAAAAAGAGTTAATTGGTCTTCTCTCACGTGGGTATGAATGTAAAGAGACACATCTTGCCCGTCGTTTAGCGAAATCAAAAGGGGAAGTGGGGCAGAAACTTTATAGCCGACACCTGAGACGTTTATTAAAAGAGACTGTTCGTTTCGGTTAAGTACCTTTCCATTAAGAAATCCAATCATAGTATGAGTATATCATTTGAGTGACTACCTTTTTATAAGGGATTGAACAATCATGGCTTTTGTGTTATAGTTTCATTTATAAAAACATTATGGCAATTACAAAAAACGCAAAAAGAGGAGTACGTGTAAGTGCTAGAAAGCGTGTCGTAAATGACCGCCTCCGTCGCACACTTAAAGAAACTGTAAAAACAGTTCGTAAGGACGTACAGGATAAGGACCTAAAAGCGGCTAAAACTAACTTGAGTCTCGCTTTCCAAGCACTTGATAAGGCTGCAAAAAGAGGAACAATCAAGAAAGGTAACGCTAACCGCAAGAAGTCTCGTTTAGCGAAAGCTCTAGCAAAAGTTTCTAAGTAGAAAAACAAAAAACACCCGAAAGGGTGTTTTTGTTTTGCTTAATCTAACTTTAGAAAAGCGTCAAAGTAGTGCACCGCCACTCCACCGAAGTTTTTATACTTTCCAAAGTAGTCATTGATTTCATTTAGCTGTTCAAGCAAGGAAGATTTTGGATAATTGTGGAAAGTAACATAAGCCGGTGGCACATCCCCAGTTTCTTGGGCTACAACTATTTTGGTTTTGTAGTTGCCATTTCCGGCTTCTGCCATTTCTGGTTCAGATATATCTTTTGTGCCATCCTGATCATTGAAGAAGTTTCTGTACGCCATGATTATAATTGTCGTTCTGTCTTTTTGAGCGAGAACATTTAGAAGTTGAGTGAAAGCATAACCATTTTTACCTTTATATGAAAGCGCAGGGGTCCACTTTTGTTTGTTGTCATAAAAGTGCGGAATAACCACTGAAAGCCCCGCATCAACTGCTTGCATACGTCTAGCGGATTCGTCTATAAACTCAACGAACTCCTTTAGTGTCACTTCTTTGTTTGCGTCATAATCAGAAAGTAGATAAGGCTCTACGTCGTACTGTAGGTTACGTATCCTGGCGTCTGGGTACTCCGTATTATATTCTCTAACAAACTCTATTAAGGCATAACCTTTCCACCTGTTGGAAGGTTTTGCCCAATCCTTTGCACCACCCACCACGTCGACTGAAATTCCAGAAGAGTTGGCCGCCACTATGAAAATTGATAAGGCTTTCATATAGCGATCTTTTAATACGATTGAGTTAGCGGTGTTGTTTTGTTGTGCGATAGGGATGAAGTCATCGATAGTTAAATATATGGTGTTGAAACCATTTTTCTTAGAAACACCGATGACCTGCTCTGCGTACGCAGGGGTCATTTTCACTGGAGAGTCCCACACCCAAATTCCTAGTTCTTTTTTAGAGAAGAGTTGCCCCCAAACCGTTCCGATAATTGCTGGAATATTTATTTTACTAATTTTTTCTGAAAACGCCGGGGAACTAGAGGCCCCGCTTTGAATAAAAATCATTGTTTGAGCACAAACGTCTGGCGAACTGTCACTCGTTGCGCACCCTTCGGAGAGTATTTCATCTCCTGCCACGCCCGTGTTTCTGGTAACAAGAGTTATATTATAGTTAGCGCGACTATTTAAAGTTCCTATGTTCCAATAATAGTCACTTGCCGATGGTGCAGGTGTGGCAGAAACGAAATGTTCTTTTTCGGTGTAGTAAACAGAGAGACTTACGTTTTCACAAGTATCTGCTCCAACATTTGAAATTGTTAATGAATATTTTATTTGCGCTCCAGGGTCAACTGCTTTTTTCTCTGGCACAAGTGAAAATCGAAGCGAACAACCTGCAGGCAGTGATTCATTGTTTGGAAATAAAACCGGGTAAAGAGGGTTGGAATATCCTCGGACGGAAATAAGGGGGCTACCGTTGGCTCTCTCTTGGTACTGGGCAATCGACGTGTCGGCGATTTCTGCTTGAGTGGGTTTGTTTACTGGGTTTTTTTTGACATTGGTAACTACGAACTCAACAAAAACAACTGCGAGGACTATAAATGTTGTGTAAATTGCTATAAATATTTTTTTTCTCATATTATTTATTTGGATTAACTGAAACTCCGACCCTGTCCCACTTTTGCCAGAGCAAATCTTTTCCGCGGGCTAATCCCAACACCGATTTGATTAGGGCCAAGTATTCGACCAAAGTTGTTATGTAAAACAACAGCCACCCGATCGGAGCCAGGAAATAAAGTGTTAAATTGCCATCTTTTCTCTTATCCTCATTATCCCAGATTTGTACAAAGAACATCGAACTCACAACGATAATACCAGACACAAAGGATGAGAAGTCATGAGTGAGGAAGGAATAAACGTAAAGGAAGGCCAAGAAAAATATTTCAAAGAAAAGTTGCAGGTCCCCAAAAACAGCAAGTGGCAGTATTATCCAACTTAAAAGTTTGCTGTGAACATCTTTTTCGCTAAAGAAAAGTGCACGATGTTTGAAGAAAGTTTGGAATCGACCTCTTTTCCATCTTAGTCGTTGAGCGACGAGTCCCTTGAAAGTTGTTGCGGCTTCCGTGTACACGACAGCATCAGCTGCGTACACGATACGCATGCCGGCCTTTTGTATTCTTACAGAAAGGTCGATATCCTCAGTGATATTTTTAGAACTATAAAGTCCGACTCTTTCAAAAACGCTACGTCTGAAAGCCCCCGCCGCTCCTCCTATGATATAGATTGTATTAAAAAGCGAATCTGCCTTTTTGAAATAGAAAGAAAATAAAAATTCTAAATACTGCAGGGTTTCGAGTAGAGATTTTTGATTGCCGATTTTTACATTTCCGACCGCCGCCATTATTTTTTTATTTTCGAAATGCTTTACGAAATTTCTCACTGTATAAGGTGGAAGCACGCAGTCAGCGTCAATAGAAATTATGATGTCTCCCGAAGACATTCTTATTCCAGAGTTTAAAGCCTTACCTTTCCCTCCATTTTCTTTGTATCTATATACGATGTCAATTTTGTCTTCGTTGTTTTTATTTTCTTTTTCGTATTTTTCTATAAATTCCCGCATCAATTTATCAGAAGCGTCAGTGGAGCCATCATTAATTACCACAACCTCCATATTTTTGTAGTCACTTCCAAGCACGCTATTTACGGTTTTTACTAATCCCACCTCTTCGTTCCAGGCGGGTATTACCACAGTTACAAATGGCAGGTAAGGGGGTAGTTTTTTTTCCTCTCTTACTTTTCGTCTGAAAGCGACAGAAACATCGTACCAAGGCGAAACCACCATATAGACTAGATATTTCGTAAGTAAAATTGTGGCGAAAGTTATTATAACGAGACGAAAAATAGGGTAATCATTTTGTTCATGCGGAGTCCACCAAACTGTAGACAAAATAATAAATAGAGTAGATATATAGAGTAGAACAAATATAACAATTTTTCTTACATTAGGAGAAAATATTGTACTCATAGATTTATATACACTTTGGTTATTTTGGCTAATAAATTAGAAGCAATTATGAATAACAAAAATACTACTATCGACCGGTAGGAGACGTTTTCTAGAAAATCAAAAACTATAGGAGTCAGATACAAAGTCCCTGCGATTACAGCAAGTGCTACTAAAACCAGTCCGAAACTTTGGATGTAATATTTCATATTTCGCAAGGAAAAGGCCTTTTGGCAGATTGTGTTTATCTGCATAAGTTGAGACGTGAAATGCGCGAGGTTTCTTACAGGGAGTGGCTCGGCAGAAATCAGTTACAAAATTAGGCTTGGCAGGACGCTTCGCTATCTCACTCGACTTCATCACCGAATAAGTGATGAAGTCTCTTTAGAAACCCCTCGGTTTCTAACACTCCTTTCAGTCGTTGTTTTCCGCCACGGTGAAACTATCGTTTCCCCGACCCCCTTCCTAAGGTTCGATTCCTGCCGAGTCTGCACAGGTAAAAATAAAATATCCGTTCCTAAATCGGAACGGATATTTTATTTTCATGTGCTCTCGGCAGGAATCGAACCTGCATCGCAAGTACCGCAAACTTGAATTCTATCCATTGAACTACGAGAGCAGTTTAGTTCAAATACTAAGCGGAGGAGGTGAGATTCGAACTCACGGTCCGATTACTCAGACTCCTGTTTTCAAGACAGGTGCAATCGACCACTCTGCCACTCCTCCGCTTAGTATTTGAAGAATTTACCTTGTGCGATTTATGTAAAACCGTTGCGATACTATACCACATTTCGATTGTTTTTTAAAGGTCTGGGCGTATACTTAAACTTATGAATAAAAAACCATGGTTTAGAACTAAGGTCTACGGTTGGGGTTGGATACCGTGCTCATGGGAGGGGTGGGTAGTTATCTTTGCTTTCATTTTATTTTTGGTTAGAGATTTTTTGCGTATAGATGAAAATTCTTTATCAGCAAGCGACACACTGCGCCCATTTATTGGACACATGGTCATTGCCATCTTGGTATTGGTTGCCATTTCTTACTGGAAAGGTGACAGAGCAAAGTGGAGCAAAGAAAAATAAGGAAAATAAAACTTTAGATTTAAAAAATCTAGTTCACTAGAATTTTGGTGGTAAAAAATGTAAACTGCCATTATGAAATATTTAGGAATTGATTACGGCTCTAAAAAAGTTGGCTTCTCCCAGTCAGATGACGATGGGAGAATTGCTTTTCCTTTAATGATATCTCCAAATGATAATTCTTTGCTTAAGGATACACTCGATTTGGTTCGCGAAATGAAAATATTTACCGTTGTGATTGGTGAGAGTGTGGACCAAAAAGGAAAACCTAATCCAATTGCTAAAGAGGCTAGAAAGTTTGGAGCACAAATAGAAGGTGCCGTGGATGTTAAGGTGGTTTTTGAAAAAGAGTGGTACTCGACAGTGGAGGCTAGGAAGCAACCAGGGAAAGAGGGCGACCATGAAGTTGATGATCAGGCGGCGGCAATTGTCTTGCAGAGATACTTAGATAAAGTAAACGGTCCAACGATTTCAAATGAAGAGGAAATCGGAGATGACGACGAGGAGAGTGACACAGGGACGGATAATTGGTAGAGTGAAAACATGAATGAACAAAATGAAGAAGTAAAAAAAGAAGAAGCGATTCCTGAAAAAGTTTTTGCCACAATTGACGATTTTCAGAAAATAGAAATTAAATTAGGAACTGTGCTTTCTGCTGATGTGGTGGAGGGGGCAGATAAACTTTATATTCTTAAGGTTGATTTAGGAGAAGAAATTCCAAGACAAATCCTTTCTGGGATTAGAGAATTTGTTTTGCCTGAAGATTTAGTTGGAAAGCAATTTCCCTTTGTTACAAATTTAGCACCGAGGATGCTAAGAGGGTTTGAGTCTCAAGGAATGATTCTCGCTGGAAGTGACGAGAGTGGTCTTGCTTTGCTTAACCCAACTAAAACGCTAGTTAACGGAACACGTCTTCGTTAACTATGCTTGAAAGATTAATCAATTGGGTGGAAAAATGGGCCGAGCATAATAATGCTAAAAGAGCGCTATCGCTTGTATCTTTTGTTGAATCTTCTTTTTTCCCGATTCCACCATTTGTTTTAATCGTCGCGATGCTTTCAATCGAGAAGAAACCTTCTTGGGTTAAACTTGCGTTGATTGGAACCGTTTCTTCGGTGCTCGGGGGAATATTTGGTTATTTTATAGGAAAGTTTTTCTATGGGTATATTGGCGCACCACTTGTCGCATTTTATGGGATTGGGGCTGAGGTGGCGCATCTTGGGCAGATTTTTAAAGACCATGTTTTCTTAACTATTATACTTGCATCTATTTCTCCCGCACCTTACAAAGTTTTTACACTATCTGCTGGACTTTTTGGAGTGAGTTTGTGGCAGTTTATTATTGCGTCTATTATTGGTAGAAGTGTTAGATTTTTCGCAGTTTCTTATATTGCAGATAGATACGGTGCGAAGGCAAAGAAGTTTGTTTTAGGTCAACAGAGAGTAGCAACAATTATTTTGTATTGTCTTATCGCTGTGGGGATTATTTACCTTCTACTCCTTAAGCAAGGTATACTTTAGCAATGATTCATCATATCTGCATAGAAGACGAATATTTAACTTTTGACGGAGAACTTATTCCTTTTGGGAAACGGTCAATAGAAAAAGAAATAACAAAAGCAATAAATGAAATTTTGGATTTAATCGTTCATAAAATCGGTGAGGGGGATGTGGTTGTCTGCGGGGCAGGAGACGCCAAGAGAATGTTAGGAAGAAAACTAGAAGATAGATTGAAAAGAGAAATTAAATACGAATAGGAAAGGCGCGCTTTTGGCGCGCCGGGTTGGTGGGGTGGACGGAGTTGCTTAGAAGTCGTGGGACACGTCTCGCACGCAGTCGTGCAAGCCGTAATCCGGACGAGCACCTTCACCGTATTCGGGTATGGTGAAGACGTTAGTCCTTTCGCGTCTCGTGTGCAATCTGCCCTTCACTGGTGCAGCCTGTAAAACAGGTTCAGAGTCGATTTCGTCATCGCGCTCTTGCTGCCAGTCTTTTGCCATGATACCTCCAGGGTGGTTGTGGGACTCTCATATTTTAGTGTAATACCAGGCTTTGAAATGTAAAGAAAGTTGTGAACCATGATAAAATTCGGGTATGGAAAAACCTCATCTAGAAGGCATAATGTTAAAATCTAAGAAAGAAATAGAATCTGAAAGTCTAAAATTAAGGACTAAAATTTTTCTACAAATAGCCTATGCTAAAAACCTGAAGTTTTTAGAACAGGATGAAGGTTCAAGTTTTGAAGAATTTGTTTTTAAATATGGTAAAGCGTTCGGTGAGTTTATTAATGACCACCCAGAGTTTCTTGAATTATATGAAAAGTTGGAACAAGAAAACAGGGCTTCAGATTTTGACTTTACGGAATTTGAAAAACTAATTAAACCGTATTTGCCCACAATTCACTAATTGTGCCCCGGAGTGGACGCTTCGCTATCTCACTCGTCACTTCGTTCCTCTTTAGTAACCCCTCGGTTTCTAACACTCCCTTTGGTCATTGTTTTCCGCCACGGGGAAACTATCGTTTTCCCGACCCCTTTCCTAAGGTTCGATTCCACTCCAAAACACACTCACTTTGTTCGTGTGCCCCGGAGTGGAATCGAACCACTATTAACGGCTTAGAAGTCCGCTGTTCTATCCATTGAACTACCAGGGCTTATGGATTGCTACATACTAGCAAAAAATTAGGAATTAATGTAGTATGTGAAGATTAAATAAGGGAGATTAGCTCAGTTGGTAGAGCAACTCGTTTACACCGAGAAGGTCACAGGTTCGAGTCCTGTATCTCCCACAAATATGGATTATTCAGGCAATGACTTTTATTGCGACGTCGCTTTAAAAGATATATCGGTTTTAAAAAAAGAATGTGAGAGCGATAATGTGCTGGCTTTTCATCATACTCGCCCATATTGTCCAGTTCATATTGTTATTATTCCGAAAAAACACATCCCATCTTTTACAAACAGAGAAAAGGAAGATGATTTTATTGTTGCAGAAATATTGGATGTAGTAAGAACGATTGCAAAGAAAGTCGAGGAGGAACACGGAGCGGCTCGTATTCTAACAAACCTCGGCAAATATCAGGATTCCAAACATTTACATTTTCATGTTAGCAGTGGAGACCCTCTAAAATAATAACTATGAATTTTCCAGTTATCTACGAAGACAACCATACGCTTGTGATTAACAAGCCAATTGGAATCATGGTTCACCCAGATGAGCGCCAAGAGGAAGAGACTGTTGCTGACTGGTTTAAAGAAAACTACAACGTAAAAGGTGTCGGCGAGGAAACGCGTGAGGGCATAGTACATAGACTTGATAGAAATACGTCAGGCGTTTTTCTTTTGGCAAAAGATAAAATTGCCTACACTTCCTTTAAGAAACAATTTAAAGACCACACCGCTCGAAAAGTTTATCGAGCAATTGTAGAGGGCAATCTTAAAAACGACACTGGCATGATTTCCGCACCTCTTGCGCGAGCAAAATCAGATTTCCGTAAAAGAACGATTGTCGACCTTTTTTCAGGAGATTCACGCGGAGAGGAGAGGGAGGCCATTACTCGCTATAAAGTTTTAGCACGTTCCAAAACAGAAGATGGAAAAACTTTCACATATGTAGAATGTTATCCGCTAACTGGGAGAACTCATCAAATTAGAGCCCACTTTAGAGGAATTCGTCACCCGATTATTGGAGATGATTTATATGGTTCAGAAGCTGGGAAATTACTTGCCCCTCGTTCCATGCTTCACGCATACTCATTAACTATTGAAATTCCAGGAGAAAAGGAGGGGAAAGTTAGTAAAACTTTTACCGCCGAGGTTCCAAAGGATATGGAAAAGGTGCTAAAAAAGCTGTTGCTTATATAGATTTTTTGTGTTAGAATATCCCCACTTACGTTTACTTAAAGAAAATTATGAAAACATCAATCAAGCTATCGCCAGTTGACATCGAAGCACGTAAAGGACTTGAATTTGCTTCAGGTGACACTGTTCGCGTATGGAACAAGATTAAAGAAGCCGACGGCAAGACACGACTTCAGGCTTTTGAAGGTATGGTTCTAGCGCGAAAGCACGGCACTGAAATGGGGGCCACCTTTACAATTCGTAAAGTTGCATCAGGTATCGGAGTTGAACGTGTTTTCCCACTTTACTCTGTGATGATTGATAAGATCGAACTCGTTCGTCACTCAAAGACTCGCCGAAGTAAACTTTACTATGTTCGTGACAAGGCGCTACGCGATGTTCGTAGAAAGTTGAAGAAGGATACTCGTGTTGTGAAGAAGGGAAGTACTACAACAACAGAAGCAGTTGTTGAAGAAACTCCAGAGGAAGTAACAGCATAAAATTAAAACCGACTCAATTGAGTCGGTTTTAATTTGTTAAGACTTGGTGCCCAGGAGAGGACTTGAACCTCCATGCCGTTGCCAGCGCTACCACCTCAAGGTAGTGCGTCTACCAGTTTCGCCACCTGGGCATTTCTTCGTTAGAAGTATTGAAATACTAACACAATAAAGTAACAAAACAAAAAGGGCACCCGTGAGGCGCCCTTCCTTCGTTGCGGTCTCGTAACTACCACTCCGTCTGGAAAAATGCATCGAACTGAAGCACTCTCACCTTCAGCCAAGTGATCCAGGCTTTCCCAGCCATCTTTGGCACCGGAGCGAAGTTGAGTTGTACCTGAGGTAGCGCGTTAAGTCCAGTCCCAATAAACGCGATTTTCGTGTTCTCATACAACGTGATCTTGTATCTCGGAACCTCGTAGCTTAGCCGTACGTACCCGACGTTGCCGTTGAGAAAGATTGGTCCCACTTCGAGATTATTCGTACTCCACACCAAGGAGAGCACTTTGGCCTTGCCCTTGTTGCTGTTGATCATCTGGTCAAAACCAAGTGACCAACGACCACAGGTGTAGACAAGGCCGTAGCCGTAGTTTTTTTCGTTGAGCTCACGGCTACGCTGCTTGCTTTGATGTTTCGATACAAGCCAGACATCTACAGCGAGTGTTGCTTTGACGCATTCGTAAAACTTCTCCGAATCAATGTGGAAACTGACGTCGAAGGTCTCCTGCGACATCATTCCCTTTTCATTAATTCTTTGTGCTAACGTCAGTCGCTGGCTGGGGACGTTGTACGGTGGCGCGTTCCACTCGTATCTGGCCTCGGCGACGGCTTTGTTGATTCCGGGGTACAGCTCCATTTTCGAGATGTCTTGCGCGCGCGCCTCCT
>CAYGDF010000006.1:0-24481 GCA_964348675.1 uncultured Candidatus Saccharibacteria bacterium
TTGTAATTTCATTTATACTTTTTGTGTTTGCGTTTCTGCCACTTTTCATCCGCATCGCGCTTGCTTCCACCTCTGTTATATTTTTCGTGATGATGGTGGGTGGAGAAGCAAGTGTTATTCGTGCGACATTGATGGCGTTTGTGGCATTGCTCGCAACTCTGCTTGGTCGTGAATATGTGGCTAAACAGGCGCTTATAATTTCACTACTTTTAATTGTTTTATATGAACCGTATTCATTGCTTAACGATGTCTCACTCCACTTATCATTTCTCGCGACTGCAGGAATTATTTACCTGAGTTCTCCATTAAGTGAAATTATAAAAAAATATTTTCTGAAGATTAAATCTGAAAATTTTTTATCGCTAGTTACCACAACATCATCTGCATACCTGGCGACGCTTCCATACGTAATGTACACTTTTGGAACAGTCTCAGTTTATGCGCTAATTGCAAATATTTTAGTGCTACCTTTTGTTCCAATTACCATGCTTATTTCTTTTCTGGTTGTTTCGAGTTCTTATGCAAATACCACGATTGCGACACTTTTAGGATTCGTTGATACGCTGATTCTTAATTTTATAATTTGGGTTGGAAGAGTGATCGAGTATTTACCATTTTCATATTTAACGTTTCAAATCACATTTGTGGAAATGCTAGTAGTGTACTCTTTTATTATAGTTGGTCTCATTTATTTCATCACAAAAAATAGTGATGAAACGAAGAGTACAACGGTCGACGGGTTTTTAACAGACACAATTTCCTACTAAACCTACAGATTTACTTATTAAGTTTCTTGGAAACGTTTTTATAAACAATAAAGGCAATCGTTCCGCCGATTAAGAGTGAAACAATAGTAAAAGATTTAAGGGTGATATGTTCTCCGAAATAGTACCCGAGTGATGTGATGGCAGTTGCCCAGATAAACGAAGCGGTTAGGAAAATTAGGGAAGTGAGTTTTGTTTTAGTATTTGCAAGACCTGCCACAATCGGGATGAAGGCTTTCACTGATGGGGTTAACTTTCCTAAAAAGAGCCACCACATGCCACGACGAGAAAATGTTTCGTGAAGCGCCGAGTGGAGTTTAGTAAATGTGTTTTCATCTAGCATCAAAAGTTTTCTGGCGAACGGGTTGTCATATTTTTTTACTAGTTGAAATGTGATGATATTTCCAATTGTGTTTCCTAAAGCGCCAGCAATTATAGTAGGGATGAAAAGTAAGTTTCCAGTGCTTACAAAGTAGCCGGCGATAATATAAAGAAGTTGAGATGACGGAAGATTGGTGACACCGTTTGTTAGCATCAAAAGAAAGATGGCGATGTATGAAAATGACGATATAAGAAAGTGGAGGTCAAACATTTATCTAGTATAGCGCATGCTACCATTTAGGTATGAAAGGGTGGTTTATAGAACGGTATAAAAAGCATAAAGATTTTTTAGATGATTACGGGAAAGTAATAATTTTATTTTCAGGAATTTTTGTTTCGTTTATTTTAATTTCTTTAATAATTAACTTTTCGAAAGAGCAAAAGTTACGTGTATCGTTTTTAGACGTTGGACAGGGTGATGCTATTTTTATTCAGACCCCTAGTGGCAAGCAAATGTTAATCGATGGTGGAGCCAATAATAAAATTCTGGCAAGACTTTCAGAAGAGATGTCGTACTTCGATAAAAATATTGATGTGATTGAAGCGACGCATCCGGATGCTGATCATGTCACTGGACTTATTCCAGTTTTAGAAAAATTTAAAGTGAGTACAATTTTAGAAACGAAAGGAATTGGTCACACGCAAGTGTTTGATGATTTACAAAAACATATTGATGATGAAGATGGAGAAACACATATTGCACAATCGGGAGATGAGATAGATTTTCATGACGGAGTGATTGTAAAAGTTTTACATCCTTCAGCAAATTATGTTGCTAAAAAAGATGACACAAATGATGCATCAATTTCTATTTTGGTTTTGTACGGTGAAGAAAGTTTTTTGCTAACTGGAGATTTACCATCCACCTCTGAACCAAAATTAATTGCAGCAGGTCTTTCTAAATCCGCCAGAGGCGGATCCGCCTCTGGCGGAAATGTAACTGTATATAAAGCTGGACATCACGGAAGTAAGTCTTCAAGTGGAGAACAATTGCTAACTTATATTCGCCCAGAGTACGCAGTGATTAGTGCGGGTAAAGATAATAAGTATGGTCATCCAAATCCTGAAGCGCTCGAGAGACTTTCAAAATATTCAAAAGAAATTTTAAGCACAATTGAAAAAGGAACAATTACATTTATAACTGACGGAAAAAGTGTAGAAGTGGAAACAGAAAAATAATCTGCAAAGGATTTGCAAATTAAAGGTAAAGTCTAAATGCCAACTGTAGTGCGATTAAAAGTAGAACGGCAACTGTTAGCCACTTTAGTCTTTTTATAATATGTTCCTGGGCAATGTCCTGTGGGCTTTTAATATAAAAGAAATCAACCCAAGAGTTAGTCTTTACGTAAAGGAAAGAGTTTGTGAAAGGCTTCCTTTGGAAACAGGCAATTGTCTTTTCCTTGTCGCTTGGAAGTATGTCAGCTCCAATCCTAACTAATCCATGCATAAAAGAACCGTGTTCACCAATATCGAAAAATTTCTCCTCTCCAGTATTTAGGCGAGGAATGTAGAAAGTTTTACTTTCGGCGGCGATGATGTTTTGTCCGCTGGCTGACTCAAGGGTGACGTTACTTATGACGAAATCATGACTGATGCGCTCGTCTATGTTTTTTATCTTAAGACCATATCTAAATTTCTTCGCGTGGTCAGCGACCCCGTGAATTTTTTTATTGATAATAGGTTCAATAAGAATCCTGCTATCTGAAAGCGTAGGTTCCATTAATTATAAGTATACAGCCATACCCGTAATTACAACGGTTAAAACTGTGAGTAAGAAAAAATAAAAGCGCGACCGAAGGTCGCGCTTTTATTTTTAGACTTCTTACAGTTTGATTTGGAGATGAAGACCTCTCTTCATGCAAGAAGTACAAATCTTTACACGAGGACCGTTAGGGATTCTCGCCCACTGAAGGTTTGGGTAAACACGACGGTCACCGGCTGGGTTGAATTTTGTAGCACGAACAGAGTTGGAGTACTTACCAACTACCTTTGAACCTTTTTCGCAGAGTGGACAGATTTTTGCCATAGATTTCTATTACGTCGTCATATCCTACCATAGAAAAGACCGTTTCGCAACAGGTTTTGGCCCGTAGTTTCACAGAGCAATTTTGGGCTGTGCTATCATTAACTCATATGACAGAAGTTTTCAGTCTCTCCCAAGCCATCTTTACCTTTGTAATCATTATATATTCTATTATTTTGCACGAAATAGCCCATGGTTATGCGGCCTATATTCAGGGAGATGAAACTGCTAATCGAGCAGGCCGTCTTACCCTAAACCCACTACCCCATATCGATGTGATGGGTTCCGTGCTTGTACCGTTACTTGCGTTCTTTACGGCCGGTACATTTTTTGGTTGGGCTAGGCCTGTTCCATATAACGAACACAACATTGGAACCAAAGCGGGATTGGCTTTTGTGGCAGCGGCGGGAATATTAACGAATATTCTGCTAGCCATTATGGCGGGAATCGCTTTTAAAATCCTTGCTTTACAAGGTGTTATGAGTAACGGTATGGCAGAAGCATTGTTTACAATAATAGGAGTTAACGTTTCACTAGCATTCTTTAATCTAATTCCCATTCCTCCGTTTGACGGAATGTCTATATTACAAGCCATTTTCCCAAGGTTACACATACGGTCCAGGGTTATTTATAATCCAATTTATATGATTGTGGCTATTATAGTGGCGTCTGTCCTTTATCGGGCACTTATTCCTCAAGTTTTAGGCTTCGTTTCCGCACTACTTAGTTAGTTGTCCACACTATTGTCTTTTATATTGTCTTTTATAAAGTTATACTTTATTTACGATGAAAAAGACTGTCCGTACTTCGCGTTCTACAAAAAGCAAAGCAAGCAGTGCTTCTTTAACTCGAACTAGACGAACCGGAGTATCTAGGGTTACAAGGTCTGTTAAAAATTACGGAAAGAAGTCTTTAAGGGCGATACTTTTATCCCACACATTTCACTCCGGTTTTAAGATAGTTATGGTGGCGATGCTGGTTGCTCTGCCTTTCTACGGGGCATATGCATATATTGGTAAAACGGTGGCAAATGAAATAGTTATTTCCAAGTCACAAATATTGGACCGTGTGGCTAAACACATTACTTTACCAGAGGGGAATCCACTCGCGGTTGTGAGAGTGCAAGATGCCGATTCTTTGAAAAAACAAAACCCTTTTTATAGTCAGGTAAAATCAGGAGATTACATTATTATGTATAAAACTCTGGCAATCATTTATGACCTGAGGAATGACAGTGTTTTGGCTACTAAAAACATAAATGAGCAACTGCGTTAGGCCTAAAGGCGAAATCGGGCTTGCAATATAAGTGGATATTTGGTATAGTTTGCCCACTATTTTAGATTTATGCCAACAATCAGCCAACTCGTAAAGAAATCTCGCGGAAAGACTGCACGAAAGTCACGTTCTATTGCTATGGGAAAGGGTTTTAATGCGATTCAAAACAAGCCTAATTTTTATAATTCACCATTTAAGCGTGGCGTTTGTACAAAGGTAACAACAACAACTCCAAAGAAGCCGAACTCAGCGCTTCGAAAGATTGCCCGTGTACGTTTGACTAACGGAATGGAAGTGACTGCTTACATTCCAGGAGAAGGACACAAACTTCAGGAGCACTCAGTAGTAATTCTACGTGGTGGACGTGTGAAGGACTTGGCGGGAGTGCGTTATCACATCGTTCGCGGACGATTGGATGCCACATCAGTTGATAAGCGAAAGCAGGGACGTTCACTCTACGGAGCAAAGCGACCAAAGGCAGGTGCTGCAGCAGCGAAGAAGTAATAAAGATAAAAGCGCGACCGTACGGTCGCGCTTTTGCTATTTCTGATATTTTGTTGTAGTATATAGCGACTTGTTAATCAAGTAGAGAAGTAATTACTGAAAATAACTCTTGCAGAGTACCGCTACTTCCGGGAACATAAACGCAAGAAAATAACTAAATACATGCGAAGAAAAGTAAAAAATCGAAATATGGTTGGCCCAGATGCCAAGTATAATTCGCTAAAGGTTTCAAAGTTTATTAACTACGTGATGGTAGGTGGAAAGAAAAACACTGCTCGCGATATCGTCTACGGTGCCTTTGATGTAATCAAAGAAAAGATGAAGGTGGAAGACCCGATTGAAGTTTTCAATCAGGCACTTCAAAATGCCGGTCCTGTTACTGAAGTTCGTTCACGCCGTATCGGTGGAGCAAACTACCAAGTACCTCGTGAAGTTCGTGAAGAGAGAAAGTTCATGCTTGCTTTCCGTTGGATTATCGATGCAGCGTCAGCTAAGAAAGGAAAGGCTATGCGTTTCAAACTTGCCGATGAAATCATGCAAGCGGCAAACAATGAAGGAAGTGCGGTGAAGAAGAAGGAAGATACACATAGAATGGCGGAATCGAACAAGGCCTTCGCTCACTTCGCTTGGTAGTCCGCTTTTAGTTTTAGCGAACTACTTTGTCGCTACGAAATTTTTCTCGGTCGAAGTACTATCCCGTACATCTCTTTCGAAAAATTTCTAGGCTCCTCGTATTTCATCTAAAACTAAAACCTTGTAGATTCCATAGTTTAAAATACTAAAGCGCGCCTTACGGCGCGCTTTAGTATTTTATGCAAATAAAAAGCCGGAGAGTCATAACTTCTCCGGCTTCTTGGCGGACTGCTGATGGTTCAGTCTGCGTCCTCTTCGATGCCGGCTGGCACGAACTTGAGGTTGGAGGCTTCCATCTTGCTTTCCCTTGCCTCTCTTGCAATCCTAAAAAGGGGGACGAACGGGAATAGTCCGACGCGCAGGTCTTCCATCATCTCTTCGATTTCGACCACTCCCATAGCCGAAACCATTTGGTTGATGTGCGCGAGGGTCTCCTCCTTAGTTCTCCCTTCAGTCGCCCTTTCCGCCAAACTCTTGAGTTGTTTGCCGTAGCTCAGGAATCTCTGTTTGGCTTCGTAGTTTCGACCCTTCACTTTTTCTCCACGGCCTTCTCGTCTTGCGCGTGCCTCTCTGGAAATGAAGACCGCCCGAGCTCTTGGATTGTTGGGAAAGGTTTCGCGCCCCCTCTTGAGAAGTTCTGCTTGCTCCTCTTTGGAGGCCGTGACGAGCGCAATCGCATCGCTCCATTTCAGGGTGGGTTCGCTTTCGTCGTCGCTGTCCATCATGTCCAGCAACTCATCCGAAAGCCTGCCCAGTTGATGGTAACTTGCAGCCCAGCCTTCTTTTTTGCCGAAGGCTTTTTCCACCTTCCGGAGCGCGATGTCGACGACTCCACGCTCCGTGATGCCGTTACCCTGACGCTTTTGCTTTTCGGAAGCGACCACGTTCCTCACAAGATGGACGATTTCAGCCACCGTGTGAGGTTCCCGAGAGCTGTTTTCAGCGGCCTGGGTTAGCGCACGGTCTGAATCGTATACTTCCGAATACTTCTCGGGTTCCACGATGCAGAGCATGGCCGGCCGGCCGAGCAACTTGTGCGACTGCCATCTGCGTTCACCAGCCTTGATCTTGAAAAGATGTTCGCCTTCGACAGTCTTCCAGTAGTTGACGACTGGGTATTGCTGGAGACCCATCGTCCTAATGCTCTCAGCGAGTTCCGTCAGCTTGTTGGGGTTGAAGCGGGTTCGGGGTTGGTTTTCGTCCCGCGACAACTGGTCGCAAGGAATTCGAAGGATGACCCCACCTTCTGGAATTCTCTCGGGGTCGAAACTATCCAAGGTCATGAGAACAGGAGAGGTGTCCGCCACTGTCTCAGTCCTGCGTTTTTGCTTGACCATGTCTGGCCTCACTTTCTTTTGGGCTAACACAAATAATGAACAACCTCTTCGTCACAAAAATGCACGAATTAGAGATAATGCTACTCCTTAAAAACTTCTCTGTATATATTGTCGCAAGTGGGAAAGTATGGTAGTATATCTCCACTGCAAATGCGGTTTTTATTTTTCTAAAGAACGAAAATCGCGAAGCGATTTTCGTTCCAGACTAAAAACTATTAACTAATAAAACTAACAATTATCACTATGGCTCGCGACTATCCACTAAATAAAACACGTAACTTCGGAGTTATTGCTCACATTGACGCCGGAAAGACTACAACTACAGAACGTATTCTTTTTTATACTGGAGTTTCACACAAAATCGGAGAAGTTCACGAAGGAGATACAGTGATGGACTGGATGGAACAGGAACGTGAACGTGGTATCACAATTACATCTGCTGCGACGACTGCATTTTGGAATCCAACATACATGTCGAAGGAGGATGTTTCAAAGAAGTGTCGCTTCAACATCATCGACACGCCAGGGCACATCGACTTTACGATTGAAGTAAAGCGTTCTCTTCGCGTGCTTGACGGTGCCGTGGTAGTTTTCGACGGAGTAGCAGGAGTAGAACCACAATCAGAAACAAACTGGAGATACGCGTCAGACGCTATGGTGCCAAGAATTTGTTACATCAACAAACTAGACCGCATGGGTGCGAATTTCGATAAAGCGTACGCGTCTATTTTAGATCGTCTTTCAAAGAAAGCTGTGCGCATGCAGATGCCAATCGGTGAAGAAGAAAACTTCGACGGTATCATCGACCTTCTAACTATGAAGGAAATGAAATTCTCTGGAGATAAAGGAAAGGACGTTTCTACTGCAGAAATTCCAGCTGAACTTTTAGATGAAGCAAAGAAGCGTCGCGCAGAAATGATTGAGAAGATTGTTGAGACTGACGAAAACATGATGACAGGATATCTAGAAGGAAAAGAATTTTCTGTAGAAGAACTAAAGGCTGCAGTTCGTAAGGCAACTATCGCAAATGAAATCTTCCCAGTATTCTGTGGTTCATCACTTAAGAATCGTGGAGTACAACTAGTGCTTGATGCCGTTATCGACTATCTTCCATCACCACTTGATATTGATGCCCCTAAGGGAATTGATCCAAACACAGGAGAATCTATACAGGTAGAAGTTTCTGACACTGCACCGTTTGCTGCGCTTGCGTTTAAGTCTATGGCCGACCCATTCGTAGGACAACTTACATTCTTCCGTGTGTATGCTGGAACGCTTGAGGCTGGTTCATATATTTATAACTCAACAAAAGAAAAGAAAGAACGTGTATCACGTATCCTTCGTATGCACGCTAACGAGCGTGAAGAAGTGAAAGTCGTATACGCCGGAGAAATTGCAGCTGCGGTTGGACTTAAAGATACAATCACATCAGACACAATGTGTACCGAAGACCACCCAATTATTCTAGAAAGAATTGTTATTCCAGAATCTGTAATCTCAATGCGTGTAGAACCGAAGACAAAAGCCGACCAGGAAAAAATGGGTATCGCACTTTCAAAACTTGCGATTGAAGACCCAACATTCCGTGTTGCGTCAGACCCAGAAACTCTTGAAACAATTATTTCAGGTATGGGAGAACTTCACTTAGATATTATTGTCGACCGTATGAAGCGTGAGTTTAACGTAGAGGCTAACACTGGAAAGCCACAGGTAGCGTACAAGGAAACAATTCTTGGTTCTGCTTCTGGAGAAGGAAAGTACATCAAGCAGTCAGGAGGACGTGGACAGTACGGACACGTGAAAATTAATATCAAGCCTATCGATTATTCAGTATTACCTGAAGACTTGCCAAAGAACACAAAGCGATATGATAACTTTGAATTCATTAACTCCCTAAAGGGAGGTGCTATTCCACAAGAATTCGTGCCAGCTGTAGAAAAAGGACTTCGTGAATCGATGGACCGCGGAACTCTCGCTGGATTCAAGATGGTAGACGTCTCTTGTGAAGTTTACGATGGATCTTTCCACGAAGTGGACTCTTCTGAAATCGCCTTTAAGTTGGCTGCTGGAATGGCGCTAGCGGATGCGGTTGGAAAAGCGAAGCCAGTAATTCTAGAACCAATCATGAAGGTGGAAATCGTTACACCGGACAAGTTCTACGGAGATATTACAGGTAACCTATCATCAAAGCGTGGACAGATTGAAGGCATGGATGAACGTGGTCAGGACAAAGTGGTGCGCGCAATGGTTCCACTATCTGAAATGTTCGGATATGTAAACAATCTTCGTTCAATGACAGAAGGACGTGCATCATTCACGATGGAATTCGGAAAGTATGATGTGGTTCCACAGAATATCGCAAAAGATATTGCAGAGAATAAAAAGTAATTTTAAAAGAAATTCAAAAGCGCGACCGAAGGTCGCGCTTTTGAATTTTGAAACCTAAAAACTATCTTTACGCCATGCAAGTCTTGCAGTCAGACCTGTGTCCTATTGCAATGTATACAGCAGAAAGTCCTACGAGCAGATAAACAGCCTTCTCAACTGCTGGCCATGAACCTAGGACCATGTTTACTACATTGTAACCAAGTGCTGCCAATCCCCAGTTTAGTCCTCCAACAACAAGAAGGATAAACGCAAGCATATGTAATGATTTCATATATTTTTTATTATTTATTAATAACTCTGAACCCCTCTGTATTTAGTATATACCTTCATAAGGAGTTGAATAGGGAAGTATTTCACATGCTACACTTTAAGTATGACAATAAAATCATGGGTATTTTTCTTTTCTTTTCTTATCATTGTGAGCGCGGGGTCAGTATTGGCAACTCGCTACTTTCTGGAAAAGAACACTCAAGCATTCTCAGTTGGGTCAGATGACGAAGCGCTTATGAAGGGCGGTGACCAGCCCATAGTTCAAATCTCAAAACCAGAGCCTATTATATACAATAGTTGGCAAGAATATGATCCTGCGCACATTACATGTGATAAAGAAGTGAGTAATTTGGGAGAAGGTGGAAGTGGTTTTGTTAAGAACTGTTCTGCTGAATTTCGTTGGAGTAAAAAGCGGATTGCACTGCCAGACCTTAGCTCATTTGCGGATGTAAAGGATTTTGATGGTGAGCGGTATGCTTGGGTTGCACAATATGAAAATATAATTTATGTAGATATAAAAGGAGGCAATTTTGCTCCCATGGGAGGTTCATCGGTCGACATCTTTTATGTGTTTGACGAACAACACAAGACACTCAGTAAAGTGTTTGCGTGCGACTCATATGATTGCGTGCAACTCGCGCAGCCTCAAGGTTATTTAACTGCGTATGCGCATAGGGAAAGCGACGACCAAGGTGTGCGGATTTATCGCGATTCTATTTATGGAGGAAAAGTATACTCAAGTCTTGCGGTGTCTATACCAAAAGAGAACAATGAGTGGGTGCTTGGAGCCGACTGCCGAGACTCTCAGTGTGCCGATGGAAGCGATTGGATTACAGTACTTGATCAAAATAATTTTGTTCTCCGCTTTGACAAGCGTACAGGTGAACCGTCCGAGGCTGACTCAAAAGTAGAAACAAAATACGTTCATGTTTATCTAGAGTAGAGGATGGCTTCTTTGTGCCATGCTACACTTTTAATATGAAGAAAATTATTCTTGGCGTATTGTTGGTTTCTACTGTGGTGCTTACATTAGCGCAGACTGTGCCCTGTGTGTCACTTACGTATAATTTACAAAGAGGCTATGAGTCGTCAGCAGTTTTATCTCTTCAGAATTTTTTGTATGCAAAAGGATTTTTGAAAGCAACCCCGAATGGATACTTCGGACCTGGAACTCTTGCTGGAGTGAAAGCCTTTCAAAAAAGTGCTGGACTTCCTCAAGTTGGAAATACTGGACCTTTAACTCGCGCGGCTATACAAAAAAATTCTTGTGTCAGCGGTAATCAAGAGGTGAAACAACCTGCTTCAAACGTAAGTACGACCACAACTCAAACATCTCCAGTTCAGGCAACCACAACAACGCCGGCAGTGGTCACGCAAAAGTTTTATCCAATGCCAAACTTGTATTCGGTTGACTTCGTAACCCTTTTTTCAGGAGGACAGACGGATTGGACATTTAACTTATATGGTATTAACTTTAGTTCTACGACAAACATTGTCAGGTTTAAAAATATTGCAACGCAAATTTCTTATACAATTGGTGTTTTACCATCAGCAACAGGTACTATAATTGTCATGCCTAAAAATTTAACTAGCACGACTTTTCCATGTGGAATAAACTGTAACGAAAAATTACCAGCTGGCACATACGAAATTATGGTAACTACAGAAGGGGGGCAGAGCAATTTAAGAACAATAGACATAAAATCTTTCACATCATCCGTACAAACTGGTTCTGTCGGAGGGGCACTTGCTCCTAATAGTTACAGAGCTAGATTTGGCACACTTACCTTTAGCCCATCCGTTCCAGTCCTACTAAAATCAACTACTCTAAAGATAGTATCAAGCAGTAATCCGTCGTCTGGTTTGGGTAATATCGTCTTAATTGACCAATTAACTAACGACGTTTTTGAAGCAAACTCTTATATGGCAGCGTTTCAGTCTAAAATTATTGACGCTTATGCTGACGTAGGGGTTTCTTTACCAGGAACTGTTATGGCGAACTTCTCAGTAATTTTACAGGATTACGTCGGTAAAAAGGACACAACCTTCACTTCCCCTAACTTTTTGGTGACTTTGCAAGGTGTTTTGTAGGTTTTTGTAGCAGGTAAATCTGACTTTTTGATTCTTTTTAGACGTCTCGCTTATTAAGTGAGAGTGCTTGGGAGGTCTGATTTGCAAATTTCCTGAAAATGTGATAAGATTGCATGACTTACTTGGCCCCACGGATTACTATTGCTTGGCTAAGTGGTTGGCAGTTCACAATTATCAGTTTCTATTTATTATCGCGTTTCTAGTTTTATTTAAAATAATCTAATAGTCCAATATCTCCGCCAGGCGGCGGATGACAAGACCCAACAAAAACATATGGCAGAAACATTTGATCGCTCAAAACCACACGTAAACGTAGGAACCATTGGTCACGTTGACCACGGAAAGACTACCCTTACAGCAGGTATATTAAACGTGCTTCACCTTCAGGATTCTACTATCAAAATGAAGGGAGTAGACGAAATTGACAAGGCTCCAGAGGAAAAAGCTCGTGGAATTACAATTTCTCTATCACACAGTGAATACTGGACAGCTGCTCGTCACTACGCGCACATCGACGCTCCAGGTCACGCTGACTATATTAAGAACATGATTACCGGTGCGGCTCAGATGGACGGTGCGATCCTTGTGGTTGCAGCGACTGATGGTCCTATGCCTCAGACTCGTGAACACATCCTTCTAGCCAAGCAGGTGGGTGTGCCTCGAATCGTAGTATTCCTAAACAAGTGCGATATGGTTGAAGACCAGGAAATGATTGAACTTGTTGAAGAAGAAATCCGTGAACTCCTTACAAAGCAAGGCTTTGACGGTGTTAACACTCCTATTATCCGTGGTTCAGGTCTAAAGGCCGCTGAAGCGACATCAATTGATGATCCATGGGCACAGAAGATTGTTGAACTTATGAACGCGCTCGATACTTGGATTCCACTTCCAGAACGTGACATTACAAAGCCTTTCCTTATGCCAGTTGAAGATATCTTCACTATCGAAGGACGCGGTACTGTAGTAACAGGACGTATTGAACGTGGAGTTGTTAAGATTAACGAAGAAATTGAAATCGTCGGTCTTAAGGATACTGTAAAGACAGTAGTAACTGGTATCGAAATGTTCAACAAGTCACTTAACGAAGGAGTTGCCGGAGACAACGCTGGTATCCTTATTCGTGGTATCAAGAAGGAAGACATCATGCGTGGACAGGTTCTTGCTAAACCAGGCTCAGTAAAACCTCACACAGATTTCGAATGTGAAGTTTACATCCTTAAGAAAGAAGAAGGTGGACGTCACACTCCATTCTTAAATGGTTACAAGCCACAGTTCTACGTACGTACAACTGACGTAACAGGTGAAGTAACACTTCCAGCAGGAACAGAAATGGTTATGCCAGGAGATACTATCAAGTTCACAGTTAAGCTTCTCGCTCCAATCGCTCTTGAAGAGCAGGGACGTTTTGCTATCCGTGAAGGAGGAAAGACAGTTGGTGCCGGTGTAGTAACAAAAATCATCGCATAATACTATCTCGAAAAGATAGACCTTAATTCTTACAAGCATGACAGCAACATCAACTACAGCAGTAGCAAAGAAAGCAGTAAAATCTGTAAAAGCTACAAAAGCACCGAAGGCGACGAAAGTGGCCGAAGTACAGAAACTTCGTATTCGCGTGCGTGCATATGAAAGTAAAGTGCTTGATGCTTCAGTAAAGCAAATCATCGACACGGCTCGCCGTTTCGAGGCTGTAATATTAGGTCCGATTCCACTTCCGACAGAAATTAAGAAGTATACAGTTAACCGTTCAACCTTCATTTACAAAAATGCGCGTGAACAGTTTGAAATGCGTGTTCACAAGCGTCTAATCGACATTGTTAACCCACAACCTAAGTTGATTGAAGCCCTAACAAATCTATCACTTCCATCTGGAGTTGATATAGATGTAAAGATGGCATAACTCTTAAAGAGTCCTAAAGCAAACGTATGAAATTCACACTAGCCACAAAACAACACATGACACAGTTTTTCTCAGAAGATGGGAAAGTTCATCCTGCAACAGTACTTGCGGCTACTCCTATGACTGTAACTGCTATTAAGACGAAAGAGTCTGATGGCTATGAGGCTATCCAAGTTGGAACTGGTGTTCAGAAGAAAGAAAGAACTTCAAAGGCTTTAACTGGTCACTTGAAGGGAACTGCTTTCAAAGCACTTAAAGAATTCCGTACACCTGGAGGTGACTTAAACATTGGTGCAACTATCGCTTGTGATATTTTCAACAAGGGAGAAGTAGTAACAATTTCAGGAATCTCTAAAGGAAAAGGTTTCCAAGGAGTTATGAAGCGTCACGGAATGCACGGAGGATGGCATCAGCACGGACAGAAGCACTCAATGCGTGAAGTTGGTTCTATCGGTTCAACAGGTCAACAGCGTGTTAACAAAGGTAAGCGCATGGCAGGGCGAATGGGTAGTGATCGTATTACACAGAAAAGTGTGGTAATTCTAGACGTCGATGTAGAAAACGGACTTCTACTTGTTAAGGGCGCTGTTCCAGGACGTCGCGGAACTTTAGTTGAAATCAAGGGTTAATTTAAAAGTATGAAAGCAAACATCTACACAACAGAAGGAAAGGTAGCAAAAGAAATCACATTGCCTGATAATATTTTCGGAGCGAAGTGGAATGCTGACCTTGTAGCACAGGTTCTAAACGGACAGGCTTCAAACCGTCGCGCCGGAACGGCTCACACAAAAAACCGTGCGGAAGTTCGTGGTTCTCACAAGAAGCCATGGGCTCAGAAAGGTTCAGGACGTGCTCGTCACGGTTCAGCACAGTCACCGCTATGGAAAGGTGGAGGTGTGACTTTTGGTCCTCGTAACGACAAGAATTACAAGAAAGTAATTCCTCGCGCGATGAAACAAGCAGCACTCTTTTCACTTCTTTCTGCGAAACTTGCAAATGGAAAGATTCTTTTCGTAGATGCTTTCGCTATTAATGAAGGAAAAACAAAGAACGCTGAAGCGTTGATGAAAAATCTAACTGTAGTTGAAGGATTTTCTACTCTTGCTTACAAGAAGAGGGGGAATGTTTACATGACAACACAGAAAGGTGATCTAAACACAAAGCGCGCTTTCAGAAATCTTCCTTACGTTGTTCTTCACAACATGGATGACCTTAACCCACTTGATGTAGCAAACGCTCGTTACTTGGTAATTACAAATCCAGAGGCGACGATTGAATATTTGTCATCTAAAGTGAAGTAGACTAAATAAAATTTATGGCCACAAAGAAAACCACAACTAAAGAAGAAACTAAAGGAGCAGAAAAAGCAACCCTCATTCTTTCGCCTCGCGTAACTGAAAAAGCATCAATGCAGTCAAGTGCTAACGCCTACACTTTCGTAGTAGCGCCACATGCTACAAAACTTTCTCTTCTTTCAGAAATAAAAGCGAAGTACAAAGTTACGCCAGTTAAAATTAACATTACGAACATGGTTCGTCAGTACACTTTTATCCGCGGAAAGTTAGGAACTACCGCTGGAATAAAGAAGGCTGTGGTCTTCCTTAAAAAAGGTGACACGATTAACCTCGGTTAGTCCGTAGAAAACAAGTAATACAAAGATTATGAAAACTTACAAACCAACAACACCATCACGACGTAACATGAGCACGGTAACATACCGTGGCGTGCTTACTACGAACGACCCATACAAGCCGCTAACTAACGGATTCAAGCGTGGTGTTGGACGAAATGCGTTCGGACGTATCACTACTCCTTACAAAGGTGGAGGACACAAGCGTTCATATCGCGAGATGGATTTCAAATACGACATCTTGGATATTCCTGCAAAAGTAGAGACTGTTGAATACGATCCAAACCGTTCAGGATTCATTTCTTTGGTTTCTTATAGAAATGGGGCTAAGCGTTACGTTCTACTTCCTAAAACTATGAAGGTAGGGGACACATTTATCGTATCTGAAAAAGCAGACGTTGAAGTTGGTAACCGCACAGCACTTAAGAATATTCCAGTAGGAACTTATGTTTACAATATCGAAGTTAAGCCTCGTGGTGGTGCTAAGATGGTCCGTTCAGCCGGAGTTTACGCTCAAGTAGTTGCTCACGACAACGGTTTTACATCGCTTAAACTTCCTTCAACAGAAATTCGTAAGGTAATGGATTCATGTTTCGCTTCAATCGGTGAAGTGTCAAATGAAGAATATCGTTTGCGTAATGTTGGAAAGGCAGGACGTTCACGAAACTTGGGACGTCGCCCAAAGACTCGTGCCATGGCTAAGAACCCAGTAGACCACCCATACGGAGGAGGAGAAGGTGCTCAGCCACGTGGAACACGTCGTCCAAAGACAAAGCAAGGTAAGACTACAGGAGGTCACAAGACACGTTCACCAAAGAAGTATTCAAACGTTCACATTGTTTCTCGTAGAGCGTCTCGTCGAAAGAAATAGACTGCGAAATAATCCGAAATAAGGCTTTACTTTCAAGGAAAATCTGATATAATTAAACCCCATTAACCCATGACACGATCAATACACAAAGGTCCATACGTTGACGAAAGAGTACTAAAAAAGGTGCTCGGCAAACGTCCTGAAGAAACAGGGGTTATTAAGACATGGATTCGTCGTTCAGATATTTCTCCTGAAATGGTTGGCTTTACTTTCGGTGTTTACAACGGAAAAACTCACGTTGAAGTTTTAATCAACGAAGACATGGTAGGACACAAACTTGGTGAATTTTCTCCAACTCGTAAGTTCACTCGCCACGGAGGTAAGATGCAAAAGGAAATCGACCAGAAGAAGAAAGAATCAGAAATCACAGCTGCTAAGACTGCTAAGGCAACAACTGACACGAAGAAGAAATAACAGAAAATATTTTATTGTATGAAAGCACAACTTAACAACTACAGACAAGCACCTAGAAAACTTCGCCTCGTGACGGAGCTTGTAAAAGGTAAATCAGCTGACAAAGCACAAGCCATGCTCGATCACCTTATTAAGAAGGGAGCACTTCCTATTAAGAAACTTCTTGACTCTGCAGTTGCTAACTCAGGTCTTAAGGCAAGCGAACTGACGATAAAGAACGTTACTGTAGACAAAGGAGTTGTGATTAAGCGTTGGATGCCGAGAGCCATGGGTCGCGCGTTTCCAATTCACAAGCACACAAGTAAGGTTGTGATTGAATTAGCTAAGAAAGAAGATAAATAATTTTTATGACACACGTAGTACACCCATATTCACATCGTCTTGGAATCATTCGCGACTGGAAGTCACGTTGGTTCGGCAAGAATACAACTAGTTACGTTGATTATCTTCGTGCTGATGTTTTGGTGCGCGCCTTTTTAACAAAGAAACTTCGCGGAATGTATGTTTCATTTATCGAAATCGAAAGAAGTGAAAAGCAGTACCGCATCGCCATCCACACATCACGCCCAGGTATGATTATCGGACGCGGTGGAGACGGAATCGAAAAACTCCGTGCATCTCTAAAGAAAGAAATGGCACGTTTAAAGATTATTGTTCCACAGGATGTGAAACTTGATATCGTTGAAGTTGCTAACCCAGAAGCAGATGCTGCAATTGTAGCCGCAATGGTGGCAGAAGGAATCGAAAAGCGTCTTCCTTTCCGTAGAGTTCTAAAGACTACTATTGAAAAGGTTATGGCTAACCGTGATGTTCAGGGTGCTCGTATCTCAGTTGCCGGACGTTTAGGTGGAGCGGAAATGGCTCGCCGTGAACAAATCAAGCGCGGAGGTATTCCACTTCAGACACTTCGTGCTGATATCGACTTCGCACGTGAACGAGCGAACATGACTTACGGAGTGATCGGTATCAAGGTATGGATATATCGTGGTATGAAGTTTGATAAGAAAGAGGGCAGTAAATAATGATTGAAATAATTTAAAAAACGAGTATGTTATTCCCAAAGAAAGTAAAACACCGAAAATGGCAGACAGCGCGCTTAAGCGAGGCTAAACTTGCACGTCCAGAAACTCGTGGGATCACGGTGGCTTTTGGTTCTTTTGGACTTAAAGCAGAAACTTCTTCACGTATCGCCGCTAATCAGATTGAAGCTGCTCGTCGTGCTATGACTCGTTCGGCTGGAAAGACTGCAAAGGTTTGGATTCGTATCTTCCCTGATCGTCCTGTTACACAGAAAGCCGCAGAAGTGCCGATGGGTAAAGGTAAAGGAGATCCAGATCGATATGTATTTGAAGTTCGACCAGGACGTATTTTGTTTGAAGTGGACGGAATTCCAGAGGCAGCCGCTCGCGAAGCACTTCGTAAAGCTGGGTGCAAACTTCCAGTTAAGACTCGCGTAGTCGCTCGTTAATTAAAACACCATGACAAATAAAACTATTACAGTAAGAAAGAAGTTAACAGGAAAAGTCGTATCTGACAAAATGGATAAGACGGTTGTTGTTAACGTGCAGCGTTACGTCGCACACAAGAAGTACGGAAAGTACTATAAAATCGATAAGCGTTACAAGGCTCATGATGAAAATAATGAGTATAAGGTAGGGGACACGGTAACTATTGAAGAGTGTCGTCCACTTTCAAAGGATAAAAACTTTACCGTTGTAGGAAAGAAATAATTTATTAAAATAACACCACTACTATGATACAAGCAGGAACAAACGTAATCATCACAGATAACTCCGGAGGAAAGCGCGGACGTGTGTTCAAGGTGCTTGGAGGTAGTAAGCGTCGTTATGCCTCAATCGGAGACTTGGTAGTACTTTCAATCAAAGTTGCAGAACCTCGAAAGCAAACTAAGAAAAAGGATGTTGTGTACGGTGTGGTTGTTCGTACTACAAAGCAGATTCGTCGTGATGATGGTTCATACATTTCATTTGATGATAACGCAGTTGTAATTGTGGACAAGGTAAAGAAAGAACCTAAGGCAGGACGCGTGTTCGGTCCAATTCCACGTGAACTTTCACAAAAAGGTATTGAAGGATTCAGAAAGATTGCATCATTAGCTCCAGAAATCATTTAATTTTAAATATATGCACCTAAAAAAAGGAGACAAAGTAATAGTAATCACAGGAAAGGAGAAGGGAAAGACTTCAATTGTTGTATCTGTTGACCGTGAAAAAAATCGCGTAGTTCTGGAAGGTCTTAACCTTATGAAGAAACACACTAAGCCAAAGAAGGCTGGGGAAAAAGGCGGAATCGCGACAATTGCCATGTCGATTCACGCATCAAACGTGAAACTTGCAGACAAGAAAGCCAAGACAGAGAAGAAAGAAAAGCCAGCTACTAAGAAGAAAGTAGCAAAGAAAGCCGAGTAATAAATAGGAATATAAAGCAAAAGCGCGACCTTCGGTCGCGCTTTTGCTTTAAAATTACAAATAAAGTAGGATGTGAACTGAAAGAACAATCAACACATTTGTCCTCTTTATGAGACGGAAAGGTTTTTATGATGATGACCCCCGATCAATCCATTGCCTATGAATTTTTGGGCTTTGGAGAAGACTTGAAGCGGATTCGTTCCGGCGAGGCGGATAGTTCCGATTTCGTCGGTGTCAGTGGCCTTGCATCATTGATGCAAGGGCTGCAAACAGGTTCATACATGGGCCGAGCCATCGATTTAGCGACGTCACCGACAGTCGCGATTATCGACAACGAGGTCAAGGTTTACCTGCAAGCCACTTATTGCGGAGACATCAATTCACGCCTGAGTTGGCTCACAAAGAAGGCAACGGAAGCGCACGCCTACATGTATTTTCTTGAGGTCCGCGAACAAGTTCTCGAAGACTTGGCGCGTGCGCCGTCCCTTACTGCCGTCGCAGCTCGTTTGCAGGGCGAGGCAGTCGACGTCGAAGCGGGAAAGTATTCGCTTCGCGACCTGCAGAACGTTGTCATCGAGATTGGGGCCAAGATGGATTCGTACCTCAACTCGGAGAACACGTCTGCGCTCGCGTGAACTTCGAACAAGGCCGGCTCAGCATAATGCTGACCGGCCTTGATTTATTTACAAGAGTATTTTTTTATGGTAGATTATAGGTCTACTATCAAATAACGTAAGGGTAATATCTTACAAGATAAGCGACGTATAACGTACTCATTTAGAGACTAATCGTGCTTACGCAAATAAAAAATATGGCAAAAACTGCTTTTAAAAGTGTGAAAGAATTGGAGAAGGATGCATTTAAGGTTCTATCAAAAGAGTTCGGATATAAGAACGCACTTGCGGCTCCAAAACTTACTAAGGTGACCGTTTCTGTTGCTACTGGTTCTTCTATGAAGCGTGACAAGAAGTTTAACGACTTGGTTATGGACAGACTTGCGAAAGTGACAGGTCAGAAACCAACGCTACGTAAGGCTAAGAAATCAGTTGCTTCATTTAAGACTCGTGAAGGAGATCAGATTGGAGTAGCGGTGACACTTCGTGGCGCTCGCATGTATGGATTCTTGGACAAGGTATTAAATGTTTCACTTCCTCGTACAAAGGACTTCCGCGGGCTTAACCGTACATCGGTGGATGCTATTGGAAACATGACTTTCGGTGTTAAGGAGCACACAATCTTTCCTGAAATTAAAGATGAAGAATTGAAAGACGTTTTCGGAATGGCTATCACTATGGGAACAACTGCTAAGACAAAAGAAGAGGCGACTGCTTTCTTTGAACTTATTGGAGTTCCTTTCAAGAAAGCGTAAGTACTAAGTTTTCTTAAAAACAAAAAACGGCAGATTATGCCGTTTTTTTGTTTTTAAGGCACTATTGACATAATTTAGAAAATAGTGTAGGGTTGGGGCATGAAAAAGATTATTACATTTATAGGGATTTTGGCTTCAACAGCCACATTTTCGTCTGCGGCGTATTTTAATAATACCCCAGTACAGAGTTGCAACACACAAATTATTAGTTCACTGTCAGTCGGTTCTGAAGGTAATGAAGTCTTTATGTTACAAGACCTTTTAAGCAGAGGTGGCTACATGTATGTCTCTCCAAATGGTCACTTTGGTCCAGCAACCCAGTCTGCACTTAAGCGTTTCCAAATCGAAAACGCTATTTATCCTACAGGAATGGTAGGGCCTGCTACCCGTAACACAATCAACGAACGTCTTTGTGATGGTGATGTAAGAGGAGACTCTATGTCGTACAACCAGTATGGTTATGGATACTCATATAGTTATTCTTCAGGAACAACTTATGTAGATAATTTCGACCCATTCGTTCGTGTTGTTTCTCCAACTCCAGCTAATCCAACTCTATATAATAATCCTTCTACGAACGTTGCCCCAATCTCAAACGTTGCTCAGATTACACTTCCTCCAGTTTATACACCTGTAAATTACACGACAAGTAATGTTGCTAACAATGTAATTATTCCTTCAAATGTTACTCCAGCAACGAGTGCCGTTTCAAGTACAAATATAATTTACAGTCCATACGTGGGATACACTTATGGAATCGTTCCACAGTCAGGTGTACTAACAATAATTACTCCGCTTGCAAATAGTGTTTATAACGAAGGGGATACAGTTAACCTTGCTTGGACAACAAGTAATCTTAATGCAACTCAGTACCAGATCCTTCTAGAAAATACTTCATCTAATCAGAGTAAGGTGGTGGCTGTTACATCTTTAAAAAATGCTTCCTTTATTCTTACAAAAGAAGTTCTTGATGCAGTTTGTTCTGGAACTTGCAGTAACCCAAATACAGGAGCATATAACACTGGATCATTTAGAATTGTTGTAACTACACCGATTACAGATATCGCAGGAATCACTTCAACTTTCCGTGCCGCAGTTTCACCGATTACAATTAAGCGTCCGTACTACGGAGTGGCTTCGGTAAGTATCTCTGCAAGTAAAACACCAGTTAACTCTGGAGAAATCTTTAAGTTGTATGTAAATGTACCGACCTCTACTTATAACTACGGAGCGTACTCATTCAAGATTCGTGCCATTTGTGTAAATAACGTTCAGGTAAGTATCGCGGGCGTGCCTTGTGGTCAGGACTTTGGAATGCCAGTAAATAATAATTACTTCCAGCAAGAAGTTCCAAGTATGATTACAAATAATTCATGGTACCGTCAGGATATTGCTTATGAAATAAACGCAATTGATATGAATGGTAACGTGATCGGAACAGCGAGAACTACTGTTACAGTTAACCCAGCCCCATTTAGTTTTTAGTTAAATAAGCGCGCTACTCTGTCGCTACGGAATTTTTTAAAGTCGTCGTACTATGTGTACGCCTTCTCTAAAAAATTCCTAGGCTTCGCGTATTGCATCCTATTTAACTAAAAACGGTTTAATCAATAACAAAAGCCGACTGCGAAGCAGTCGGCTTTTGTTATGTTAAACTAAAAATATATGGATAATCCAGAGAATCTTCTCGCTTTACTTTTAGTTGGAATCTTCGCTTTTACTGTCGCCACCTTATTTAGAAGTAATAAAGCCTTAAACAGAGTGGGGGATGTGGAAAGAGAACTAGGCGTCATTGAAGATGAGATTAAAGATGTAAAAGAATCTGAAATAAAAATTCTTCAGAAAAATAATTTTCAACCTTCAGAAATAAACAGTCACCCGCCAGTAACCACTTCAAATGTGGGAACACCTTTTCCAGAGAACGCCACTGTTCACAATGGGCACCCAGCATCTTAAGGGTATAATTAAAAGAATGATAATTCCTAAGACTCACAGAGTCCACTTTCTTGAGTATATTTCTTTTTGCTTTGTTGTGATTTTTGTCATATTGATTGCTTATAAGTCTTTTTATGCGAAAGCGGAAATGGATATTGGTTTAACCCCCGAACAATCAACTACTAACTTTCTTTCTACTGCAGAATCCATTAATTAGGGGTATGAGAAGTTTCTTGGAGATTCTTGGACCTCATAAGAGGGAATCTGCGTGTTTGGTGATTGCAAATAAAGAACTATTTACTAAAGGTAGAAAATATGATAGTATTTTAGGGCTGTCTGTAATCCGTGTTTCTACGTAAGTTTTTGGCAAAAAGCCGTTAATTTACGCATTTGCACGCGATATTCAGACAGAAAGTGCTGGTATTTAACCAGTGTCTATTAATCAGTATCTATTAACTATCTAAAGAATGGCAAAAACATCAACTATTGCACGAAGCAATAAGCCGCCAAAGTTCAGCACTCGTAAAGTATCCCGATGCTTCAAATGTGGTCGAAAGCACGGTTTTATGCGTGATTTCGGACTATGTCGTATCTGCTTCCGTGAGCTTGCAAACGAAGGTATGATTCCGGGCATTACAAAGTCTTCTTGGTAATACAAACAATATGGACACACTAGCAAACATGTTAAACGGGATTAAAACCGCTGGTTTTGTAAAAAAGACAAGCGTTACTCTTCCTCATTCAAAAATGAAGGAAGCGGTACTTGAATTACTTAAGAAAGAAGGGTACATCAAGACTTACATCGTAAGTACTGGCGTTAAGCCAACTGTTGAAGTAGTTCTTGAGTATAAGGACAAGATGCCTCGCATCAATGGGGTGGAAAGAGTATCGAAACCTTCAAAGCGTGTTTACACAGGCGTAAAAGAAATTACATCTGTTAAATATGGTCATGGAACATCGGTAATTTCAACACCGAAGGGAATCATGACAGGAAAAGAAGCCCGCAAAGAACAAGTCGGCGGCGAAATTTTATTCACAATCTGGTAATAATAAACGTATGAGCAGAATCGGAAAACAACAATTGAGTATTCCAGCAGGTGTCGAAGTTAACTTCGATGCCCATGCTGTACGTGTGAAAGGTCCTAAGGGCGAACTTACGCGAGCCTTACGTGACGAGATTGCTTTCAAAAATGAAAACAATATCATCACTTCAGAGCCTCGTCGTAATGACAAGTTCTCTAGGGCTTTATGGGGAACATATATGTCTCATGTACAAAACATGATTCAGGGAGTAGTTACTCCATTTGAAAAGAAGCTCCTTGTAGAAGGAATCGGATTCAAATGGGAAGTAAAGGGAACAGATTTACATCTAGCCCTTGGTTTCTCTCATCCAGTAGTTATGAAAATCCCACAAGGATTAACAGTTACTGCTGAAAAGGGAGCACTTACTATTTCTGGTATTGATAAAGAGGCGGTCGGACTCTTCGCTAACCAAGTTAGACAAATGAAGAAACCTGAACCGTACAAGGGTAAGGGTATCCGTTATTCAAACGAAGTTATTCGTCGTAAGCAAGGTAAGAAATCTGCATAGTCTCTGATACTTCTTAAAAATATATGAAAACAAACATTAAAACAGAAAAAAGAATTCGTCTTCATAAGAAGATTCGTTCTCGTGTATCAGGAACAGGGGAAATCCCAAGACTTGCCGTATTTCGTTCTAACCGCTATATGTACGCGCAACTTATTGATGATGTAAAAGGCATCACTCTAGTATCTGCTTCTGACCTTGGACTAAACGACAAAGTGAGCAAGTTAGAGCGTGCAAAGAAGGTGGGGGAAAAACTAGCCCTTGCTGCGAAGGATAAAAAAATATCAAAGGTTGTCTTTGATCGAGGTGGGTTCTCTTACAGAGGTCGAGTACAAGCTCTAGCTGATGCAGCACGAACTGCGGGGCTTACTTTCTAAATCTATATAAATATATGTCAGAAGAAACAAAAACAACAGAAGAAATCGTAGAAGTTCCTGTAGAAGTAACTCCAGAAGTTGAAGCAGTTGCAGAAGTTGCACCTGTTGCCGTAGCCGAAGTTGCGCCTGAAAAAACTGAAACAGTTGCGACAGGAAATGTTGCAGTTGCAACTGAGCGTGAAGTACGCCAAGTGCGTGGCGCTCGTGGTGGACAGCAAGCAGGACGTGGTGGAAAAGGCGGTCGCCCAGGCGGTCGCCCAGGCGGACGTCCTCGTACTCCTCGTGAAAAGCCAGAGTTTGAT
>CAYGDF010000006.1:24581-29788 GCA_964348675.1 uncultured Candidatus Saccharibacteria bacterium
AGGCGGTCGCCCAGGCGGACGTCCTCGTACTCCTCGTGAAAAGCCAGAGTTTGATTCTAAAACAATCAGTATTCGTCGCGTGACTCGCGTGGTTTCAGGAGGTCGTCGTTTCTCACTCTCAGTAGCAATTGTTGCTGGAGATAGAAATGGACGCATCGGACTTGGAACTGGAAAAGCACTTGATACTCAGGTGGCAATTGAAAAAGCTCTTAAGGATGCGAAGAAGAACATGTTTACACTTCGCCTTTCAAAGAACAAATCACTACTTCATGATGTAACTGCAAAGTACAACTCAGCTGAAGTTATGATTATGCCAAACAAGGGTCGTGGACTAATCGCTGGATCTTCAGCACGTCCAATCCTTGCTCTTGCTGGACTAAACGATGTGACTGCGAAGTTTTATTCAGGAACAAAGAATAAACTAAACAACGCTCGTGCAACTATGAAGGCGCTAGAAACTCTTGCTTATCGTCATGACGAGGCACCAGTTGCTGCTACTAAGGTTCCGGAAGCGGTCGTTACAGAAACTAACTAAACTATCATGCAAACACACGAAATTAAACGCGTACACGCGAATAAAAAATCAAAGTTAGTGGGCCGTGGAGGAACACGTGGAAAGACTTCAGGTAAGGGAGGAAAGGGACAGACAGCGCGAGCTGGACACCGAGTACGTCCCGCGATGAGAGATATCATCAAGAAACTTCCAAAGTTGCGTGGCCACGGAAAGAACCGCTCAGAATCTGTATTTTACAGAGGCCCTGAGGCAGTGGTGAATGTTTCTGCACTAAATGTCTTTTCTGCAGGTGACACAGTTAACCCAACCTCACTTCTAGCAAAGGGACTAGTTCCTAATGTTCTAGGTAAGGCTCCTAAGATTAAAATCCTTGGAACGGGGGAGATAACTGTGAAGGTAACTATCGAAGGATGTGATGTATCTGATACTGCTAAGGCGAAAATCGAAAAAGCTGGCGGAACAGTTACTACACTAGATAGAACTACTGAACATTCTCGCGGACAAGTGGCTAAAGTTGCTGAGAAGAAGGCAAAAAAAACTGAGAGTAAGCCAAATAAAGGAGGAAAGAAGAAGTAATTCTTTAAAACAAAAGAAAAAACAGCCAAAAGGCTGTTTTTTCTTTTGGGGATAGCATTGACAGGTCTTACCACCTAAGGTGCTAAAATGAAATCATACAAAATAATTATTATTGCGCCATGAAAAAACTATTAACAGCGGTTTCTGTGTTACTTGTCTCTGGAATGATGTTTACATCTGCCCAGACCAATCCGAATTGTGTCATTCTTACTAATGACATGGGTGTTGGTGCTACAGATGCTACTACTGGAGGGGATGTTACAAAACTTCAGAACTTACTTATTACTCGCGGATTCCTGCAAGTGAAATCAGGTACCGCTCTGGGCACATATGGATCTCAGACTTCACGTGCGGTAGCCCAATTTCAAAAAGGGTATGGCATTATAGCAACTGGTTACGTGGGGCCGATTACTCGCTCAAATATTCAAACTCTTACGTGCGCAATTGGTTCTGTAAATACTTCGGCTCTTCCAACAACCACAATTAGCACAAGTTCAGTTTCTCTACTTACTTTTACCTCTCCTATGCCTGGTGCGCTTGTTGTAAAGGGTGAGAAAGACATCACACCGGACTGGACCGTTGCAACAGATGTGAAAACGTTATTTGCCGGTTCTCCAGCATCGATTCAGATTGAACTTCTTGATTCTACTGGTGCAGTGGTTGGTATACTTGGTAATTCAGTAAAGATTAATACAAAAAATAATAATAAAATAGAAAATAGTTTTGTTAGAACCTTAAAAGGTAGAGGGGGGCGTGAGGATAATTCAGTTGACCCAGGACAGTATCGTTTGCGAGCAACGCTTGTTTACGGTGGAGCAAGCACAACACTTGCTACACAAGCATCACGGTATGCTTCTGAGAGCGGATGGTTTAGTATTGTTAATCCTGCACCAACATCAATCATCAAAATTTCTGCTTCAACAACAACTATTCCAGTTAGCGCACCTGTGGTCATTAGTTGGACAGCAACCCCAGGTTCTACAGGGTGTACGTTTACAAATGTGGCTTCAAGTACAACTGTAAACGTCGGAGCAACTGGAACAACAACAGTAACACCTTCAGTAACAAGTACTTATAGAGTGGCATGTAATCTAACAAGCGAATGGCCGTTTTCAGGAATGACATATACAACGGAAACGAAGAAGAATATAACAATTACAGTAGGTACTGTGGTTTCATCAGTTTGTAGTTCTGCACAGACTCTAATCGGCGGTGTCTGTGTTGCCAATCCGTCAGTTGTTGCCACCACTTACCGCAACTTCGTAGCCTCTACACAAAGTACATGTAACACTCTTGTTACATCAGCCTACGGTTCACTTGTGAAATCTTGTACGATTGGCGGTGGATGTTCACTCACAGGAGGTTTACCAACTTCGACTAGTCCATCAGCCAACCTAACACTTTGGGGAGCGTGTGTGAGTTCGACGGCGACCGCATCTACTACACCAACCTCACCAACAATTACTCTCAAAACTCCTTTGTCAGGGTCAACTATTACGATTGGAAATCCGATTCCTTTCTCTTGGTCATATAGTGGGGCTGGACAAAATCAGCATGTAAATTATACAGTAGCATTAGTTTCTTCGGAGCCTGGATTTGGAGGGGTAGGCGGCGGGTCAGGCGGACAGCAAGTTAGCGCTAACGTAGGTTCGGGAAGTGGATCATATCAGTGGCAGACAGGAAGCGGTGGATTCTTAGAAGTACCAGGTGTTTATGATGTCTTCGTAACACTTAATGAGTGTAATCCTTCAGGATGCAATTATGCCCCTTCTGGTGCGGTTGTTGCTCGATCTGTAAAAAATAGAATTACTATTGTATCGCCACAATCAGCCACTACTTACCGCAACTTCGTAGCTTCCACACAAAGTATTTGTAACACTTCGGTTACAAATGTGTACGGTTCGCTAGTAAAATCCTGTACGATTGGCGGTGGCTGTACACTTAATGGACAAGTTCCAACCTCAACTAACCTCTCAGCCAACCCAACACTTTGGGGAGCGTGTGTGAGTTCAAATACCACATCAAACACAACTTCAACCCAAGCAACCGCGTGTACGCAGGATGCAAAACGCTGCTCTGATGGAAGTTATGTAGGAAGGACTGGTGCTAATTGCGAATTCGCCGCGTGCCCTGTTTCACCTTCTGATACGAGTACAGTCTCAACAGCTCCTGTTGAACCGACGTTCTCTGCAACTTGTACCCAAGAGAGAGGTAAATACAAAGTAGCTATAAAGTGGAATAAAGTTAACGATGCAAAAAGTTACCCAGTTCGTCTAACTAATCCAAGTGGTCAGACGACTGTAATTGGAGTTCCACCTTCAAACTCATGGGAGGGTTCGTCAGTTCCTTCTGCTCCGACAGGAACGAGTTATACGTTCACAAACCAAGCAAATGAAGGAACATACACATATTGGGGACACGCTTGGAATAGTAATGGATGGAGTGGATATACAAAGAAGACTGTGACATGTTCTTCCTCTTCCGCATATGAACCTGGGGAAGAAGGGGCCCTAGCCGCGTCACTCGCTATATCTTCATCAGCCGTCCTCGGGGTTTCAACATCGGCGACATGCACCAACCTTTCTTATAACTTTCACAGAGGAAATGAATCGCAGTCTGTTACTAATCTTCAAAATTTCTTGATTGCAAACGGATATCTAAACGATAGCGCTACTGGTTTCTTCGGGGATAAAACTGTAGCCGCCGTTAAGGCATACCAGGAAAGTCGGGGACTTCCGATGACTGGAATGGTTTATGGTTTTACACGTGAGTCCATAAGGGCTGACAGTTGCCAGTAGATAACAAAAATTAAAGAAAAAACCACCCTAAAGGGTGGTTTTTTCTTTGCCGATTATTTATAAAGGGTAATGGCTAAAGCCTTAATTTAGTGGTATAATAGTCCAATTATGAAAACAATTAAGGCTATATTTACCGACAGTGCACTGCGTACCCGTATTCTCTTCGTTTTAGTCATACTTATACTAACTCGCTTGCTTGCAACCATTCCTATCCCTGGAGTTACAACCGAAAACCTAGCCCAATTTTTACAGAACAATAGTTTCTTTGGATTGCTGAACATTTTTGCCGGAGGAGGTCTTTCAGCTTTTTCTATAGTTATGCTTGGAGTCGGTCCCTACATTACAGCCTCAATTATCATGCAACTTACGACTGTGCTTTCACCTCGCCTTAAAGAAATGTATCAAGAAGAAGGTGATATGGGCCGTCGTCGTTTCGTACAGTACGGACGTATGCTTACTCTACCACTTGCTATCTTACAAGGATTCGCTCTTATCACTTTACTTGAAAGACAAAACGCTATTTCAGCATTAGACACCCCACTTCTTCTTGCCAACATTGCCATCGTAACTGGAGGTACTATGCTTATGATGTGGTTAGGGGAACAAATAAACGAACGTGGTATCGGAAACGGAGTCTCTCTTATTATTTTCGCAGGTATCGTTGCTGCACTTCCTCAAAGTTTGGCTCAGTTTTTCGTTACGTTTGATGTATCACAGATTCCAATGCTAGTTGGCTTAACTGTGCTTGTCCTTATCGTAATTGCAGGAATCGTTTATGTGACAGAAGCGGAGCGCCCAGTACCTGTAACTTATGCAAGGCAGGCTCGCATGGGTTCATCGTCTTCAGTGACTGAATCAACCTATCTTCCACTTCGTCTAAACCAAGCGGGGGTTGTGCCGATTATCTTCGCAATTTCTATTTTGCTTTTCCCTCAATTACTCGGTCAACTTTTTGCAACATCATCTAATATTGGACTTCAGTCTTTCGCTAGAAGCATGAATGCACTTCTCACTAATCAATGGATGTACGGCGGATTGTATTTCTTACTGGTTGTAATGTTTACTTACTTCTATACAGCCGTAATGTTTGATCCAGAAAAGACAGCAGATAACTTGCAGAAAAACGGAGCGTTTATTCCAGGTTTCCGTCCAGGACTCGCAACCGCTGAATATATCGGTTACGTTCTGGCCCGCATCACTCTTTTCGGTGCAGTATTCCTTGGACTCGTAGCAGTGCTTCCGGTTGTAGTACAAGCCTTAACTGGTTTAACAGCCATCCAGGTTGGTGGAACATCTCTTTTGATTGCGATTTCGGTGGT
>CAYGDF010000007.1:0-24647 GCA_964348675.1 uncultured Candidatus Saccharibacteria bacterium
CGTAGCACACTTAAATCTTCAATTGTGTATTTTGACCAATCAATTATAGTCATAATTATTTAGGCATTAAAACTTGTTTCAAGCAAAGGCATAAAAGTTTTTAAATCTTGAGAGGCTCTGCCAACCAGTAACCCGTCTACTCCACCCTCCTCTAAAAATCCACGACCGGTTTCTTTGGTGACCGCCCCACCATAAAGTATCGAAACTTTTTTGGCATATTCTATTCCAACTAAAGATGCGAGTGCGCGACGAAGAGCAATCACAACTTCAAAGCACTCGTTCACAGTTGCTGGCTCTTTGGCCCCGATTGCCCAAATGGGTTCATATGCGATTACTAAATTTGAGAATAGTCCACGATCAACATTTACCAAAATTTCTTTTAATTCATTTTCGAGTAAAGATAGATAGTTTCCCTCTTTGTCGCGGACACTTTCACCCACACATAAAATCGTTAAAAGTTTCGCTTTTAGTGACAGGGCGGCTTTTTGAGAAAGTTCATGTAAATCTTCCCCTCTTTTTCTCACTTCGCTGTGACCCAAGATTGTAAATGTGGCGCCAGAACTTGCGATCATTCCAGGTGTAGTTAATCCAGTTTCTTCACCTGTAGTTGTTCCGTTTATGTTTTGTACTCCAATCTCGCCATTCTTTGCGAGAGGAAGAAGTGTTGGCACGAATATATCTGGTACCGCTAAATAATAATTTATCTCTTTTGATTTACTTTTGGATTTCTTTTTAGCAGAAATCTTTTTTTCTAGAGATTTTACAAAAGTTACCGCCTCTTTTAGGGTGGCGGGAGTAGTTTTCCAATTACCAACGATTAACGGTTTAGAACGTTTTTTCATAAAGAAAAGTATATCACGTAGAAAAAACATAAATTACTCCATCTGCTTTGTTGCAAGGAATTTTTTCTCCACGCGTCGTACTTTTAAGTACGACTTGGTCGCAAAAATTCCTTGCGCCTCGCATCTGAGGCAATTTATGTCTTTCCTTAAATCCAAGTATAAGTACTTGCCTTTTTTACCTATCGTGGTATGATGTGGGGGTATACGGATGTGTGAATGTGAGTCGGACTTAAGCGGTCCGGCCATTTTTATTAAAAAAATTACAAAAAGTCGTTAATTAACCTTAGAAATGAAGAGATGTGACCAGATGCGAGGCGCGGAGAAATGAGCGAGAAGACGTAGTTAATGCTACGTTGACGAGCGAGAGAGGCTCCGCAACAAAGCAGGTGGGCGCAGATATTCATTTATAAACATATGTTAGATATAAAAGCACTAAAGATTGCCCTAGAGCAATTAGAAGCAGAAAAGAAAATTTCTCATGAAAAAGTGGTGGATGCAGTAGAGAAATCTCTCGCAGCAGCTTATCAGAAGGAATACGGAAAGCGCGGACAAATCGTTCGATGTCATATTGATTTCGAAACTGGTGAAACTCGCTTTGAACAAGTAAAGGTTGTAGTTGATGAATCAACTGTGCGTATTTTGGCTGAAGGAGAAGACGAAACTACACCTGAACCAGTTGCTGTTGAAGGTGAAGAACTTCTTCCACGTTTCAACGAAGAGCGTCACATGTTCCTAGATGATGCGAAACTTTTCAAGAAAAACGCAGAGTTAGGGGAGGAAATCATTTTCCCATTAGACGATCAGGATGACTTCGGCCGTATTGCTGCACAAACTGCTAAGCAAGTGATTGTTCAGAAACTGCGCGAAGCAGAGCGTGAATCAATCGTTGGAGAATTTACTGACAAACAAAATACTATTGTTTCAGGTATCGTCCAGCGTATCGAGCGTGGAACAGTATTTATCGACCTCGGACGCACAACGGCGATACTTCCATTTGAAGAGCAGATTACTTCAGAGAGACTTCGTCCTGGAGAGCGTATCAAAGCATACCTCTTTTCTATTGAAGAAGGTTTCCGCGGATTATCTATTCGCCTATCACGCACACATCCAAAATTCCTAATTGAACTTTTCAAGAACGAAAGTGCAGAAATCGCCGCCGGTACTGTTGAAATAGTAGCGGTAGCTCGTGAGCCAGGGTCTCGTTCAAAGATTGCTGTTAAATCAAACGACGAACGTGTAGACCCAATCGGAGCCTGTGTCGGACAGCGTGGAGTGAGAGTGTCAGCTATTACAGATGAACTTTCAGGTGAAAAGATCGACGTTATCGAATGGTCTGGGGATGCGCGCAGATTTATCGCAACAGCCCTATCTCCTGCAAAGGCGCTATCTATTGAATTAAATGAAGATGACAAGAAAGCGGTTGTAACTGTTTCTCCAGAGGAGCAGTCTCTGGCAATCGGAAAAGGTGGTCAGAACGTTCGCCTTGCGGCAAAGTTAACTGGATGGAAAATTGATATCGTGTCAGGCGGTGAAATGATTGCCGAAGCTGACGTTGAAGGGGTATTCACAGATAACCAAGTCGTAAACGAAACTGTTACAGAGGAAGTTACGGAAGTACTAGAAGCACTTAATGTAACGGAAGAAGAGGCACCAAAGAATTCTGAAATCGAAAAGTCTACAGAAGTTGAAACTCCGGAAGTTGCAGTAGAGGGGGAGGTTGAAGAAACAAAGTAATTTTGTATTATACTAATTACTAATGACTACTAACTAATTACTATTAACTATGAATCTACTTCACGATATATCTCACGGGGACAATGTCCCAAATGAAATGACTGTTGTTATCGAAATTAACAAAGGCTCACTTAATAAGTACGAATTAGATAAAGAAACAGGACTCCTTAAACTTGACCGCGTTTCTCATACTGCTCAAACATTTCCATTTGATTATGGTTTTGTTCCTAAAACACATTGGCATGACGGAGACCCGCTTGATGTTGTAGTAATTACTACTGCCCCACTTATGCCCGGAGTATTGGTGGACGTTCGTCCGGTTGCAGTTATGGATATGATCGATTCAGGCGAAAGTGACGCTAAGATTATTGCAGTTCCAGTTGGTGACCCACGCTTTAGTCATATAAATGATTTGGCTGATGTTAATCCTCACTTCATAAAAGAAGTAACGCACTTTTACGAAAATTACAAGAAACTTCAAAACAAAGTAGTAACTATTCCAACAATCAGAGATGCAAAAGCAGCCAAGGAAGTTATTATGGAATCCATTGACTTATACAAGAAAGAATTTAACAAGTAATACGGTTTACAATACATGAAAATAAAATTTACAAAACTCCCTAAGTCGGAGGTACAACTAGACATTTCTTTTGATGAAAAATCTTTCGAAGGCTATCACGACAGAGGCTTCAAGGCTATTCAGAACATGGTAGAAATTGATGGGTTTAGAAAAGGAAACGCAACCGAAGATGCAATCGTTAAGAAATTCGGCGATATGATTATCTTAGAAGAGATGGCAAATATCGCTATGCGCGATGCATACGTGGAAGCAATCAAAGAGCATAAATTCCAACCAGTCGCTGATCCAAAAGTTACAATCACAAAACTAGCCAAAGGAAATCCATTAGAACTTACCATGGTTGTTCCAGTTATTCCTGAAGTTACGCTTCCTTCTTATAAAAAGTTGGCGAAGGAGATAAAGAGTGATGAAAAAATCGAAGTAACAGATAAAGATATTGACGATGTTATCGAAGAACTTCGCAAGGGGCGTGCACATCAGCACAGTCATGAGCAAGAGCATAGCCATGACCACGACCTGCCTGCGCAGGCAGGAGGTCATGATCACGCGGGACATGATCATGCGCATGACCATGAACCTAAAGAAGGAGAAAACAAAAAAGAAACTTCCCTACCAGAATTAAATGATGAGTTCGCGCAAAGTTTCGGTCCAGACTTTAAAACTCTTGTAGATTTAAGGACAAAGGTGGGTGAAAACATGAAACTTGAGAAGGAGCAGAAACTTCGCGAAAAGCGTCGTAGTGCGATTATGGAAAAGTTGATTGCTGAAACGAAAGCAGAACTCCCAGAAGCGATCGTCGAAACAGAACTTCAAAACATGCTCGCGCAGATGAAGGGAGACATTACTCGTTACGGAGGAACTTGGGAAGAATATCTGACTCACTCAAAGAAAACTGAAGAAGAAATTAAATCTTCATGGAGAGAGGATGCGGTGAAGCGTTCAATGAGTCAAATTATACTTCATAAAATTGCTGACGCAGAGAAACTACAGGCAACTAACGAAGAAATAGAGGTTGAACTTGTGAGACTGCTTGCTTCAATGCAAGATGTCGATGAAGAAAGAGCAAAATCATATTTGTATCAGGCGTTAACAAACGAAAAAGTGTTGAAATTCTTAGAAGAAGATTCTAAATAATAAACTAAGTAATAAAAAAACCAAAAGCGCGCCGTACGGCGCGCTTTTGGTTTTCTACTGAGAACTATTTATCTTTTGGATTAAGTCCGTAGCATCTACCACAACTGCATGTTCCTGTTGTTGCAAGAATTCCACCGATGATAGCGATATTCTTTAGCGCCATAATCATGTTTACTCCTGAGTTTATGTCACGATGTACCAATATTGTAGTCATCACTGTAAAAGCAACTAAAATTCCCCCTGTCACACAAACGCGGTATCCCCAAGCGTAAGCAATGGCAACTGGAACTTCAATTAAAATTACTAAAAGCACAGCAAGAGTTGCGAAAGGGACGCCCAAAGAATCAACAAAGGAGACCGTGCCAGCAAAGCCGGTAACTTTCTGAACCCCAGCAACCACAAACACTAGAGCGATTAATATGCGAGATATTAACGGGTAATTAAATTTCATGCAGTATATATTAGTTTATAATCCCAAAAGGGGTTATTTTAATTATACAGTTACGAGTTTGAATTAAACAAGAACTATTGTGGACAAAGCGCATGTCGCTGCCGTGTCGGCTCTTAGAACCGTTTCAGTTAGTTTCATCAACTTCGCCCCATTTTCTTTAGCGTAAGCCTCCTCATCATCGGTCCAGCCACCCTCTGGACCAATCCATACGGTCATATTTTCATCTGGCAGGAGTTTACGCACAAATGAATGAGCGGTTTCTCCGTTTAAACTCATAAAGATAGAAGTACTACTTAAAACGTTAAAAGCCTCTTTAAACGGAATTATTTCAGATATTATTGGCAAGTCTCCCCTGCCGGATTGTTCAGCTGACTCTAGGACAATTGAACTCAATCTTTCCATATTTAAATTTTTCTTTTCGGAACGGCTCGCGAGTATTGGAATAATTTTAGAAACACCAAGTTCAGTTGCGTGTCTGACTGTGTTTTCAAAAGTATCTTTCTTAACCACAGCCATGCAGAGGGTTATATTTTTCTTTGGCAAGATATTATCTTGTTTGGAAACAAAAGAAAGGGCCACCTCAGTTTTACTGGCAGACGAAATAGAATAAATATAATCAACCCCTCTGCCTAAGGATGAGAAAAGAATAACCTCATCTCCGCTTTTATAACGGAAAACAGATATCCACTGATGCACAAGTTCCTTCTCTACTACGACAAGCTCTTCACCAAGGGGTTGTTCTATGTAGAAGCGATGTAATCGCATTAATCCCACTCTACAAAGGGTAAAGAGACATTGCAATCATTATAAAGGGACAATTATTATAAGGACAAATTAGATGTGAGTTTTATAAGAGACTGTTATCCACAGGCAGACTCTTGCACATTAAAGACATAGTAGTATCATTAAGGACAGGGTAGAGATGAATGTTAGTTCGCCCGCCGGTGCGTAACTGGTATCATTTGCTTTCAGACATCAATACCACAGTAGTTCTATCACATAGACGGTTCAAAAAGTTTACAATTAAGAACCGTCCTCAAATTCAAAAGGTTGATCTTTATTAGGTTTTATTTTTAAGTTGTGAAACTTATGTAGCCAAAACCTCTCTTGAAACCCCACCCTCCTGAGTTATCAAAGACATTTTTATATATTAAAGTGCTCTCCAACTCAGTATCTTGCACATCACATCGTTGATGATTCAGGAGGGTGGGGTTTTCTTATTTTGGCAAACGAGGAGCGAAGTAGGAAAGTAATCTTTCATATTTCGTCCGAGAGCAGACAAAAGAGGTCCGAGCGTCCCACAATTTACCATTAGGATCCGCTCTTGTCTTTTTAGTATTACAAATAAAAAGAGCGTTCGCAGGGTTTTAAATCCTTTGAACGCTCTTGTCTTGCGGACTTCTTGGTCCGCTTTTGGTTTTTACGGGTTGGCCCGCAGGAAATCAATCCTGGCTTGGCGTGCCGCACGTCTTGCATGACGTTCTGCCGCAGCTGCCCTTGCTGCATTGTTCGGCGGCGCAGGTCGCGCTGGAGCCGCCGGTGTCGCAGGTCTCTTCTTCGGCCAAAGGTCTGGCAGAATCAACATGAGCGCTACGGTGGCTACCGTGAACACCCCCGCTACCAAGGCCACCCCGCCCCATGTCACTCGCCCGAAGGCGTACATGTTGATGTGGAGTGCTTGGAACAGCCAGCCGGAGTTTCTGTGGAACAGTTCCTGCAAGAAGCTCGAGACGATTGCAAGTCCGAGGACTGCAACTGCACCCGTGATGGCCTTGCCGAAGCCGGAGGTCTCCCGCGAGAACCTTACCCACAACCAGCGGAAGCCGGACTCGAAGAGCTCGATCACCCAGTGGACGAACCCGGAGATCAAACGTCTCGTGAACGAAGACCAAGCCACGAAAGCCACGAAGCTTGCGCCACTAGCCACGTAGAACCACTTCGATTGCTTGTCCCAGTCCAGCGAATCGCCGTAAAGGTAGTATGCCCAGAGGCCGAAGCCCAGGGACAACAGCAACCAAAAGTTTCTCTCCACCCACGGCCGGAATGCTTGAAACATTCCGACGATGAACGGGACGACGTGTCGCCTGACAATCACCCTGCTCCATCCCCAGGCCTGATGCCAGCCACGCCTGATGGCAGGCCACGCCTCGTTTTCCCACCACGGGCCGACATGTCGGCACCAATTCCCCCATCGGCACGAATACCGGATGAAGAGGGCGAGTGCGATGACAAGCATCGCAACGCCCGTCTTCCACCACCCGAAGGTGATGAGGGTGAAGGCGAGTATCAGCAGGGCGCTGGCGGTCACGAGGAGTGGGTTGGCGCGAAGCCAGGCCCACAAGGCTCCCCGTAGCCAGTGGTTGACCGTCACAATCGCGAGGATTATGACAGACACCACCAGCATAGGTGTGAGCCATGCCGCGAAGGCCGTCGGGCCGTAAAGCCCGAGCTGGTCTGAAATCCAGAACCCAGCCAAAAAGAAGCTCACGAATACCGAAATGTATATCATATGGCCTCCTTTGGCCGAAGTTTCGAAAAATCAATGTGCTTTTGCAAAGGTTTTGTTTGTTTTCCCTTCCCGGAGAACACCTTTGCCATACTTTAAATCATAGCATAAAAGATGCATTTTGTCAATCGTTTCAGTCCGCAAAAATCATGGTATAGTTCGGTTACACAGGCGCGACAGAAACTCAGTATTAGCAAGCATTTTTATTGAATTTGTATTTGAATTGTATTTATCTATTTTGTTTACATTTATTAGTGGCAACCGCCTAAAATTAAAGACACTTATGCTTATTCCTACAGTTATTGAAAAAAGTCAGTTCGGTGAACGTGCTTATGACATCTATTCACGTCTTTTAAAGGAAAGAATTGTGTTTCTTGCTGGTCCAATTGATGATGATGTGGCAAATATCGTCATTGCTCAGTTACTTTTCCTTGAAGCAGAAGACCCAAAGAAAGAAATTACACTTTATATAAACTCCCCTGGTGGACAAATCCAGTCAGGTCTAGCAATTATCGATGCCATGAATCATATCAAGCCAGACGTTTCTACTGTTTGCGTGGGAATGGCAGCATCAATGGGTGCGGTTATCCTTTCACAAGGGAAAAAAGGAAAGAGGTACACACTTCCAAACGCAGAAGTGATGATTCATCAGCCCTTAACCGGAGTTGAAGGTCAGGCATCGGATATCGAAATCACAGCGAAGCATATTATCCGCTTGAAGGAAAAACTTACAAGGATGCTATCGGACGCAACCGGACAGACATACGAAAAAGTTGCAAAAGATAAGGATCGCGATTTCTGGATGAATGCCGATGAAGCCAAGAAGTACGGAGTGGTGGATCAAATTTTGAAACCAAAACTTTCTAAGTAGAAATTAAACGCGAACACACTTTGTTCGCGTTTACCAAAATAACATGTTACCCAAATCAATCATCGAAGTAATGATTATCGCCCTCGCTGGCGTTTTAGTCGGATATGTAATCAGACACTATGTGGCCGTTTCTCGTCGTGGTTCTATTGAGTCAGACATTGAAGAAAAAATATTGCGCGCAAAACGCGAGGCAAATACAATAGAGGAAGAAGCGTTGAGCAAAGCGAGCACAGTTCGCGAAGAGGCTAAGAAATCAGAAGAAAGAATTCTGAAACAAGAAGAAAGGTTGGATAGACGTGAACAGGATTTAGCAGAAAGAGACGGAATGGTTACAAAAGAACTTAATTCTTTGCGCGAAAAATCAAAAGAACTTCAGACGATAAAAGAAAAATTAGAAAATAGAGAGCGTGAGTTGGATAAAGAGGTTGAGAAAGTCGCGGGGCTTTCTCGCGAGCGCGCCCAGGAACTTCTAATCAAGAAAATTGAAAGAGAAGGAGAAGAAGATTTACAGTCGCGCATGCTTAAACTTTCCCGCGATGGAGAAATGGCTTTGATGGATAAAGCGCGAGACATTTTAGTTAACTGTGTTTACAGAATGGCAAATGCTAACGTGTCTTCTTTTACTTCTTCAAACGTAGAAATACCAGATGAAGAGATGAAAGGGAAAATAATCGGAAAGGAGGGAAGAAACATAAAAACTTTTGAGAGGCTTTCAGGTGTGGAATTATTGGTGGACGAAGCGCCGAACGTAATTGTTGTTTCGTGTTTTGATCCAGTACGTCGCGCTATTGCGGTAAACGCGCTTGAGACTTTAATAAAAGATGGACGTATTCAGCCTGCGAAAATAGAAGAGTGTATTGAAAAGGCCAAGAAAGATATTGGAATATTTATGAGAAAGAAAGGAGAAGAAGCCGTGCTTGCCTCTGGTTTACTTTCTATGCCAGACGCGCTCATTCCAATAATCGGTAGGCTTTATTTTAGAACAAGTTATGGACAAAATGTTTTAGACCATTCAATAGAGATGGCGCACATCGGAGGAATGCTTGCGGAAGAATTAGGGGCGGATGTGTATGTGACAAAAGCTGGCGCCCTTCTTCATGATATTGGAAAAGCAGTAGACCATGAAATACAAGGAACACACGTGGAAATCGGAAGAAAGATTTTAGCAAAATATGGAATTGATGAAAGAGTAATTCTCGCTATGCAGTCACATCATGAAGAATATCCATACGAAACTATTGAAAGTGTTTTGGTTCAAGTTGCGGATGCGGTTTCTGGCGGAAGGCCCGGAGCACGTCGAGACACAGTGGATAGATACATTAAGCGTCTGGAAGATTTGGAAGCCCTCGCAATGTCATTTGCTGGCATTGAGAGAGTGTATGCGCTTCAAGCAGGACGTGAGATTAGAGTTTTCGTAACCCCTGCCCTTGTTTCTGATGTGGAAGCAAGAGATTTAGCGCGAAGTATTGCTATTCGTGTAGAGCAAGAGTTAAGATTCCCTGGGGAAATAAAGATACATGTTATTAGAGAAAGTAGAGTGATTGAATTTGCGAGATAGACTTTCAATTTTAAAAGAAAAGTAAAAAGAGAGTGCCACAAGCCCCTCTTTTTTACTTTTCTTTGTTTTGACAAATTAAAATTGCGTGTTTTTGCTACTTGCAAAAAACCCCTTGAGTACTATACTTATTTTATCCTATCGTGTGCCTGTGCATACGAGGAAATTAATAAATTTATTTTTTGATGTCCTAGTCCTAGGAAACGTGGGCATCATGAACATTAAACTCATATGAACAAAGCAGGACTCGTCGAAGTAGTAAATGCAACGCTAGGTACTACAAAAGTACAAGCAGAAGCCGTTGTTGATACTGTCATCGACACAATAATTAAAACGCTGAGCAAGGGAGATGAGGTTGCAATCGCAGGTCTTGGAAAATTCGTAGTAAAGATGCGTAAGGCGCGTGATGCTCGTAACCCAAAGACAGGTGAAACTGTTAAGGTTCCAGCAACTAAGGTTCCAAAGTTCACAGCCGCAAAAGCTCTTAAGGATGCAGTTAAGTAACTAACTCACCTCTAATAACAAAAACCGCCCGAAGGGCGGTTTTTGTTATTTTAAACAGTTCTTCTTATTATTAGGAAATTTTCGGTCACCTCTTCTAGTTCTTTATCAATTTCCAATTTTCTTTCATCTTTTGTGTCGGGGTTCTCGAATTCTTCTTGTAGAACTCTCATGTGGTCAATCATTTCTAGAAGAACCTTATTTTTTTCTTCTTTAGAATAAATCTCTGTTCCACCATTTTCTTGAATAGTTATAAGCGGTTTTGGTTGTTCTAGCATAAATTAATTTACATAATCCCTTTATCTCTTGCTTCATCTTCGCGCCTGAGTATGCGTGCCGCACCGTTTGACTCAACCGCTGCCGTAAAAGGGTCCGTCTCAACATCATCCTTTTTTGGCTCAGGCACAGCACGCTCAAATTTATCCTTGAGCAGTAAATCTTTTTTTGTTTCCAACTCTGCAATATTAATTTTTGCCTCTAAAATGTCTCTTCTTCTTCGGATAGCCCTAGCCTCATCAGTTGGAGTGGTTCCGGCACGGATGGTTTCCATGTCAGAAATAAACTTCTCTGCTTTCGCTATATCATTATTTATATCAATAATGTGTGCATCAAGATCAGATGCATTTTCTGGCTTGGAAGCGAAAGTTTTCTCTACCCGAGAAGTCCCCTGCCCCAGTTCAAATGATTCTTTAGACATGTATTTAGTATATATCACAAGAAAGAAAAAGCACTGGGACAGCCCCAGTGTTTTTTCTTGTTTTGTGCGGCGTAAGAGAATCGAACTCTTGTCTCCTGCTTGGAAGGCAGGCATTCTACCACTAAACCAACACCGCGATAGAAATATACTACTACAAATAATTCATATTTTCCAGTGTGCATGCAAAATCCTTAAAATATGATAGGATGTGTAGACGTTTCTATACAGCGGAGTGTGGTGTAACGGCTAACATGTCTGGTTTGGGACCAGATGACTCCGGGTTCGAATCCCGGCACTCCGACCAAATGAAAAATACCCTCAGAGGGTATTTTTCATTTGGTCGGAGTGAATAAGCCAACTGCTTGGCTTATGTCCGGGATTCGAAAGCCGCAGGCATATTTCGCTAGCAAGCGAAATGCCGAGGGGTGGCCGGCGAGTCCTGAGAACGGCGGTTCGAAGGAACTTGTCGGAGAAATTCCCAGCACTCCTATTGTATCTGAACATTTTCCATCAAGACCACTCTCCCCTCCCTTGTTTCTGTATTTATATACACACAAGCAAGGTCTATTTGCCACTTTGTTTCATGTGGAACGTTTTTGTGTCTTAAATACGTTTCTACACTAATAATAAACTTAGACCACTTATTTTTAGTTAAATTATCTTGAGGTGTAACGGCTAAGTTATTTAATTTTAGGAAATCTCTGACCTTTACACTTTTAACCTCAATAAACCTTATTTTACTGTCCTTTTCAGCGACGATGTCTATTTCACCGTATCGAGTGAAATAATTCGTTTGCAGTACAGAAAAACCGTGTTTCATAAGAAACGTTTTGGTTATTTTCTCCCCTAATTTACCTATTTCATTGTGTTCAGCCATTTTGTTTCACGTGAAACGTTTGTCCTATTAGTATTTATAATAAAGTCAAATTTCGTTAGAAAACTGTTATTTTATAACCTTATTTTGACATTAAAGCCAAAGTACGTACAGTCTGCCCTATACGTACTTTACTGTCTTTTATCCCCCATGCCCACAGGTTTATCCCCAGTTTTGAAAAGTCTGTGAACAAGTCCGTTAAGACCATAACGTTACATATGAAATGGTAACGAAAAGTATGAAGAGCGCCGATTTGCTTATTCTTTCCAACGTTTATCTATTATGTTACAATCTTTTTTAATGCGGTGTTGGTTTAGTGGTAGAACACGACCTTGCCAAGGTTGAGACAGGAGTTCGATTCTCCTACGCCGCACTAAAATTGGAGCGAAGCGAGAATTTTGTGGGCGTAAGTACATGACCTGCGTCATGGACGTGGAGAATCGAATAGGGGTCGCGAGGTCTTTTGTTTCGAGTTTACGAGAAACTGACCTTGCGACCGATTCTCCTATATCGCCACTCAAATTGGGTTTCTAAAAGCGAAGCGGTGAGATATCTCCTACGCCGCACAGAAATAGGGGATAAATTGTAAGATAGTTACACGTGTAACGTTAAACTGAGAGGGTGACCACCAGGATTCGGTCACAAATGGAATGGTTCCACCAGGAATTTCTCCCACATCCTGAAGAAAGCCAAGCCGTTGGCTTTCTGTGGAAGCACTAACTTCGCTTCGCTCGTTGTGCTTCCACCAGGATTCGAACCTGGAACGACGGTTCCGAAGACCGTTGTGATATCCATTTCACCATGGAAGCAAGTAAATACTATTATTTTACAAGCAAATTCTAGCATATCTTATGCCACAAATACAGTTACCAAGCAACATAAATATTCCAAAAGAAGTGATTTCAGTGGTCGCTATTCTTCAAAATGCTTCATTTGAAGCCTTTCTGGTCGGTGGTTGTGTTAGAGATCTGCTGCTTGGAATAAAGCCCAAAGATTATGATGTGACGACAAATGCCACCCCAGAACAAATAATCGCTTTATTTCCAAAAACTTTCTACGAAAATGACTATGGAACAGTGGGGATTGTTACTTGTGGAGAAGAGGGGTTGCCAGTTTGTAGCGACGATACGGTAAAAATCGTAGAAGTTACGCCATACAGATTAGAAACTACCTACTCTGATAACCGTCATCCAGATGAGGTTTCGTGGAGTAAAGATATAGACGATGACCTAAGGAGACGAGATTTCACATGTAACGCTATTGCCTATAATCCTATTTCAAGGGAGGTAATTGACCCATTTGAGGGTGAAAAGGACATAAAAGACAAATTAATTCGTGCGGTCGGTAATCCAGATCTGAGATTTAACGAAGATGCATTACGACTAATGCGAGCGGTTCGTCTAATGAGTCAATTAGATTTCGATATTCATCCCGTTACACGTAAAAGCATAGAGAAAAACGCTCATTTATTAAATAACATTTCACGTGAAAGGGTTAGAGACGAGTTTGTAAAGTTGATTATGACTGATTTTCCTATGCGAGGATTGGTTTTAATGAAAGAATTAGGTATTTTGCAGTATGTTGTGCCAGAACTTGAACAGGGAATAGGTGTGGAACAGAACCAAGCGCACAGATTTGATGTTTGGGAGCATAATTTACGCACTCTCCAGCATTCAGCAGACAAGAAATGGTCTTTACACGTAAGGCTTTCTGCTATTTTCCACGATATTTCTAAACCAGAAACTCGACGTTACTCAAAAGAGAAAAATGACTATACTTTTTATGGGCACGATGTGGTAGGTGGACGCGTTACACGTGAAATTATGGGGCGCCTTAAGTTTCCTAAGGAAATGATAGAAAAAGTGTCCATGTTTGTACGCTGGCACATGTTTTTCTCAGATACTGAGCAAATAACTCTTTCTGCTGTCAGGAGACTCATTACAAACGTTGGGAAAGATAACATTTGGGATTTAATAGACCTACGTATTTGTGACCGCATCGGGACGGGGAGACCGAAAGAAGAGCCTTATAGGCTGAGAATGTACGAATCCATGGTGGAGCAAGCGCTTCAGGATCCAATTTCACTTAAAATGCTTAAAACTGATGGGAAACGTATTATGGACGTTACACGAGAAACGCCTGGACCGAAGATTGGGTATGTTCTGCACGCGTTATTTGATGAAGTTCTTGAAGAACCAGAGAAAAATACTGAAGAATACCTAGATAATCGTACAAAAGAACTCATGAAACTTTCAGTAGAAGATTTAAAGAAGTTAGGGGAGGCGGGCAGAGAAGAAATGGAAGAAAAAAACAAAGAATTAGTAAAAGAAATCCGCAAACAGTTCAAAGTTAAATAATAAAGGACATAGTTTTACATAAAAGACAGAAATAAAACTGATATACTTAAATTTCTTAATTTATGTATAAAAAACTATTTCTAATTTTCGGCGGAACGGGGAGAGAAAGAGAGGTGTCATTTTCTTCAAGCAGAAATATAGAAAAAGTTCTTACAGAAAATAACTTTCCTTACGAGTCTATTAATGTAGATAAAGATGGCAATTGGATTTACAAAGATAAAATCTTGAATGAAAAAGAATGGGTAGATATTCTCAAGGAAAACAACGCACTCGTTTTTCAAGTAATACACGGGACTTATGGGGAAGATGGATTTCTCTCAGAATTACTTGAGGAAAATAATATTTCTTGTGTCGGATCTACTGCAGAGGTTATGAAATTAACTATTGATAAATTTGCTACAGAAAAAACTCTTAAAGAAAACGATATAAAAACAACTTCATCCTTTATTGTGAATGTTGATACTGATTTGGATAAAATTGAAATAAATTATCCGGCAATAATTAAACCAAACAGTGAAGGCTCAAGCGTGGCATTGTTTAAAGTAAAAAATGAAGAAGAACTAAAAAAAGTTTTAAGAGAAACGGTGCCTGTATATAGAACAATGCTTGTTCAAGAACTTGTAAAAGGAAGAGAGTTTACCTGTGGCGTAGTTGATATAGATGGAATTACGCAAGCGCTACTTCCAACTGAAATAATACTCACAAAAGGGGAGACGTTTGATTATGAAGCAAAATATACGGTTGGCGGGAGCAAGGAAGTAACTCCAGCAGACATTGATGATGAACTTACTAAAAAGATTCAAGATTTGGCTTTGAAAGTGCATGAAGTCTGTGGATGTAAAGATATTTCTCGTACTGATATGATTTTGCGTGACGACGGAGGAATTGTGGTACTTGAAATAAATACAATTCCAGGTATGACAAAAACCAGTTTTATTCCAGCACAACTTGAGGCGTCTGGGTACAGCATTATGGATTTTGTTGGAGGAATGATGAAGAAATATTCGTAAAATTAGAGATGTAATTTTTGCTATACTGACCAAATGAATAAAACCTCTGGATCTCTCCACCCACTTACAGTTACGCTACTTAAAAAAAGAGGGGTAAAGGATGAAGATGTGGAAGATTTCTTAAGTCCATCTTATGAAAAGCATATTGGCAATCCATTTTTGATTCACGGAGTGCCAAAAGCAGTGCAGAGAATTGTGAGCGCCATAAAAAATAAAGAAAAGATTTGCGTGTACAGCGATTATGATTGTGATGGCATTCCGGGCGGAGTTTTGCTTCGAGAATTTTTTGATGGAATAAGTTATCCGGTAGAAATATATGTGCCTCATCGTCATAATGAAGGATACGGGGTGCATAAACATGCAATTGATATTTTGAAAGAGAAAGGGGTTACGCTTGTGATTACTGTTGACCTTGCCATTACAAATATAGAAGAGATTGCTTATGCGAAATCTGTCGGAGTAGATTTTATCGTAACCGACCACCACTTACCGATTCATGAGGAAGGAAATGGACAAGTGGTGCCAGATGCGGTGGCTGTGATTAATTCTAAACAAGATGTGTGTACATACCACGATGACATGTTGTGTGGATGCGCAGTGGCGTGGAAACTTGCTTGCGGAGTGCTTGCGAAATTAAAAGAAGAAAATATAAATGAAGAAGTTTACGCAAAAGTAAAATCACTACCAGCGGGTTGGGAAAAATGGATGCTAGATTTAGTTGGTATTTCGACAATCGCGGACATGGTTCCACTTGTGAAAGAGAATCGCGCACTTGCGCATTACGGACTGAAAGTTCTGAGAAAGACGAAACGTCCGGGGCTACTTCATATTTTTAACGAGCAGAGAATGCGAAAAGATTATTTAACGGAAGAGGATATTGCTTTTACCATTGCACCACGTATAAATGCGGCTGGCCGAATGGGGGCGCCGATTCAAGCGCATCACATGCTTTATGAGAAAGATGTGAAGTTAGCAGAAAATTTTGCACGCGACTTGGAAGTTTTAAATACCGCCAGAAAATCTGATGTGAAAGATATAACAGAAGGAATTTCTTTTAGTCACGATGTTTATAAAAATGACGTGGTAGTAGTGGGGGATGTGAACTGGGGTCCTGGGATTTTAGGATTAATCGCGCAGAAAATAATTGATGAAACAGGTAAGCCGACATTTGTGTGGGGCCAAGGGGAGGACAAGAGCACGCTTAAAGGATCGTGCCGTTCAAAAGGGGATGTGCATGTGGTGGAGCTAATGGCGAGATCCAAAGAATTATTCCCAGGAGTGATTACGCATTCTGGTGGACATGAACAAGCGGGAGGATTTTCTTGTTCGCTTGAAAGAGTTGAAGAGTTGTCTAATGTGCTTAACGAATCACTTAAGCATGTGACAATAAAAGAATTAGGAACTCAAGAAATTATTATTGATGCGGATTTATCAATGGACGATATTCACGAAATTACTTATCAGGCCGTTGCACCACTTGCGCCATTTGGCGTTGGAAATGCGAAACCTATTTTTAGTTTTAATAATGTAACGCCGTTCGCTTCAAAAAGGTTTGGTAAGAAAAATGAACATTTGGAAATTGTATATCCGACTTCAAAAGGTGGAAAGGTGAAAGCAATCCAATTCTTCGTAAAAGGGGAGACGGAAGAAAAGGCCGGAAAGACACACACACTTCTCGCACATTTAGAAAAAAGTTATTTTGGAGGAAAGACTGAATTAAGGTTAAGAATTGTAGATATTCGCTAAATTAAAAAATAAAACCGCACATTGCTGTGCGGGTTTTGCATGGAAGCACTTTTACTACCAGAATCCATCGCCGGTATGTTCATGTATGTAATATCTTTCCCAGCGATGTTTGGCTAACTTTGCATTTGCCAGGAAAATTTTCATTTCTTCCTTTGTCATGACGATTCGCGTCTCTAATCTGTTAACCTCTTTAGATTCTTGGTCGTACCTGTAGGGGTAAGTAAAACCGTGCACTTTGTAGTTTACCCCGTAAAGAGTGACGGTGGTTTCTTCGGTGAGATGTTTCGGGTATTTTTCTATGAAAGCTTTGAAAGAATCTGGATTGTACAGTTCCTTTCTCGTATAAACAGCGAGCACTTTCCCATGAAGATGTTTACCGTATCGATACCCTTTGTGGGGTCTCAGAAGCACTTCATCCACTTTTATTTTCACGGTGTGAATGTGCTGCCTCGAAGAACGTTTCTTCCAGGTTCTCTGATAGTAAGTGGCCACCTCTTTAGCATCCGCATACACCTTAAATGTAAATGGCCACTTGTCCGTTTTAAACGAGCACGACGCAACGAGCTCGTTATCTGCGCAACAGAAATTGACCTTGATGACTGTACCAGCATTCTCTCCATTGGGTAAGAGAAATGGCTCGCCAACAGCTATGAGAGGGCATTTTTCCACAAAGCCAAGTGGATAGCCCGCATCTTGTAAGACGAATACGGCTTTACCCTCAAAGTTAATGGTAGGAACAATAGGTAATTTCATCCGGTCTCTCCTAATTTTCGCTCCACACGGAGCTTGATTTAAAACTAACATAGTTGAATTAAATTGACATAAAAGATGTCATTTTGTAGGATGAAGTAATGATAGGACTAGATACACGAGAGTTAAAAGTCTTTAAGAAACTTACACTCAACCCACAGAGCGTGGCGGAGATTGTGAGAAAAACAAAAATGCCGAGAATGACGGTGTATACGAATTTGCTTCGACTTAAGAAAAAGAAATTGATAAAAGAAATAAAAAGCGAAAGTGGTAGGAGAATATTGTGGGCGAAAAATCAAGATTCAATTATCGAAGAAGAAATATCCGGTATGCGTGAGACAGTTCTTGGTAACTTTAGTAACTATGGGAAAAACGTTGAAGGACTTTCTTTGTTCAAAAGTAAAAAAGAAGTTGCAGATAAATTGATGGAACTCACAACACGAAAGGATGGCGCGACCATGTATTCGATTCAAAATGCGCACAATTGGTGGAGGTGGGTTGAAATTATGGGAAAGGATTGGGTGAATAAACATAACCGAGCAGTTGTAAAACATAAGTTAGTTGTGTTTACAATCCATAGTCCGACTGCGCCAGAGCGAATCAAAAAAGATGAAGGGATTATTGAAAACTACAAAGGTAGACGTGGAAACTCGCACGCAATCCCCGAACAATTCCTCAAAAAAGATTTATCTTTTTATATTTTTGACGATACGATATTTCTGGTTAACTTAGAAAAAGTTGAAGCAATTTTATTTGTTAATAAAGACATGTCTTCATTTTTGATAAAGATGTTTGCGTTTATGTTTGAAAAGGCCGGCGAAGATGAATTTTTCTTGAAATATAATAAATAAAAAACCGCACATTGCTGTACGGTTTGTCGAGCCCGATTTATATTCCGCACGGGCGAGGGTGCGGTGGCGGGGTCACATGTAAAACCGCTCCCGCTTGATTGCTACGGATTGACCGTTGTTGAGACGGACAGTTCCGTTGGGTTGCCGTAAGCGATCGAGATCGCCCGAAGCAACGACAACTCCGTTTACCCTGAGTACGAAAGTCCCACGATCCCCGTATCTGCAACCAGAGCCAGGGTTCGTGACCAAGGACGCCTCACGACCGTCTTCAAGAATCAGTACGCCTTCCATATTCATCTCCTCATTGTGTTAAAGAACAAACTTTACAAATCCTCGAACCATTTCGAGAACTTGATAAAGTGGGCGATGTTTTTCAATCGCCCAGTGAATCCCTATTTATATTCCGCACGGGCTAGGTTTGCGGGAGTGTTACTCGAATTTCTTCCCAGATTCTTCCAGTAATGCCTTGACGCTGCTTGGCTCGACTCGTAGCTTTGCCGCCATCTCTTGTTCTAGTTTCTCAATGGCTTTTCGTGTCTCTTGGGCGACGCTCCTATGAAGTAGGTAGGGGCGCACTTCGCCTTCTGGTGCTGGTTCGAAGAACTCGCGGTACATCGGCTTCATTTGCGGGTGGACCTGATAGACCTTTTCCAGCAACGCCGCCCTTAGACCATCATTGGAAAGTTCACATCCGTCCTTCCCGCAAAAACACGTCATCTGAATCATTCCGTCAGGCTCCTGCGTTACCACAGACATGTCGTGCTCATCCACAGTGGATTTGAGAACGAAGAACTGTGCCCACTCAACCTCATGAATCTTTTGCGCGATAATTGACATTTCTGTCTCCTCAATGTGCTTTTAGTTCCGGAACTATTCCTGAACTTTCTGGTAACATTGTACCACTTTGAGACACTTTTGTCAATCATAAAATTGACACTATTTTATTACATTATGTATTGGAAAATAAGAGTATTATGATATACTGACAATAAATAATTTGACAGTATGAAAACTGAAACAAAAGTAAAAGTTAAAAAAGAGGAAGAAAGTCCATATATTGAAAAGTTGGCGACTTTGGGGTTTTCTAGAGCCGAAAGCCTCATTTATGTGTATTTATTGGAAAAAGGCTCTGAAACTGGGGTTTCCAAGATAGCCGTGGGAGCGAAAATGCACAGACAGCAAGTCTACATGACCCTCCCATCTCTTTTGGAGTCTGGAATTATTGAAGAAATAAAAGGTGTAAACATTGCTAAGTACAAGGCGCGCTCACCTCAGCATTTGGAAAAGGTGGCTAGGCGAAAAGTAATGGTGGCGGAAGACCTCGCACAAGAACTTCAAAAAATATCAAAATTAGGAAACGAACAAGAGTTCGAGGCAGTTATAGGGGAAAAGGCATATCGTTTATATGAGGTGGAACGTGCTCGAAACATGAAAGAGGGAGAGATTCAATATATTATAGGTTCTTCATCCGATGAATATTTAGAAGCGATGGGGGCAGTTTATGAGAAAGAGTATGTGCCTATTTTGGCAAAGAAGAATGTGCAGACATTTTATTTAGCACCTGAAAGTCAGAGGAATAGAAAAAATATAATAAGTAGTCGACAACATTTTGAAGTGAGAACCTTGTCTAAAATGAAAGAGGGGTATATCACAACTATGATACAGGGTGACAATTTGGTGTTCTATTCAAATGTGAGGCCGTTAAGTATTTATGTAATTAAGTCTCCTAAAGTCGCTGAAACATACCGCGACTTCTTCATGATGCTTTGGGAAATGGCGGGGGAGAAGTAAAGAAGTGTATACTTATATTATTATGAATTTATCACAATCTCCCGCACCAGTGACTCCGCCAAACGAAATGGCGTCAGCACTCGACTCTCCAAAAACAAAATACACCGAGCAGTGGGAGAAAGAGGAAATGGAAAAGTTATACCAGAGATTTGCGGCACTCATCGGCCCGCTTGATATGCCGCTTATTGGTGTGATGACTAAAAAGATTAACGAGCATTTTAAAGATAAGAAAGAAATCTCAATGCTTGAGATTGGTGCAGGTGCGGGACGAGCGACGGAGCTTATTTTTGACAGTATCGCAAATGATAGACGCATTCTCTATGACGGCATCGACGTTTCTCCTGCGCAACGAAAAGCATTTGAAGAGAATAAGGGTTTGCCTCGTGCCGGTGCAGTTTTAAAAAACTACGAACTTAGTCCATGGCAGGACTACCAAGTAACGCACCCATATGACCTCGTTCTTGCTCAGCACTCATGGTACGGCATTGGTGGAGACAAGAAATATATTGAGAAGTTGGTTAGTTCAATAAACGAAGGCGGGATGGCTTTTGTTATGTTAAGCGGAGCGGAAACGATTTCTCTTTACGCGTGGAAATCGATGGGGGAGAAAGGGTTTTCAGCGGAGGATTTTGAAAAGTCTCTTCAAGAGGCTGGAGTTGAGTACGAAAAAATAAAAGAAGAAAGTGATACGTATAAGAGAGAGGATTTTTATAAAGATGGAAAACTTACGCAGAAAGGGATTGACCTTTGTGGGTATCTATACAAGCGAGAAGTTAGGGAAGATGACGCAGAAGTTATCGAGATGATTAAAAGCGCACCAGAGGAATCTTTTAAGTATCCAAAGTTTCTATTTGTAATTAAGAAGTAACGTATGAAAGTAACTATACACACTGATGGGAGTTCGAGAGGAAATCCGGGGCCAGTAAAAATTAGTATTTAGAAAACAAGCCAGTCTATAACTTTTACAGGGTCATCGTTAAAAAAGATTTTTCCCGAAAAATCTTTTTTACTTACTTTCACAATGTGTTCCAGTTCATCAGCAATACCGCCAGTATTAGTTATTACACCAACCCTCCTTCCTTCCTCTAGGGCAATTGCAAACTCCGAAAGTGTTCCAATTCTTCCGTTTAAAACTAGAACGGCGTCAGCATCTTGTAACATAACTAGACTCCGCAAGGTAAATCCTTTGTGATGATTAACTTCGTCGAAATATTGTAAGTCTTGATTATCAAATCTTTCTTGGTGGGAAATTTTATTTTCATCAGGAGAGTACGCGACAGTCTTAATTCCTAAGGCTTTTGCTTTTTCCACTATAATGCCAGGGACTCCACGGCATCCGCCAGTTAGTATTTCAACAGACTTCAGTCCACGTAAACTCTCCACAATCTGTGTAGTTACAACTTCATTTTCTTTAGTGACTAGTTCACTTGCTGAAGAAATAATAGCGATTTTCATGTTAACGTTTTTTAGCAACTATAATAAAGTAACCAGGGTATGTTCTTCCGTCTATCCGTTCTGCTGCTGGGTCAAAAGATTCTTCAAAAGAAATAAGGTCAAAGGCCGATAGAAATTTTTCAGAGAAAAACTCATTCAAAGTATGACTAGGTTCCTTTACGCACACAGTATTATTTAGAATATTTGATGTAACTATTTCTTGCTGGAAATAATCGGCATCTTTATCTTTTCTCTCGAAATATTGACGGAAGGGGTGTGTTACCAGGTAAACCAAGTACCCATCTTTCCTAAGTACACGATGAACTTCATTAAGTATCTTTCCAATATCTTTGGACGTCATAATCGCGTACTTAGAAAATACTGCGTCGAAACATTCATTTTTGTAAGGTAGGTTTTCTGCAAGACCGATACGAAAATTAAGGGTAGGGTGGTTTTTTCTTGCAATGCGTATCATTTCTTTTGAAGAATCAAGGCCGACAGTTTCGAACCCCATATCCACATAGTGTTGTGCGTCAAATCCGTCTCCACAAGCAAGGTCGAGTACACGTGAATGCACAGGTAAAGACAACCCCTCCAACACAGAGTAGAAATGGAGACGATTTTTATTATTTGAGTTTTCACCAACCTCATGGTTTGCGGAAAAAGTATCCGCGAAACCGTCGTATTGTTTACTTAAATTTCTAATCATGGGTAAATATTATACGTAGTCATTCTTGACAACTCAATAAATTAGAGGTAATGTATATGTATATTCAACTAAAAGTTGAATATACATATACATGTTAAATACCCCGTCTAAAGGAATAGAAGAATTTATTATAGAAGAGTTGGCTCGCCACGATCAGACAGCCAAATATATTTTATATAATCACAACAAAATTTTTAGTCCTGTTACCCTGCAGGCAATTTATAAATCACTAAAAAAACTTCTCGCAGAAGGGGTGGTTATTAAACATAAGGATATTTATTCCTTGGATAATATCTGGAGGCGAGAGGTCGTTTCTCTTTTCCAAAAACAAGGAGCATTCCTTGAGTTGCACCCCAATGAATCGATTACATATTCTTTCAAGTCATTACCACAACTTGATGCCTACTGGAAGCACATACAAGAGGGTTCATCTAGTGAGGTTGCTGTTACTTATTTCTTTTGTCCTCATCAATATTGGTGGTTTGTGCCAGGACGTAAAGAAAGCGAAATGAGTTTTTATAAACAATTTGCACAAGAAAAGCGTCATGCAGTTCTTTTGCTTGGTGGCTCAACAGCAACGGATAGGCAGTTACGATTGCTTATAGCCAATACTTACGTGCAGGTACATAATGAAAAAGAAAATACTTTGCGCATCCAGGACACTTTGACTGTAAAAAATGACGTTATTATTACAACCCGCTTACCACACCTTATTAACGAGCAGATAAATAATATTTTTCAGCAAAATCTTTCTGTAGATAAAACTGAAGAATTATTACAAAAAATCTTTACAAAGAAAATTCCGGTAAAAATTAAAATAGAAAGAAACGCTAAAAAAGCCGAAAAACTCACTAAGCAGATTGGTAAATATTTCTATATAAAACAGCCGCATAAAGTCTTGTAAATTGTTATACTGAATATATGAAAGTAACTATACACACTGACGGAAGTTCGAGAGGAAATCCGGGGCCTGGGGGGTGGGGGGCAATAATTGAGACGCCAGATGAGGTGATTGAACTTGGAGAAAGAGAAGATAAGACTACTAATAATAGAATGGAGTTATCTGGTGCGATTTTTGGTTTGAAGGAAATCGGTAAGGAAGCAAAGGAGGTGGAAGTTTGTACTGATAGTCAGTACGTTAAAAAAGGCATGACAGAATGGATTGATGGTTGGATAAAAAGAGGGTGGAAGGGTTCAACTAAAAAGCCGGTGCTTAATCAGGATTTATGGGAGGCGTTAAAAAAAGAAGAAGACAGACTCAAATCTCACGGAGTAAAAGTTACATGGAAATATGTACCAGGGCACTCAGGTGTTCCACTAAATGAGCGAGCGGATGTTATTGCAACCATGTGTGCGGATGACGCAAATGATTTGCAATTATATAGAGGTCCGAAAAGTGAGTATCCACATTTCTAAGTGTAGAGAAAAGTATGACTATGCATTTTAAAACAGTACTTCTAACAATTGGAGTATTGTTGGGAATTGTAGTCGGAGAGAAATTTAATTTTGGAAGTGAAATAGCGGTCGCATTTTTAATTTTTATTCTGACGCAGTTGGTGGTGGTTGGAGTGGGAAAGTGGCGCGATGCCGTAGGCACCGCGCCACCTCTAACTCCACTCTTGTTTATTTTATTTTCGCTTGGACTATTTATCGGGATTATCCGTGTGCAATTAGTCGAAGAAAAAACAAATTATATTTGTGAGGCTAGTTGTACGTTTGAAGCAGAAATTATTTCTTCTCCAGAACCGAAAAATGATTACCAAGTTTTTAATGTTCACCCAGTTGGTGTATATGAAAATATTTTAGACATTCAAGTTAAGACGCCGCTTTATCCAAAATATAAAATAGGGGAGACGTTAAAACTTTCCGGAAAAGTTTCTGAGCCAGAAAATATTTATGCGCACGATGGAAAAAAGTTTTTTGATTACTCATCGTACTTACTTACGAAAAATGTTGGAAGTGTAATGTTTTATCCGAAAGTAGAAGTAACAAATGAAGAAACAGATTCAACGGTTGCTGTTTTGGGAAGATGGAAAGAAAATATGATTGAGAAAATTAATTTATATATTTCATCTCCCGCCTCAACACTTGCATCTGGAATGTTGTTTGGAAATTCCGGAATAGAAAAAGAACTGACTCAGACATTTCGCGTAGCAGGGCTTTCGCACATTGTCGTGCTTTCTGGGTTTAACATTGCAATTGTAATTTCATTTATACTTTTTGTGTTTGCGTTTCTGCCACTTTTCATCCGCAT
>CAYGDF010000008.1:0-23464 GCA_964348675.1 uncultured Candidatus Saccharibacteria bacterium
TCGCCCACAGGGAACGACGGCGACCTGTTGATGGATCCGCCGGCAAAGCCGCGCATGATCAACGGTTCGGCCAAGAACGGCTGGAAACCGAAGACTGGTGAAGACTCTCGCGAGGAGCAGGAATGAGGTTGCCACAACGCATCCCCAATCAATCTCCGCCGGAGCGACAGCACCCGCCACAACAGCAACAGCCGGCCCCGTGCGAGCATCGGGCTCGGCAACAGCAACAACAGCAACATCAGATGTGATGCTGCTGTAAAACGACAAAAGGCGCCCTTCGGACGCCTTTTATTTTTTTGTAATATTATTTCTTATTTTTAATTTCTTCTAAAAGTTTTTCTACTAGTCCATCTACTTTTATTTCACCAATCTTTCCCTCTGTTCTGTGTTCAAGAGTTACCGTACCATTTTTTACTTCCGCCTCTCCAATAACTGCCCAGTAAGGAGTTTTCATTTCGCGAGTGTTACGAATTTTTTTACCCAAACCTTCTTTGGCATCATCCAAGTTTACACGGATGTCGGCATCAATTAACTTCTCAGTAACATCTTTTGCGTATTCATTGTGAGCATCAGCAATTGGAAGTATCGAAATCTGAGTAGGGGAAAGCCAAAGCGGAAATGCGCCAGCGTAGTGTTCGATAAGAACACCCATAAATCTCTCAAGCGAACCAGAAATGGCGCGGTGTATCACTACGGGTCGCTCCTTCTTTCCTTCTTCATTTATAAAGGATAAATCAAATCTTTCAGGAAGATTAAAATCACATTGAATTGTTGCTAATTGCCACTCACGTCCGATTGCATCCTTAAACATGAAATCAAGTTTCGGTCCATAAAAAGCAGCTTCTCCTTCAACTCTTTTATAATTTAAATTATTTTTCTTTGCTGCATCTTCAAGTGCACTCTCCGCTAATTGCCATACAGCATCTTCTCCTAAATATGTACTCATCTTCTCTTCACCTCTTACAGAAAGAGAGACCCAGTACGAATCCATCATTCCAATTGATGAATAAAATTCTCTTATGATTCCCACTATTGTACTTACTTCATCCTGAATTTGTGAGACGCGACAGAAAAGGTGTCCATCATCTTGAGTGATTGCCCGCACACGAGTAAGTCCTCCAAGTTGACCCGATTTTTCATCGCGGTATACGGTTGCTGGTTCGAAGTATCTCACTGGCATGTCGCGATATGAAAATTGATTGTCTGCAAAAATCTGCATATGGTGTGGACAATTCATGGGCTTCATGATGAATGAATCTTCTTTTCCTTGTACACGAAAAAGTTCATCTCCAAATTTCGCGGCATGTCCAGAAGTTTCGTATAGCGCTATTTTTGCAATGTGCGGAGTCCAGACACGGTAGTAACCTTTCTTTTTATGGAGGCCCCATAGATAATCTTCTATTTCTTTTCTGATAATCATTCCACGTGGAGCGATAAGTGGTAGTCCGGCGCCGATAAGTGAAGATGTGGTAAAAAGTTTAAGAGCAGGTCCAATTATTTTATGGTCTCTTTTTTTGGCTTCTTCTTGTTGAGTTGTGTAATTAACGAGATCTTCTTTTGTTTCAAACGCTAGACCATATATACGGGTGAGCATCGCATTTTTCTCATCACCTCTCCAATAAGCGCCCGCTAGTTTTTCTAATTTAAAAGCGTTGGCATTAATCTCTCCAGTTGTTTCTGTGTGTCCACCGACGCAAAGGTCAAAGAAGTCATCTCCTGTGTAATAGAGGGTGATTGTCGATCCTTCTTTTTCTAAGTCATTAATGAGTTCTTTTTTGTATGGATTGTTTCCAAACAAGGCTCTTGCTTGGTCAGCGGTGACTTCTTCGTGTCGAAAGGGTAAATCTTTTTTAATGATTTCCTTCATGGTTTTTTCAATTTTTTCTAAATCGTCGACTGAAAGCTTGCCAGCATCAGTAAAATCTATATCGTAGTAGAAACCATTTTCTATGACTGGGCCGATTGTAGGTAAAGCGTGAGGGTAGTGATGTTTTACCGCCATTAATAGGACGTGAGCGAGGGAATGGCGAACGCGAAATAGATTATCGTAATCTTCTTTTTGTTTCATATTCTCCTTATAGTATCAGAAATAAAACATTATGTGGAGGGATTTTACCCTACAAATAAAGAACAACCATCCTTGACAGGGGGTGTGGGTTTTGTACTATGGAGTAACTTGCAGGGCAGACCATGAAAAGAACACGGAATATTCAAATTAGCAAGTAACTCAAATCTAAATATGACACCACTATATATTGTTCTCGGAATAGTTATTCTTCTCATTCTTTTTGTTATTGGTATATACAATAGCCTAGTGACTCTTGCTATGCGCGTTAAGGAGGCTTGGGCAGACATTGATGTCCAACTTAAACGTCGCTATGACCTTATCCCAAACTTAGTAAACACGGTCAAGGGTTCAACGAACTTCGAAACTTCAACATTAGAGAAAGTTATTCAAGCACGTTCGCAGGGTATAGGAGCAAAGACCCCAGCTCAAGCGGGTGAAGCAGATATGGCGATGCGTGGGGCGTTGAGCGGATTTTTCGCACTAGCTGAAAGTTATCCAGACCTAAAGTCTAATCAGAACTTTTTATCTCTTCAACAGGAATTGTCTGACACTGAAAATAAGATCCAAGCGGCTCGACGTTTCTACAATGGAGTTGTTATGGATTACAATACAAAAATAAAAACTGTACCTACAAATATTTTTGCGAATATGTTTTCTTACGGACCATCAGAATTCTTTGAACTAGAAGAGGGGGAAGAAAAGGCTAGGAACCCAGTAGAAGTAAAGTTTTAGTTATATAAGGCGTCATTAAATACGCTCTTATATTTATCATCATGTCTTCATTTTACACAAAACAATCCTCAAATATTAGAACTACATGGTTTATGATGACTACGTTTTTCTTACTAGTCATTGTTATTGGCTTTGTTTTGTCTTACATGTATAGCAATCCTTCGATTTTATACATGGCGGTTTTGTTTAGTATAATGATGAATATTGGGGCGTACTGGTTTTCTGACAAGATAGTCCTATCAATGGCTGGCGCCACTCGTATAGAGTCTCATGACCAATATCCTGAACTTTGGAATACGATGGAGAACTTGTGTATTACAGCGGGACTTCCAATGCCAGCACTGTATATAATCGATGATCCGGCGCCGAATGCTTTTGCTACAGGGAGAAATAAAGAACATTCTGTAATAGCAGTCACAACCGGAATACTTCCACTGCTTACGAAATCAGAATTAGAGGGAGTGCTGGCTCACGAACTTTCACATATCGGTAACAGAGATATGTTGGTGCAAACCGTGGTCGTAGTTTTCGCAGGAATTATTTCTATCGCTGCCGATATCTCACTTCGGGCTTCAATGTTTGGCGGGAGAGACGGCGATAGGAAGAATCCTATATTTTTAGTTCTTGGAATACTAGCGATTATTTTAGCGCCCATTGCCGCAACTATTATTCGTTTAGCTATTTCTCGCGAGCGAGAATTTTTAGCAGACACGACGGGAGTTTTGATTACACGTTATCCGGAGGGGTTGGCTTCGGCGCTTCAGAAGATTAGTAATTTCCATCAGCCGATGAAGATACAGCGTGCAGCGATTGCTCATCTTTTTATTTCTGACCCAACTGGAGTGAATGATGAAAGTGAAATACGTGAACATGAAAAAGTGTCTTGGGTGGCTAAACTTTTTATGACACATCCACCGATGGAGGAGAGAATACAAAGATTAATGGGCCTGGAAAAATAACAGAGATTACATATAAATAAATATGTTAGAATAATCACGGCGCACATTGTGCGCCGTGATTATTCTAAATATGGAGGCGTCGCATAGCGGTCTAGTGCACTACGTTGGAAACGTAGCAACGGGTAAATCTGTTCGAGAGTTCGAATCTCTCCGCCTCCGCCAAATGTGGTATACTTAGCATACTAACTATTGATTTGATATAATGTAAATATATGAATAACAAATACGAACTTTTACTAAACATTACTGAGCAATCCATGGAATCTCTTCTTCGTACGCTGGATAAGGCAGAAACTCATGTAAAAGAAACAGGAGTTCTAGAAAGTGAACTTCTTACTGCGAAACTTTATCCGGACATGATGGATTTTACAAAGCAAATTCAAATCTCATCAGACTATGGAAGAAAAAACCTGGCTTACTTGGCTGGGAAAGAACCAGTTAAAATGGAGGATAATGAAACAACTATTTCAGAACTTAAGGAAAGAGTTAAAAAGTCATTGGAAGTAGTGAATACTTTTAAAGTGTCAGATTTTGAAAAGGCAGACGAGGCGAAAGTATCTTTAGGTTGGATGAATGGTGCATATTTTCATGGAAAGGATTTCTTAGATCAATTTGCTATAACTAATTTACTTTTCCACGTCGTGACCGCGTATGATATTTTGCGCTCAAAGGGCGTTAACCTCGGAAAAGCGGACTTTATTGGAGAAATTAAAATGCAACCTGCTCCGTCTACTTCTAATGCATAGTTAAATAATATATATGACAGATGCTATCGTAATAAAAAACCTAAAAAAGACTTATCGTAATGCAAAGGCAGAAACTTTGCATGGGATTAATTTAACGGTGCCAAAAGGGCAGTTCTTCGGGTTGCTCGGTCCAAACGGGGCGGGTAAAACCACCACTATAAGTTGCATCACCGGAATTTCCTCTCCGACCGAAGGGTCGGTGGTTGTTATGGGTCATGATGTGGTAAAGGATTATAGAGACGCCCGTGCCTCAATTGGACTCTCTCCTCAGGAATTTAATATAGACATTTTCCAGACGGTTGATGAACTTCTAGATTATCAGGCCGGATTTTTCGGTATCGTTGGAGAAGATATGAAAAAGCGCCGAGAAGAAATGTTAAAGGAATTTGATTTGATTTCACACAGAGATAAAAAATTTCAATTTCTTTCAGGTGGACTTAAGCGTCGTGCCACACTTGCGAAAGCGATGATGCATAATCCAGATGTGTTAATTCTAGACGAACCAACAGCAGGGGTGGATGTGGAAACACGCCACGCCCTATGGAAGTTTTTAAAACAACTTCACGCTGAAGGGAAAACGATACTTTTAACTTCCCACTATTTGGAAGAAGTTGAAGCGCTTTGTGAACGTGTGGCGATTATTAAGGATGGAAATATTATTATTGATGACAGTATGGGTAATTTAACTGAAAAGAAAAGACTTGAGCAGGTGTACTTAGAGGCTGTAGGACACAATATAGAATAATATGAAAAAAATTACTGCATTTAATTGGATAGGATTCTACACACTCGTTCGCAGGGAAGTCGGGCGCACTAAACGCGTTATCGGTCAGGCTATCATCACTCCGCTTGTTACAGCGTCTTTGTATATATTTATTTTTGGGTACGTAATAGGAGGTAAAATTGATCTTATTGAAGGGATAAAATATATAAGTTTCGTTTTCCCTGGAGTGTTCGCAATGAACCTCATCATGGCGGTTTTCTCCGCGACATCATTTTCTATATATTTCATGAAATTCCAAAAGACGATAGAAGATATGCTCACACTTCCTATTTCTTATACCGAACTCGTAGTTTCTCTTATCGTTGGTGGCATTGCGCGTGCGCTTGCTATTATGGTGGCGCTTTCAGCAGTTGCTATCACGTTTGGAGTGAATGATCTTGCTCATCCGTTCATATTGCTTGGGTATGTATTATTGGTAAGTGTTTTCTTTGGGTTACTCGGTGTCGTGGCTGGTATTTGGGCTGATAATAGTTTCGAGAAGTTTGGTTTCGTTACTAACTTTGTACTTACCCCACTTACTTTCTTGGGAGGTGCATTCTACTCAGTTCACATGCTTCCAGAAAAATGGCAATTTGTGGTCTACTGGAATCCAATATTCTATGCAGTTGATGGTATTCGCTATGCTCTCACTGGTTATCATGAAGCATCTCTTTGGCTTGGTGTCGGAATAATAACCGGTCTTTCTGCTATTGTTTTAGGTATTTGTGTTTGGATATTCACAACTGGATGGAAATTACGCGCATAATTGAGAAAAATATCTAGTTTGTAGGTTATAATGAAAAATAATGAGTGTAGACATAGTTAAGGTAGCACAAGAGAAGTGGAGAATTGTTTTATATACATTATTTTGTGTCGTCTTTGCTTTAGGGTTAGTAAATTACTCTAAAGAAATTGGGTTAAGGGTGTTTGATTTTATGGCGGAGAATCAACACAGGAATCTCTCCACATATATTGAAAAAGAAAAAAGTTACATTTATAGCGATATTTTGGAATTATCGAAAAATCAAGAACTAAGAAAGAGTGTAAAGGGAAAAGACGTCGTAGCCATAAAATCTATTCTAGATAACGAGGTTGGTAAAACAGGAATCCCAGCGTTCACAGTATCTGATGAAAACGGAATGGCCTTGACTCGACTTCCTATCGGTTCAAGTTTGGGTGATAACATTTTCCTCACAATTCCAATTGGTAGGATGGTTGCAAACGGGACTAATGGTGTTATATTTACGCCGGCGAGAAATTTCCCTCTTACTTTAGCGGGTGGGTATTTAATGAAAGGTGATAACGACTCAAATTTAGGGGCTATTTTTGGTGGATATTGGTTGGATAATAAGTATGCTAAATATTTTAAATCAAAATATTTAAATGATATACGAAACCGTGAGATTATTTTTTATTCAAAAGAAGATGGTGTGGTTGGAAATAGCATAGAAGATTTAGACACTAGAAATAAAATTAGAACTTACGTAAACCATGCCTCAACTTTAATTCAAGAGGGAAGATCTGGAGACTTATTAAATATAAAAGGAACTGACTATGTAATAACTAATCACATTCTTTCAGGACCTGAAGATATTTATGGAGGGATGTTATTGCTTACGCCGATCCCAGGAACTTTATTGATTAGAAGTTTTGTTGTGTCTTTACTAATAACTATTTTATTTTTTATAAGCTTGCTTATTTTAGAAAAAATTAGTATCCCAGAACTTCTTCGTTTTAGAAAAAAGTCTTTGTATTTACTTCTTTACATACTTTCTGGTCTAGTTTTCTTTTCACTTTGGTCTGGGATTTATGCTCATGGTAAGGATTCAACTATTGATATCAATAAACCAAAACTCACTATTTACAACTCTACAATGAAGTTAAAACCAGGGTCAGGTGTTTATACTGTAGGATATCCACAACAAATAGCTATACATATTTATTCAGGAGGAGAATCCATAAATGCGGCACAGGTAAATTTACGGTTTAATCCAGACGTAATGAATGTGGATTCCCTTTCTTTTGATAGATCTATTTGTACCCCTGAGACTATATTAGAAAAAATAATTGATAACAAAAAAGGAGTAATTTCTATATCGTGTGCAATAGTAGATACGGCATTTGATGACTCTTATGGGATTGTTGCCGATATAAACTTCACCCCAAAGGAAAGTGGTGACTTAGCATTAACCTTTAGTGAAGATAATCACGTTTTAGCTTCTGATGGATTAGGCACTGACGTTCTACGCTCCGTTACCTCTGGTTATTACAGAATCTTCAACGAAGAAGAAATATCATCGTTTTTTTCAAAAAACACCTTTGTAATACCTTATTCAATTACTCACGAAAATAGTTCTAAGTGGTATAGCAATAAAAACATTTCTTTGGTGTGGCCTAAGACTAATGCTTCAAGTTATTTGTATGAATTATCTCAAAATGCGAGTAGTACTTTTGTAAATCCAAAGACCACCAAATTAAACAGTGTTAATCTCACAGTTCCGAAAGATGGAGTTTATTATTTTAGATTAGCCGCAGAAAAAGGTGATATTCAAGGGCTTGTTTCTACACTAAAGATTCACATTGATGATACCCCTCCTGACACTCCAACAATAACAGCAAGTAATTTATCGATTAAGAAAAATGACGTAGTTAGGTTTCGGTTAAGTTCAGAAGATAGAGGGAGCGGACTGCAGAAGAACTTTTACGTAAAAGTAGATAGCAGTACTTGGCTTCCTAGTTTTTCTAAACTTTATATGCCATTTCGAGAAGTTGGAACTCATGAGTTTAGTGTCAGGGTTTTTGATAATGCGGAAAATTATTCTGACTCCTCAGTGATAATTAATGTCAGAAATTAATATGAAAATAGCGGTGCTTGATAATTTACGAAGTGTCTACAATGTGGGCTCTATTTTCCGCACTGCAAATGCTGTAGGAATAGAAAAGATTTATTTGTGTGGCACTACTCCAACCCCGATTGATAAATGGGGCGGTAAAAGAAGTGATTTTGCGAAAGTGGCATTAGGTGCTGAAGAAACCCTACTTTGGGAATACTTTGAAAGTACGAAAGTGTGTCTAGCAAAATTAAAAGAGGAGAATGTTTACATAATCGCAATTGAGCAAGACAAAAAGTCAGTAGATTACAAATCCGTGTCTATTTCAGATAAAAAAGATATTGCTTTTGTTATTGGACCAGAAGTAGACGGAATGAATAAAGAAGTGCTTTCGCACTGTGATGTGGTGGCTGAAATACCCATGATTGGTACGAAAGAGTCATTAAATGTCACTATCGCTTTCGGAGTGGCGGTTTATCGTATACTTGGGTTATGAAGATAACAAAATTCGGACATTGCTGTTTACTTATAGAGGAAAGTAATAGTCGCATTATAACTGATCCAGGAAGTTGGAACGACATTCCAGTTTTGAGTGCAATTGATGCCATTTTAATTAGTCATGAGCATGCTGATCATATTCATGTTGAAAGTGTAAAGAAGATTCTTTTATTAAATAAAGATGCAGTTGTTTATACCCACGAGGGTGTAAAGAAATTGCTAGATGCTGGAAATATTCCTTGCACCATTGTTAAAGACGGCGAGCAATTCTGGGTTAAAGGAGTTAGTGTTTCTAGTTTTGGTACAGAGCATGCATGTATCCATCACGATATACCGATTGTCCAAAATACTGGATTTTATATTGCTAACAAATTTTTCTATCCAGGGGATTCATTTCATAATCCAAATAAAGAAATTCAAATTTTAGCACTTCCTGTAATTGCTCCATGGATGAAAATTGAAGAGGCGATTGAATACGCTAAAGTGATTAAACCGAAAGTTGTTTTTCCGGTCCATGATGGAATGTTGAGAGAGGACAGAAGATCGTTCACACGCATGATTCCAAAAATGTTACTAGAGAAAGAAAAAATAGAATTCGTGGATATTGTGGAAGGCGCCGCAGTTACTTTTTAGTCTATGAATATTAGTTCGAAATTATCTCATTCATATTGTGCGTATGTATCTTTAATAAAAGATAAGACTGACGTTGATAAAATTTATCACGATAATCACTACGGGGTAAGAATAGAAGATGATAACGAATTATTTGGAAGACTTGTTATGGAAATTAATCAAGCTGGACTTTCTTGGCGGACTATTTTGAATAAAGAGAAAGGTTTTCGTAAGGCTTACCATAATTTTGATATCAAAAAAATAGCCAAGTACCAAGAAAAAGACATAGAAAGGCTTTTAAGCGATGCTTCAATTATAAGAAATAAGTTGAAAGTGAGCGCGGTTATTCATAATGCAAAAGAAATTATCAAAATTAAAAAAGAATTTGGAAGTTTTAGAAAATGGCTTGATTTAAACGCAAAAGAAATTAAACATAATAAATTTATTTGGTTAAATCTTTTTAAGAGACATTTTAAGTTTGTGGGAGGAGAGATAGTTGGGGAGTTTTTAATGAGTATAAATATGCTAAAAGGGGTGCACGATAAGAACTGTAAAGTTGTTAAAAATAGGTAATTCTGTACTGCAACCCGACCCCAGGCTTTTGTAAAGATTTTTCCTAAATGGGCCTTATTCTACGGCTCTTTTTTAAGACTGTTTATGTCCACAGTTCTATTGTTGCGCAACTCTGAAACTAAGATGATAATGGTTTAACGGGGAACATAAATTATTCGCGTCATTTTGTATTTATTATGCTTAAAACAATCATTAAAAGAACTGGGGAAAGAAAGGCTTTTGAAAAATCAAAAATTACTAAAGCTCTCGCTAAAGCTGGTCAGGCCACAAAGGAATATAACGAACACGAAGCAGAATTTCTTACCGAAAAAGTTTTGAACTTTTTGGAAGGAGAGGTGAAAGATGGTGTGGTTCAGATTGAACAAGTACAAGACGCGGTAGAACATGTTCTGATGACCTCTCGCTTTAAGGTAACCGCTAAGGCATACATTCTTTATCGTGAACAACATGCTGAGATGCGATCTTTTGCGACAATGTCATCTCTTGGTTTGGTAGATAATTATTTGGATAAATTAGATTGGCAAGTAAAAGAAAACAGTAACATGGGTTACTCTTTGCAGGGATTGAACAACTATATTTTTTCTGAGGTCAGTAAAACTTATTGGTTGAATAAAATTTATCCGCAAGAAATCAGGCAATCATATGAAAACGGAGATATCCACATTCATGATTTGGGGACTCTTGCTGTTTATTGTGTGGGTTGGGATTTAACTGATTTATTAACTGTAGGTTTTCGTGGGGTGCCAGGAAAGGTGGAATCTTCAGCACCTAAACATTTGCGCTCAGCATTAGGACAGATTGTTAACTTCATGTACACGCTCCAAGGTGAAGCGGCGGGAGCGATTGCATTTTCTAACTTCGACACACTACTCGCACCGTTTATTCGTTACGACAAGTTGTCTCAAAAAGAAGTTAAACAAGCCATTCAAGAATTTGTGTTTAACATGAATGTGCCAACACGTGTTGGTTTCCAAACGCCTTTCTCTAACATAACTCTTGATCTAAACCCATCACCAAACTTCAAAGATTTACCAGCGATTATTGGTGGCAAAGAACAGAAAGAAAAATATGGAGATTTCCAAGCAGAGATGGATATGTTAAACATTGCCTTCTTTGAGGTGATGGCCGAAGGAGATAGTGCTGGACGAGTGTTCTCTTTCCCAATTCCTACGGTAAATATTACAAAAGATTTCAACTGGGAAAATCCAAATCTAAAGGGTCTATGGGAAATTACTGCAAAATACGGCATTCCATATTTCAGTAACTTCGTTAATTCAGACATGAAACCGGAAGATACTCGCTCTATGTGCTGTCGTTTGAGACTTGATTTGGAAGAACTAGACAGACGAGGTGGAGGACTGTTCGGAGCAAACGCCCTCACTGGTTCAGTCGGAGTGGTAACCATCAACCTTCCAAGAATTGCTTATGTTGCAAAATCTAAGAATAAAGATTCTGTAGAAGAAGCTAAGGCTTACTTCTTTGAGAAACTTGACGCGCAAATGGATATAGCTAAGGAAAGTCTAGAGATTAAGAGAAAGTTGCTAGAAAAATTAACAGATGCAAATCTTTATCCATACACTAAATTTTATTTGAGAAACATTAAGGAGGCATATGGACAGTATTGGAAGAATCACTTTTCTACAATTGGTCTTATCGGTATGAATGAAGTGACTGTGAATTTGCTTGGTGAAAGTGTTGGAAGCAAAGTGGGTCGTGAGTTTGCTGGAGAGGTACTGGATCACATGCGTCACAGATTGATTAATTACCAAAAAGAAACTGACAACTTATTTAACTTGGAAGCAACTCCAGCTGAAGGGACGTCATTCCGCCTAGCACTTCGTGATAAGAAAATGTATCCAGATATAATCGTGGCAAATGAAAATGAATACAAGAAAGGAAGCAAGCCATTTTATACAAACTCTTCTCATCTTCCAGTTAATTACTCTCAAGATATCGTAGAGACACTTGATATTCAGGATAAGTTACAGACTAAATATACCGGAGGTACAGTTATACATCTTTTCCTCGGAGAGCGCATTGCAGATTTTAGGGCTATTCCTAAATTGGTAAAAAGAATTTGTGAGAATTACAAGTTGCCATATTTCACTATCACTCCGACATTTAGTGTTTGTGGTACGCACGGTTATGTTCCGGGTGAGCATTTCAAATGTCCGACATGTGATACAACGTGTGAGGTATATTCTCGTATCGTGGGATATTTGCGCCCAGTTAGTCAATGGAATGAGGGTAAGCAGGCAGAGTATGATATTCGCGAAATGTACGCACTAGAAAGCGCTCCTGTCTCAGTCGTGGCAGCACAGAAGGCGCAAGTAAAAGTGTAATGGAGTTTGGTGGCTTTGAGAGGTTTACACTTATAGACTATCCAGAAAAGATAGCCTGTATGGTTTATACCATCGGTTGTCCTTTCAGATGTCCGTACTGTCATAATCCAGAATTGGTAGATGAAACAGTTACAAACAGAATTAGTGAAAAAGAAATTTTGGATTTCTTAGAAATAAGAACTGGTATTTTGGATGGCATAGTCATAACAGGTGGTGAGCCGACGATGCACGGCGAGAAATTAGTTTCCTTTATGCGCAAAGTAAAAGATTTAGGTTTCTTAATTAAACTTGATTCAAATGGAGTTCACCCAGAATTTCTGCAGAAAGTAATCGACGAAAAATTGGTTGATTATATAGCCATGGATATAAAGTCTCCGCTTTCGAAGTATTCACAAACTGTAATGAGGCCAGTTGATATAGAGGCTATAAAAAATAGTATTGAGGTAATTAAAAAGGCTTCCGTAGATTACGAATTCAGAACAACATTGGTTAAGACGATGACTTCGGTAGAGGATTTAGAGCAAATAGGAAAAGAAATAAAAGGTGCACAAAGTTATTATCTTCAAAAATTTATCCCGACTAAAATTCTTAATCCGCAATTCTTAAAGAAAGCAACGTATGATGACGAAGAACTTAAATCCATAAAATCTATGATGGAGAACTACGTTTCCTTTTGTGGAATAAGATAAAAATATATGGAACATAAATCTCAAATTTACCTAGACCACGCCGCCACAACCACCACTTCGGTTAGAGTATTGAGTGATATGCTTCCTTATTGCAGTAATCAATACGGCAACCCGTCATCTTTATATTCAGTTGGTAGAAATGCGCATGCTGTTATGGATGAAAAAAGAGAAAAGTTAGCAGAGATTTTAGGGGTGGGATCTGATGAAATTACTTTTACTTCTTCAGGCACTGAGTCTGATAACATGGCAATTTTAGGAATTGCGCGGGCAAATAAAGATTATGGAAATCATATTCTCATATCTTCCATTGAACATAAAGCCGTTTTGGAACCAGCCAAACAATTAAGTAAAGAAGGTTTTGTGGTTGAATATATTCCCGTTGATAAAAATGGTTTGATATCAGTAGAAGATGTTATATCGCGCATAACGGATAAAACCATTCTTGTATCAATAATGTATGCAAATAATGAGATAGGAACTATAGAACCAATTAAAGAACTAGGAGAAGCGATATCTAAAAATAGAAAGCAAAATAATTTTCCAGTCTTTCATACTGACGCATGTCAGGCAGCAGGGTATCTCTCTCTTAATGTTAATGAATTAGGGGTAGACATGATGACACTTAATGCATCAAAGATTTATGGTCCAAAAGGAATCGGCCTTCTTTATAAAAAGAAAGGTATAAAAATTGCGCCTATCCTTTTTGGTGGTGGACAAGAGAGCGGTCTTAGAAGTGGTACAGAAAATCTTCCTGCAATTGTTGGTTTTACTTCCGCACTTTTTCATACTGAAGAAGTAAAAGAAAAGGAATTTGAAAGACTTACAACGTTAAGAGAATTTTTTATAGAAAAATTAAAGGAAAAGATTCCAGATTTAGTACTAAACGGAGATAAAGAAAAAAGACTTCCTAATAATATTCATATCTCTATTCCAGCAATTGAGGGAGAATCCATGGTTCTCATGTTAGATGAACTCGGAATTCAGGCTTCCACCGGCTCTGCTTGTTCTGCAAGCGATTTACAGGTCTCTCATGTGCTCACAGCAATTAAACAAGATGTAAATTTGATGCACGGCAGTATTAGGTTTACTATGGGTGAAGAAACGACGAAAGAAGACTGTGATTATGTAGCTTCAACATTATCTAAAATCGTAGAGAAATTAAAAAGCATTTCGCCATTAACAAAAAACTATGAATAATAATCCTATAAATGTATGTGGAACACAAAACTGGCTTTATAGTGAGGTTGTAAAAGATCATTTTTTTAACCCAAGAAATATTTTGCTTGATGAGAAAGAATATGAATCAGACGCAATAGGTATCGCAGGGAGCCCACTGTGTGGAGATATGATGGTTGTTTGGATAAAGGTGGACAAGGATAGCCAAAAAATAACAGAGTGTAAATGGAGAACTTTTGGCTGTGCTTCAGCGATTGCTTCAACCTCGATGATGTCGATGATGGTAATTGAAGATGGTGGAATGACCTTATCCCGCGCAAAGAGAATAACACCCGAAGCAATAGTGGAAAGATTGGGCGGCCTTCCAGACAGGAAATATCATTGTTCTGTTTTAGGTCATGAGGCACTTCGTAAAGCTGTCGAGGATTATGAAGAAAAAGACCTAGGTAAAAATCATGGAAAATAATTTAGTTTACACAGTTGAAAATGCCACAAAAGAAACTGAAAATGTTGTGACACTCACCTTAACTTCTGAAACAGAATTGCCTAATTTTAGAGCAGGACAATTTATTACTGTATTCTTTCCAGAAACAGTACATGCTGAAGGGAAGTCCTACAGCATTTCTAAAGTCGTTGGAAAAAATATTTTTGAAATTACAGTTAAAGGAATAGGCGAGTTTTCAAATAGGTTGATAAAGATGAAAACGGGAGATAAAGTTACAGCCTCTTTGCCGTATGGATATTTTTATTCTGAGTCTACGACGAGCCCTTTGGTTATGATTGCTGGAGGAATAGGAATTGCACCGTTTAGGGCAACATTAGTTGAATCTTTAGAATTGTATCCAGAAAGAGAGTTGGTTATTTTTTATTCTAGTAAAACTGTACCGGATATTATTTTTAGAAAAGAATTTGATGAACTTTTGAAAAATGGTAAAAGTAAAATTAAGTATCACGTCACTAATGGAGGAGCAGGAGGTGAAGTGAAAAAAGGTAGAATTCCAGTTGAGGATATTATTGAGGTGTCAAAAAATTTAAAAGATGCTGAATTTTTCATATGTGGTTCCATACCTTTTGTAAGAGACTTTTGGAAAGGTTTAAAACAGGGAGGAATAGAGGAAGAAAGGCTCTATACAGAGGCATTTTTTTAGAAAAATTGAGATTGAATATACTAACCTTTTTCTGTATAATTAGAATATAAATATTTATGAACTCGCCACTTCCAAAAGCCGCCTATCACAAGAATGCGCATATATATAAAGTGCTCGCCAACGAGAAACGTTTAGAAATTTTAAATATTCTTAAAACTTATAAGCAGGCTTCAGTTGAAGATTTGCTCACAGTTACTGGAATGTCTAAATCCAACATGTCTCAGCATTTAGCACTTCTTCGTTTAAACGGTTTGGTTGTAGCAATTAAGAAAGGAATTACTGTAACTTATAAAATAGTTGATCCACGCATCGTTGAGCCTTGTAAAATTCTGCATCAACTTAGAGCAAAGGATTTAGTTGTTTAAAGGTATGAAAACAACTCCATATACACAAAAGAATTTCACTTGGGTGAACATGACTGAAAAGGTGATGAAGAAAAATCTTTCAGAATACGTTGATAACAAGAAAAAAATTTATAAGGAAGTCAAAAACATTTTGCCAGAGAATAGAACTTTTATAAATACTCTCTACGCTCTTGAAAGATGTGATGATAAATTTGAAAGTTTTATGAGTAAGATGGGTTTTTTGAGCGAGGTGTCTCCTAAGAAAGAAATACGTGACGTTGCTAATAAACTTTTAACTGAAGTTTCCCACAAACTCGTTGATATAGAATATGACAGAGATTTATATATCTCACTTTTAGAATATTATGAGGGGAACTTTAGAGATGAGAAAAAAAATCTTAGAAAAGAAGACATAAAACTTTTAGAAGAAACTATTCGCGAATATCGCCGTATGGGATTTGATTTAAGTAGTAAAGAGCAAAATAGATTAAAACAGCTCATGAAAAAGACGAGCACACTTTCAATCTCTTTCCGTAAAAATATTTCTGATTATCAAGACTATATTTTGTGCACTAAGGAGGAATTAGACGGACTTTCAGATAGATTTATTTCAACTCTGCCAAAGCATACCGACGGAAGGTATATTGTGACTTTACAGTATCCACATGTATTTCCATTTTTAGCAGAAGCAAAGAATAGAAAGAAGCGAGAAGAAATTGCGCTGAAGAATTTAAAGAAAGGAGGAGTCAAGAATTTAAAAGTATTAAATGAACTTGTTTCTGTGCGTGCAGAGATTGCGAAAATGCTTAGTTATAAGCACCATGCAGATTTTCGTTTGGAAACTAGAATGGTAAAGAACGCAAAGACTGCAGAAGATTTTCAGGAATCGTTACTTAAAATGCTATCGAAGGGTGCAAAGAAAGACGTTCTGGCTCTAGAAAAATACGCTAAGGAAATAGGAATTAAAAAGTTGGAGCACTATGATGTGTCATATGTCGGAACTGAACTTAAGAAAAAGTTGTACGATACTGATCCTGAACAAATTCGTGCGTATTTCCCATACGAACATGTTCGTGAGGAAATGTTTTCTCTTTTTGGAAAATTGTTTTCAATAAAAATTAAGCCGGTTAAGTTTAAACTTTGGCATAAAGATGTTTTGTCTTATCAAATAGATACAGAAGAAGGACTTGCTGGGTATTTCGCGATGGATATGTACCCGAGAGAGGGGAAGTACGGACATGCGGCCATGTTTGATATAGTTGTTCCGCACGAAGAATCATATAAAAGTGATACTTACATTGCGTCTTTCTCAAGCATGGTGTGTAATTTTCAGATGCCGAGTAAAAAAATACCAACCCTTTTATCTTTAGGCGAAGTGGAAACCATGTTTCATGAATTTGGGCACTTGCTCCATATGACGCTTTCAAAGGCGAGACTTGAATCTCAAGCCGGGGCGAGTGTGGCGTGGGATTTCGTAGAGACTCCGTCACAAATAATGGAGAACTGGGTTTGGAACGAAGAAGTACTTAAGAAAATGTCTAAACATTATGTAACTGGAAAATATCTAGATAAACAAACTATAGAAAAAATATTGAAGGGAAAGACTTTTCAAAATGCGTATTTCTATACACGTCAGATTATTCAAGGAAAACTAGATTTAGATTTGCACACAGGGAAAATAAAAGACGCTACCAAGGCATACCGTGAGATGAATAAGAGGTATTTTAATCTTGATTTGCCGATTAAAGAAACTTTATTCCCAGCTGGATTCGGACATTTGGTGGGATACGATGCGGCTTATTATTCGTATCTATGGGCGCTTGTCTACGCGTGCGATGCATTTGAACTATTCAAAACGAAAGGCACGAAAAATATTCTAACGAACAAAGAAATCGGAACTAAATGGCGAAAAGAAGTTTTGGAAAAAGGCTCATCTCTAGAGGAGATAAAATTGATTACGAATTTCATGGGACGGAAGCCTTCGAACAAAGCTTTCTTAAAAGAGGTTGGATTAAAATAAAACGCAACCAACTTTCGCTGGTTGCATATGTTCAGAGGTTTTCTGAACATTAGATATGGTCTCCTTGGGGAGTGACGGATTAGCTCCACGCGAGCCTGCCTCACGCTTGGCTGGGGAGGCTTGTCGAGACTGGTGATCTACGATACGCATACCCGAAGACCGCACACTTGGATAACCCCAAGGAGATTATAATTGTACACCTATCTGGAAACTGGCGCAACAGGACAAAATGTGGTATTATACCGGCATCAAATTAGTTTAGTAATCGGCCTTGTGCCGCTTCGGCTTTAGGCCGATTTTTATATCCAAAACACCAGTATGCAACAAGAAATTCGTAACATCGCCATAATCGCCCACGTGGACCACGGAAAGACCACTCTTACAGACGCACTCATGCAGCAGTGTGGTGTTGGAGTTGAAGGACAGACCATGGACTCAAACCCGATGGAAAAGGAACGCGGTATTACAATTACTGCGAAAAACACTTCTGTTCCTTACAAGGGTGTAAAAATAAATATTCTAGACACTCCAGGTCACGCGGACTTCGGCTCAGAAGTAGAGCGTGTACTTCGTGCGATTGACTGCGTGCTTCTTGTCGTGGATGCCCAGGAGGGTCCTATGCCACAGACTCGTTTCGTTTTAAAGAAGTCACTTGAGTTGGGGCTTAAGCCAATTGTGGTTATAAACAAAATTGATAAACCAGCAGCGGATGCTAAAAAAGTTCACGACGAAGTTTTTGAACTATTCATGGAGCTTGGGGCAAATGATGAACAGTTAGATTTCACTACAGTTTACGCAATTGGTCGCGAAGGTGTTGCTATGAAAAATATGGGTGACGAAAAGAAAGACTTAACTCCACTTCTTGATATTATTTTGGAAAAAGTTCCGAAAGCAACTGGAGATATTAGTAAGCCATTCGTGGCGCAGGTATTTAACCTCGCTTATGATAATTTCCTGGGTCGTATGGCCGTGGCTCGTGTTTATGACGGAGTTGCAAAAATTGGAGAAGAAATGATTGTTAAAAAGGCAACTGGTGAAATGCGAAAGGGAAAAATCACAAAAATATTTACATTTAACGGTATTGCAAAGTTAGATGCTGGAACCGCAGAAGCTGGGGACATCGTCATGATTGCAGGATTCCCAGATATTTTCATCGGTGAAACTTTCATAAAAAATGAAAACCAGGAAGCCATGGAAGCGATTCATATCGACGAACCAACAATTGCTCTTAACTTTTTAGTTAACGATTCACCGTTTGCTGGAAAAGAAGGTAAGTTTGTAACAGGACGTCAGATTCGTGACCGTCTGGAAAAAGAACTTGAAATAAACGTTGGGTTAAGAGTTGATTTTGATACTGATAAATATTTAGTTTATGGACGCGGTGAACTTCACATTGGAGTGCTACTTGAAACTATGCGTCGTGAAGGATACGAACTTCAAGTTTCACAGCCTCAAGTTATTTTCCATGAAAAAGATGGGGTTAAGGAAGAGCCTTACGAAGAACTTGTGATTGATGTACCAGTTGAATCAGCCGGAGTTGTTATGGAAAAACTTGGACGTCGTAAGGCCATGATTACAGATATGTCAGAAAAGCACGGGGTAAACCGTATCAAGGCAGAAATTCCAACAAGAGGATTACTTGGTTACAGGGGTGAATTTGTGATTGACACTAAAGGTCTAGGAATTCTTTCAGCACGCTATTTAAGATTTGGTCCTTTTGCCGGTCCTATCCAAAGACGATTAGTGGGTTCAATGACATCAATGGCAGACGGAAAGGCTCTTGCGTTTTCACTTTGGAATCTTCAGGATAGAGGTGTGATTTATATTTTACCTAACACTGAAGTGTATGAGGGTATGGTTGTTGGTAACACTTCAAAAGGGGAAGAGATGATGGTTAACCCAACTAAAGGAAAGCAACTTTCAAACATGCGTTCATCTGGCGCAGATGAAGCAATCACTCTAGTTCCTGCGTGGGAAATATCAATCGAGCGCGGACTTGAAATCATGAACGCGGATGAATATTTGGAAGTTACTCCAAAATCAGTTCGCCTACGAAAGCAACTATTAACAGATAGCGATAGAGCGAAAGCTGCTAGAAAATAATTAAATAGAAATCTGTGAGATAATACATACATGTATAAACACAGATTATCTAAAAAAGAGAAACACGCGATATTATATTTTTTAATAGCCGCGCTTTTCTTTTTTATAGCACTTAATATATCAAATTGTTTTTCGACAAAAGTCTGTGGAGCGTCTTTTGTAGAAATGATTGTGCGTAAAAGTGTAAAAATAACTTTACCAAATGGCAGTCTGAAAGCCGAAGTTGCAGATACCAGTGAGTCTCGAGAAGAGGGGTTGTCAGGAAGAAGTGGATTAAGAAACAGCCGAGGTATGCTTTTTGTTTTTGATTTACCAGGCAGATATGGTTTCTGGATGAAGGATATGTCTTTCCCAATTGATATGGTTTGGATTAATGAAAACGGAGTTGTGGTAAACGTAGTAGAGAATGCGAAACCAGAGGACTATCCAATGACTTACATAAACCAAGCACCCGCTTCTTATGTTCTTGAGATTGAAGCAAATAAGGCGCGCGAGTACGGAATATATTTGGGTAGCAAAATAAAAATAGAAAAGTAGGGGTTGATTTTTTGCCATATTTGTTGTATTATTTTTTTGTTCTACTGGGTAATCGCTCTTAATACTTTTAAAGGTATCGAGGGAGGAAAGTCCGAACACACAGTTATTTAATTAACAAGCGTAGCGGGTAACACCCGTCATGAGCAATCATAGAGGTGCGAGCAGAGACGCCGATGCCGAAAGGCTAGGGTTCCTTCGGGAATAGGTTTGTCGAAAGGCAAAATTGAAACGGCTAAATCTTTACGTGTGTGCAAGACCGTGCCTGCGCAAGTAGGAGTGTCGCTTGAGCGTATTGGCAACAACACGCCTAGATAAATGGTTACACAGTATGCCTTTGGCATATGGACAGAATTCGGCTTATAGGTAGAACAAAAAATATGAAAAAGCGATTCCGAAAGGAGTCGCTTTTTCTGTTTGTCGTTATATTCATGCGTGCTTCCAATGGCTTTTTTTGGTAGTATAGGTAAATGATTTTCCGTAATTCTGTGGTGTTGGCTTTCTTTTCTGTTTTGTCACTCCTGCTTGCGGTTATTCGCGATAGATTACTCGCTGTGTATGTAGGGGTAGGGCCTACGCTAGATATTTACAATGCTTCTTTTCGAATCCCAGATTTGATTTATGGGGCTATTCTTGCTTTCGTCACATCAGCGACAGTAGTTCCGTTTTTAACTAAAGAAGATAAGAATGGTAATCTTAAAGACCCTAAAATAAAACTTGCCTCCATCACTTTGTTTTTTATGTCGATAATGGGAGGACTGGCGTTGATATTTGCAGTGGCTCTGCCAATTTTTGCTCCCTTGATTGTTCCTGGGTTTTCTGAAGCGCAAATTGCCGTGTTTATTACAACGACCAGACTTTTATTATTACAGCCGATTATTTTAGGTGTCACATCTCTTATCTCCTGTTTGGCGCAAATGAAAAATCATTTTATTCTATATGGGCTATCCCCACTTGGTTACTCTGCTGGTATAATCATAGGAATTATTTCTTTCTACCCCATTTATGGGGTTACGGGACTCATATACGGCGTCCTTCTAGGAACTATAACGTCATTTCTCATACAGATGTTTGCTTTACGTGGTATAAATTTTTTACAAGCATTTCAACATACCTCATTTGCTCACGTGAAAGAGTTGTCTCACTTGGCATTTCCGCGCACAGGTACAAATATAGTTACTCAATTGCGGATTATATTCTTTCACGGATTTGCTACAACGCTCGGCCCGGGCGTACTATCGGCCTATCTTTTTGCTCAAAAAATATCTGATGCTGTTGTGCAAGTCGTTCAGCAGAGCGTAACAACTGCAAGTATTCCAGTACTTTCTCGAGATGTAGTTGAACATAACATTAATGGGTACACAGGATTGGTTAAGAAATATGTGGTTATTCTTGGTGGAGTTGGTATGGTGTCAGCGCTTGTGTTATACGTATTTAGTGATTTGGTAATAAAAATATTGTATGGAAATACTGGTAGCAATGATTTGATTGCTTATTTTCTACTGGGATTTTTAGTGGCTCTTCCTTTCCAAATGATGGCCGGCTATTACGCGATTGGATTGTATTCTGCGCGTGACACCAAGGACGTATTTATGACATACCTCCTGTCTTCTTTCCTTTCTGTCGGGGTAATATTACTTGCGCGTTCGGGTGGCGCACAATCTTTAATATTTGGATATGTAACATTTTGGGTAAGTAATTTTTTGATAATTCTATCGCTATATAGCAGAAAACAAAGGATTAAATAATCTTTTTACTAAACCACTCTTTTCGTGTAGTATGGAGTGACTAATGAACATCCGTAACTTTTCTATAATAGCTCATATTGACCATGGAAAGTCGACCCTAGCGGATCGACTTTTAGAAGTGACTTCAACAATCGATAAACGTCACATGAAGGAACAAGTGCTTGATAACATGGAACTGGAGCGCGAGCGTGGAATAACGATTAAGATGACACCTGTGAGAATGGAATATAAGGCAAAAGATGGAACGCCATATATTTTAAACCTAATCGACACTCCTGGGCACATAGATTTTTCTTATGAAGTATCTCGTTCTCTTAGAGCGGTAGAAGGAACTCTTTTACTGGTTGATTCAACTCAAGGAATTCAAGCGCAGACTTTGACTACTCTTGAAATGGCGCGTGATTCTGGGCTAACTATTATTCCAGTTATTACTAAGATTGATAGTCCGCTTGCGAGGATTGATGATGTGAAAGAAGAAATTGTGGAACTTCTTAAATGTGACGAAAGAGATATTTTGGCCGTGTCTGGAAAAACAGGAGAAGGTGTTAAAGAATTAATCGAAGAAATAATAACCAAAGTTCCAGAACCAAAAAGTGAATTTGTTGATGAAAATGGAAACCAAACGCGCGCGCTTATTTTTGATTTCGAATACAGTAATCACATGGGAGTTATTTTGTATGTGAGAGTATTGGATGGAAATATAAAAGCCGGAGACACGCTTTTATTTACTCAATCAAAGGCTAAATTTATAATTCGTGAAGTTGGAACTTTTTCTCCAGAGAAAAAAGAAGGCAAATTAGTAAAAGCGGGCGAAATTGGTTATATCGTAACCGGCATAAAAGAACCTGGAATCGCACGTGTTGGAGACACGGTAACGACATTCTCTAAACCGCTTCAAGCCTTCCCTGGATATGCAGAACCGGTGCCCATTGTTTTTGCTTCTATTTATCCTGAATCACAAGATGAGTTTGATGATTTAAGAAGTTCACTTTCAAAGTTAAAACTTTCTGACTCGTCTCTTACTTTTGAAGAAGAATCTTCTGGTGCTCTAGGGCGCGGATTTCGTTGCGGTTTCTTAGGAATGCTCCACTTGGAAATTGTAACTGAGCGCCTTCGGCGTGAATTTGATCAGGAACTTGTGGTGACTACGCCTTCTATTACTTATGAGGTGACATTAAAAAATGGTGAAGTTGAAATGGTCTATACTCCAATACATTTTCCAGATCATGGTATGTATTCATCAGTACGGGAGCCATGGATTATTTTGACCATCATAACGCCTCATGATTATGTGAGCCCACTTATGCAGCTATTCCCACCACATGAGGCTACCGTGTCAGATTTGGCCGATTGGGGGCACGATAGAGTGAAGATTACGCTTAACATGCCACTTCGTGAACTTATGCGCAACTTTTTCAATGAAGTTAAATCGGCCTCAAGTGGTTACGCTTCAATTGTTTATGAAAAAGGGGAGATGAAACCAGCGGACGTAACTAGACTTGATGTGTATGTGGCCGAAGAAAGAGTAACTGCTTTTTCTCGTGTGATACCGGAGTATCGGGCACGTGAAGAAAGTGA
>CAYGDF010000009.1:0-13213 GCA_964348675.1 uncultured Candidatus Saccharibacteria bacterium
TTTTTCATAGTATTAAGTATACTGTACTTATGAAAAGCAACCCATTTTTAGATTACTTGATTGGGGATATATTTGATGAAGATTTGAACGTAACTGCTCGTGCCATGATGGGTGGGCATATTTTGTATACCAACGGGAAAGTTTTTGCAATTGCCGAGGATGATGAACTTTGGTTTAAGGGTTCGGATGAACTGGCGGAATGGTATTTGTCGCGCGGCTCTAAAAAGTTTAGTTATATGAAAGAGGGAAAGTCACAGGGAATGAATTATTTTTTAGTACCTGAAGAAGTTATTGAAAATAAAGAGGCATTAAATGAATGGTTAGACGTGACGCTTTCTGTTGCGAAGATTCCTAGAAAGAAAAGTTGACACTCTCAGAGATTTTGATAGAGTAATTCGGTAAGTTCAACAACGTAAGGAGAGCAGAAATGCCAAGCCAGAGAAGAAACAGAATCAAAAAGCCGAAGTCCCAGGCGGAGATTGTCAGGAGGGGCGAGTCCGCCTTCACTGAACCTGAGCCCGTCGTCGCTCGACATGCGCTCGCATGCAAGTGCGTCACATGCCTGATTGCCAAAGGTGACCAGGATGTGCAGTACAGGACTAGGCATCGGGAGCCACTCCCGTCCGAACTGGACCGTCTCTACGGTACCAACAGGCGGTACTGATATCAGTCCGTCAGGTAAAAAAGTCGAGTTCGCTCGGCTTCTTTTTTATTTATGCATGAATATGCAAATATATATCCTCGAGTGCTCGCACAGCATCACCGGCTGCGATATTATTTTGATGATACAAAACGTCTGTACAATCTCCCGCTGCCCAGATTCCTTTCACAGAAGTTTCTTGGGTGCGCGGATTAGTTACGATATTTTTTGTCGCCGTCATTTCAACTAACCCTTCGACAAAAGATGTTGCTGGAACTTGTCCAATTTCTACGAAGACCGCAGCAACGGGTAATGTTACGTCTCCGGTTGAGTCGGTATAAGTAATTGATTCCACGAAGACATTTCCTTGAATGCTTTTTGGTATTGCACCAACAACTAGCTTGAAGTGTTCTTTTTGTTTTAATTTTTCGACAGTGATTGCATCAGCTCTTGGTTCGCTACGAGATAAAAGCGTGACTGATTTACAGTAGGCGAGCAGTTGAGCGGCAGATTCAAATCCTGCATTTCCTCCTCCGACTACAACTACATCCATTCCACCGAATAATGGTCCATCGCATGAAGCGCAGTATGTAATACCTTTGTTTTCAAAAGTGTCCGCCCCTGGGATTTCCATTTTACGACGAGATGAACCAGTTGAAACGAGAACAGTCTTTCCTGTGTAAGTTGCCTTATCTGTGGTAACTGTGAAATTTCCATCCACCCCTTCCACTTTAGAAACTAATTCTCCTTCGGCCACTGTTAAGATTTCTCCTTTGTATTCAAGAACGTGAGATTTCAAGGCCTCGGCTAATTTAGCGCCCGAGATATGTGGGGTTCCTATCCAATTTTGAACATCATCAGACACGGTAGATTGCCCGCCCCACTCTTTTAGAATAAGTAGGGTTTTTAATTGTTTGCGGGCTGCGTATACCGCTGCAGCAGTTCCAGCGGGGCCTCCACCGATGATAATTAAGTCGTAAGTTGGGTTCATAGATTCTGATTATATCATAAAGTAAAATGGACACCTTTTTGGTGTCCATTTTACTAATTAAAAGGCAAATTACTTCTTACGTCTTAGAAATGGAGGCAATGCTTCCCAATCGTCCTCTTCGTCATCATCAAATTTAAATGTTGGTTTCTTAGCAGCGCCCTTATCTTTTTTGTCTTCCTCTTTAGCCTCCGTGTCTTTAGTCATGGCGTCGTGGTCTATTCTTTTTTCTTCAGCAATTGCTTCCTTAATTGATTCTGTTTTTTCAATACGGGGTTCAGGCTTAATGTCCAAAGTATCGTTCTTCGTGTCTTCAGTTGAAGGAGAAGAATGTCCTCGTGTAGAAAATCCTGTAGGGAATCCTGTGGCGATAACTGTAACTTTAACTTCATCTTTTTTAAGTGTTGAGTCAGAAGCGATACCAAAGATAATCTTTGCATCCTTGTCTACTGATTCTGTAATAATCTTCGCCGCCTCCTGAACTTCAAGCATTCCTAAATCTTCCGCGCCATAAATTGCAAATAGTACTCCCTTGGCACCATGAATTGAAACATCAAGAAGGGGGGAGTTGATAGCGGCAGACGCAGCTTCCCGTGCGCGGTTTTCGCCAGTTCCACGTCCGACACCCATAAGGGCTGTTCCAGAGTCTTTCAAAATCCGCTTTATATCAGCAAAGTCTAGGTTGATAGTTCCGGCAGTACGTATAATGTCAGAAATTCCTTCTACGGCTGATTTTAGAACTTCGTCACACATCTCAAAAGCCTGCTTAACAGAAGTATTTTTATCGATTACGGAAAGTAGACGGTCGTTAGGGATAACAATTAAAGCATCCACTTCCTTTTCAAGTTCTTCAAGTCCGCGTTCTGCTAATTTCATGCGAGAGGCTCCTTCAAAAAAGAAAGGCTTCGTCACAACCCCAACAGTAAGTATTCCTTCGTTCTTTGCGATCGCAGCAACGATAGGCGCAGCACCAGTACAAGTTCCACCGCCCATACCTCCTGCGATGAAAACCATATCAGCGCCCTTGATGACGTCTTGAATTTCTTCTTTAGTTTCTTCGGCCGAACGCTTTCCAACTTCAGGGTCCATTCCAGCGCCAAGTCCTTTTGTTAAATTTTTACCGATGTGAATTTTTTTCTCAGCGAGTGAATGATGGAGGTCCTGAGTGTCGGTGTTCATGGCGATGAAATCAACCCCTTGGAGTTTTGAATTTATCATGTGATTGAGCGCTCCTTTTCCTGAGCCTCCGATACCTATGACTTTAATTCGGGCGAAACTTTCGATTTCTGGATTTACTTTTGCCATGATTTTTATGTTATGTGGATATCCAATAACTATACCAACTTGAGAGCCCTTTTGCAAAGAGAATTTTAAATGCGCTATTTTCCTAAAAACCCTTATAGATTAAGGTAAAAACTGAGAGAAGAGTCTCTTGACGCGAGCAAAAAAAGATGTCAAAAGGTCCTTAAATACGTCTATATCTTTGTCATTTGGAGCTAAGAATGTAAGCCCATAAACTCGTGCCCATGCGGTGTCGCGTAACTTATCATTTGTTAAACGTGATAAATCGTTAGAAGTAATTTTAACTGGAAGTTTAAGTTCATTTCTCAAAACATATTCAAGGCGCGGAACTTGAGTGCTACCACCACATACAATTACTCCAGCGGGGAGTAACTCTCGGCGATGAATTCTGTCTAATTCTTTATTTATTTTTACGCAAAGGTCTTCGAGTCTCGCTTCTATTATCTCTTCTACTTTTCTAAGTGAATGAGGAGGGGATACACGACCACACTTTATGTCTTCCGCTTCTTCAAGAGTTACTTTTAATCCAAGTGCGATATCTTTTGTGATGTCATCTCCGCCAACTGGAATTGTAGAAACTAAAAGCGGAATGTTATTTTCATAAACTAAAACAGAAGTTACTCCAGAGCCGATATTTAATAAAAGCGCTCCAGCCACTTTTTGTTTTTTTGTTAGAAGGGCGATGCTTTCTGCTATCGGTCCTGCCACAATATCTGTTACTCGCACGCCAGCCTCATCTAAAACGTGTTTAAAGGTGTCCATCGCCTTAAGTGGGTATGTAACAAAAAGGGTTTTTACTTCGAGGCGATTTCCGCGAACGCCAATCACGTCTCCCAACACATCGTTTCCATCTAGTTTATATTTAATAGGAATAGTGTGCACCACGGCTTTGTTACGAATATCTGGCACTCCACGATTAGCATCTTTTATTGCATTTTCAATATCTAAATCTGTTACGGAGGCATCTCCACGAGACACTTGAGTATGACCATTTGCGTGGTGCGAAGAAAGTCCTGTGGCACCGAGTGACACTAGGGTATGTGCTGCGACACGGCCAGCTTCTGCTTCAATTGTTTCCACCGCTTGGATGATGGCTTGAGTGACATCTTCTTGTCCGGTTATGGTTCCTCGGTCAATTCCTTCGACAGATTTTTTGTAACTAGCGATAACCGTAGGAAAACGCACACCTTCTTCGTGAGTACAGCCAATAGCTCGTATACACGAACTGCCCAGGTCTATTCCTATTATTAGGTCTGATTGTTTGTTTTTAGCCACGTTAAATTTTACATAATTGGCAAATTTCTTTGTTACCATCATGCACTCACACATCAACGTACTAGATGTACGTCTCCGTGTTCGCGCCTTCGATAACTTCTAACTTTATCCAATTCTGAAAAATTTATTTAGATGTAAATCTTCCAGTTCCTCCATTGTACTACTATGCTCATGTCCTTTCAAATGTAAAACTCCATGAATTACAAGGAGATGAAGGAATTTTAGGTAAGACATTTCAAAATTTTTCGCGTCACGACGCGCAGTTGATAGTGATATGTAAATTTCACCCTCATCTTCTGAAAGTGGAAAAGAAAGAATGTTAGTTGGGTAGTTTTTGTCTCGGTAAGTTTTATTCTTTAATTTTGATTCTAGAGGGGTGCAAAAAATTATTGAAAGATTGTATTTCTTCCCTAGGATTTTTTCCTTAATAGCCAAAAATGGCACATTTGGTAATGTGCCATTTTTGCGTATAAGAGTTAGATTTTTGTGCTCGATGAGCGCCATAGATTATCTGCGGCCTTTCTTTCGTTCGACCACCTTACCCATTCGCTTGTCCTGTTCGTACTTAGCGAGGTTCGTGAGTTTCTTCAACTTCGCACGTTTTTGTTTAAGTTCTGATAGTGGGCGAACGTTGTAACGGATACCGCGAACGCGAGGCAATACTCCTGATTCCTGTACACGCTTCTGAAAACGACGTACAAGAGAAAGAGCGTTCTCGCTCGGGTTCTTTTTTACTTCAACGTTTGTGTTTGACATATGTGGGGGTAATTCTAGCACAGAAAAGCATGGCTAGCAATACATAAAGAAGTATTACGTTTCTTTATTTAAGGTGTTTTATGTAATCCGAAAGCGCGTCAATTTTAACCGTATCTTGAGAGTGCGTCGCCATGTTTCTCACAATTACCGTATTATCCATCGCTTCTTTTTGTCCGAAGATGATACAGTAAGGAATTTCCATTTTCTCAGCAAGCGATAATTGGGCACCAAGCGAATCTTTTGAAATAGACTGATGCACTGGAATGCGCGCCTTGCGAAGAGTTTCCATGATACAGAGACTCTTTAGTTTTGCTTCGAATCCTAATTGGATGAAATAAACTTTCGGAGCTTTCATTATTCTCGGTGCAATCGTTTTACACTCAGGGAACATCATTATGCGTTCCATAGAAAGTCCTGTACCAACAGACGGCACGTCTTTTTTACTTCCCATCATGCGAGCGAGGTTATCGTATCTTCCGCCTCCTGTGATTGTAATTTCTTTTTCTTTTCCGTCTTCTCCGACATCCACCTTTATAACTTCAAAAACGGTTCTCGTGTAATAACTCTGTCCGCGAACGAGAGAATTATTAACACGGTACGGTATCCCCATTTCCTCCAGGTACTGAAGAACTTCTTTGAAGTGATTTCGTGCGTCTGTTGAAAGGAAAGAAAGAGATGACGGTGCATTTTCTTTAAGTGGTTGGCACTGGGGTTGTTTACAATCAAGAAGACGTAGGGGGTTTGTCTTGATTCTTTCGTGACAATCTTTACAGAGCACATCTAAATGCTTCTTATAGTAATTAGTTAGTTCTTTTACAAAAGCCGGACGAGTTTCTTTGTCTCCCATCGAGTTAACGTCAATAATTAAATCTTTAAAACCATATTCTTCTAGAATTGTCATAAGTGTTCGAATCACAAGAGCATCCGCAATTGACTTCGTTGTGCCTAAAATTTCCAAGTTGAATTGTCTAAACTGACGCCAACGTCCGCGCTGTGGTTTATCATGTCGAAAAGTTTGTCCGTATGAGTAGAGCATTACCGGCTGAGGAAGGTTAGCCATTCCGTGTTCTAGATAAGCACGCATAACACTCGCCGTGTATTCAGGACGAAGTGCTAAATGATCTCCACCTTTTGTTCTTAGTGTATACATTTCCTTATCAACAATATCGGTTCCTTCTCCAATTGCTGAAACGAAAACTTCTTCATGCTCAAGAATAGGAGTTTCTATTGGTTTGAATCCGTAGTAAACAGCAACCTCCTGAGCCTTTTCGAAAAGTCCTTGAAAAGCGTAGTATCTATCGTCGATCAAATCTTCCATTCCTTTTAATGAAAGGGGAGTTTCTTTCTTCGACGTTTCCTTCATATTGTCTTTTTTAGAATCTTCGTTGTTCATAAATTTCTTACTGTTTATTTATTGTAAATGTATCTTCCAGGCTCGTAAGAGAAGAGTGATATTGGTAATGCGCGAAGTAGCACCTGTCCGCGTACATCTTCTTTATTAAGTGGTCCCCACGAACGACTGTCATAACTTTGGGCTCGGTTGTCTCCCATCATAAAGTATTGGGTATCACTTAGAGTGATGTTGGTTTCTTTGCTAGGGTCTTTATAATTTACATAAGGTTCTTCTAGTACGAATCCTTCTGGATTTTCTTCATTATAAATAGTTGTGATTCCGTTTTTAACTACGACACGCTCACCAGGCAATCCTATAACACGCTTGATGAGGTACTTCCCAGTGTATTGATTCCCGGTGCCTTCGTAAAGTTTGAAAATCATGACGTCTCCGCGGTTAGGTTCTTGGACAAGATAGGTGAATTTATCTACCAAAAGGAATTCTTTATCGTGAAATGTTGGAAGCATCGAACCACCGTCTACGATAAATGGTTGGATTAAAAATGCTTGAACTAATTTCACTATTATTATGGTTGTTATGAACCATAAAAGCATTGATGACGGCAACTCTTCTTCTTCTAATAGTTTCAAACGTACAAGTATGCGACGACAGGTTGGGAAAATTGATGACAAAATTAGCGCGATAATCATCACACCAAGAAAAACAAAGATAAGGAGTGAGATTGGATTCTGAGTTACGTCAGTGAATGAATCGAGTATGGACTGCAGTAAAGAATTCATGATTATAAAGGTCAGTATATAGAGTTGAAATGAAGCACGCAACTTTTTCTTTTTCAAATTTTAGTGGAGGTCAACATGACTCATTTCTGCTATACTTAGAAAATGATTTATACGATTATTCCGCTCGGCAACCCCGGAAAAGAATACGAACATACGAGACACAATGCGGGTCGTGTAGTGATTTCTAACATAAGTGAGACGCTGAAAAATATTTCTTCATGTGAAATATTTACTCCAACCACTTTTATGAATGAAAGTGGAAAAGCAATCGCAGAATATTTGAGATATCACGAAGATAGAGAGCTCGTGGTTGTTTATGATGATAAAGATATTGCGCTCGGAAAGATTAGAATTTCCTATGACAGGGGGGATGGCGGACATAATGGTATTAAAAATATTATAGAGAGTTTAGGTAAAAAGGATTTTATTAGAATTCGAATCGGAATCGCACCAGTTAAAGAAACGGGCGAGGTTGAAACTCCGCACGGTGAGATAGTCCAAAAATATGTGCTATCAAAATTATCAGAGGACGAAATTATCTCGCTTCGCGCAGTATCTACAAATGTGCTAGGCGCGATTAAAACAATTGCTGAAGATGGTTATCAGAAAGCAATGGAGAAGTTTAATGGAATATAATAAAAATATGTTACAAAGAGCACCACAACCAGCAAAGTCGGAGAAAGATTCTACTGTCATCATACAGGCTGATGTTTTAAATACTATTCAAGCTGTTAAGTATGACCCAAAGATAAAAGCAACACCGATGTATATGCGTGACTTTGTCGAGGACTATAGGAAACTTGGTAAAGATATCGTGGCTGAGTTTGCGAAGAGGCCTAAAACCGTGTACGGTGATTCCATTAAAAATAATTTTTTAGGAGATCGGGAAGGAAACCTTGTCACAAATTTATCAGAGACCCTTCCTCTGTATGCCAATGTTGAAGGAAGGCTTGGTGAATATATTCAAGTGTCAGTCACAAAAACCGCCAAAGAAGATGACCAAGGAAACTCCTTCATAGATTTAGTAATTGAAGTTAAGAATAAATGGTTAGCGAATGGTGCACCAAAAGAACTCCAAGATGTTCCAGAGAAGATGACTTTTCTTGTTGATATAACTACTGCTGAAGGCGGTAAGGTTTTTGAAAATAAGATGGGTTCTTTTAAGGACAAAATGCTCCTATATGGTGAAAGGGCAAACGTTATGTGCTATAGGGATGCTAATGGAAATGTCGGGATTGAACGACCTAAAATACTTGTTAAACAAGACGCCAATAATTTGGAAAAGTTTGGCACTAAACTTGGCGAATGTATAACTAGAACTGCTTCCGATAGATTTTCTATTAATAGACCCAATACCTTTGATAAATTGTATCGCGAATATTTTTCAGACTTGATGACGGCTATTGCAGAAAATGCGGTATCAAACTCTGCTTATATAAAATCATTAGAGCCAGATGTTAAGCGGGCTGCACTTGCTCGTGAATATGAAAAGATAGTTAAGTTCGTAGAAGCATACAAAAAAACCCCACTCACCAAACCAAGGAATTAGTCGGGTGGAGGGGTCGAAATGCCGCAGATGGCAAACAGCGCGCGCTCGGTCTGGTGAGCCTTATCGGGTTCAGTTGCCGCGAGTTCGTTAGCGCAAGCGAACTGCTGGGCGAGGCTCTCGCGGGTAGCTCCGATGAAAATGCTGTGACGCCGGAGTTCTTCCCAGGCGTCAAGCGCTTTCTGTTGCGCTTCTGTCAGGTTTTGTTCGGTTTTCAAGGATTTCTCCCGAAGTTACAATGAATTACATTATAACATATATAGTAAAAAATGTAAAGAGCCGGTCCTTTAGACCGGCTCTTTACTATTTCACTCTAATTATCTAGGCTTTCTTCTCTCCGTAAGATAGTGTCATTCTTTCATCATTTGCATCAAACAATGTAATTGTGAAAGTGTAACGCTTTCCTAGTGATAGGGCAGCACGTAACTTATCCTCATCTCCGAAATCAGAAACGTGTACAAGTCCCGCGACTCCTTCCTCGATAGAAACTAGTGCGCCGTGCTTGTTGAATTTAATCACAACACCTTGTACTTGGTCTCCCTTCTTGTAACGAGTAGCAGCTTCTTTCCATGGGTTCTGCTTTAGAGCCTTGATTGAAAGTGAGATCTTACCATCTTTTATTTCGATAATCTTCGCCTTAACTTTGTCTCCGACACGAGCATGAGCCTTAGTGTCTTCTACTAGCCCCCAATCAATTTCTGATTTGTGAACAAGTCCTTCAACTCCGTCATCTAACTTAACGAAGATTCCAAATTCAACTACTCCAGTTACAGTACCAGAGACTTCGTCTCCAACTGTGAAGTTTCCTGAAATAACTTCTTTAGATTCTTTTCCTCCTGATTCTTTTTCAGAGAAGATTAGTTTACCTTCCTTAGGAAGTGCAGAAATGATAGATACAGAAATTCTCTTTCCGATAAGTTTCTTAAGTTCACGAAGGATTTTATCTTTGTCTCCATCTTCAACGCGAGGGTAATTCTCTTCCTTAAGTTGTGAAGCTGGAAGGAATCCTGCGAGTCCCTGCCATTCAATCATAAGACCACCCTTGTTTGCGTCCTTAACGACAAGGTCCATAGTACGCTTGTCTTTAATTGCAGCCTCAGCGTCACTCCACATAAGAGCCTGGCGAGCCTCCTTAAGTGAAAGTTCTACATAGCCGTCAGCATTTTCACGCATGATTACTTTTGCAGAAATCGTGTCTCCGATATTTATACGCTTGATAACATCACGCGCGTTCATGAACTCGATACCATAAATGATACCTGTTCCTGAAACACCGAGGTCTACGTATAGTGCTGATTTTTCAATCGCAACTACCGCACCTTCTACGATGTCATCTTGCTTTACTAATATTGCGTCTGCTCCGACAATAGTTGAAGCGAGGTCCACAGGTTTTGTTGTTTCGTCTGTCATAAAAATTTGGGTAAAAAAATTCCCACACGAAGTGGGATATCCACATCGGACTGGAGGTCTACATTTCTTTTATCTCGCAAATGTAGGGGTTACGCCAGAACGTTACTTATTAATGTAAGTGGGTCTAATACTACAATAAAGAGGCAAAAATAGCAATAAGAAAGCCGCCTTCTTTCGTTGGCGGCCTTTTTAATCAAGTTGCCCAGTGGGGGCATCCCCTCCTGCTAGGGATTTGAGAGCCTTGATTACGTGGATGGCTTAAGTCCACTGCTCTTTACTCAGTCGTCAACTCATTGGAACCTCCGTTTGGTTGGTTTGCGGTCAGGTTTTCATCTCACCTAGACCAATTTTAATCGATGGCCCTGTCACAGCCGTTCTCGGCTGACTCGAGGGCGGATTCGCCCCGTCTGAAGCCGAGCATGTAACTCGGGTCATTGGGGTTGAAGGGGTTGGTGTACCCATGTCGGCCGTGATTCCAACCGGCACTGTGGGCAACTTTCTTGGACTCGTCCAGTTTCCCACTTGCGAGCGGGCAGGCCGTGTCATGGCTGGGGTGACCCCAGCCACAGAACTCACACCTTTTCATTGGGATTTCTCCTGTTTGTACGTATCCTTATACGATAGCACAGTTATATGTAAAAGTCAATAGTAGGCTTAAAAAGCCCACAGTGTAGGGCTTTTTTCTTTTGCCTAATTTTGCTAGAATAGAGCGCATGATAATAACCTATTTCGGAAGAGAGCATTTTAAATTACAAGTTGGAGATACGACATTTGCTATAAACCCAGTTTCAAAGGATGGTAAGGGGAAAGTTGCTAAATATGGAGCGGATGTTTGTTTGATTACAACTAATCACCCAGACTACAATGGTGCAGAACAAACTGAACATGGAGACAAGGTGCCTTTTGTAATCCGAGGCCCAGGAGAATACGAAGTGAAAGATGTTTTTATAAAAGGATTTGGTACGACAACTAAATTAAAAGACGGAAAAACTGAAAAAGAATATCAGAACACAAGTTATGTGTTTACTTTTGACGGAATTCGCGTAACTTTCTTAGGCGCACTTTCTACAATGCTTGAACCGTCTCACAAAGAAATAATAGATGAAACCGATGTGCTGTTTATTCCCGTTGGAGAAGATGGATTCCTATTAAATGCATACGATGCTCAGAAACTCGCAGTATCACTTGAACCGAAATTAATTATTCCGATGGATTATAACGAAAAATCTCTCCCAATTTTCTTAAAAGAAGCAGGTTCAGAAAAAGTTGATCCAGTTGAGAAATTAACTATAAAGAAGAAAGATATTGATTCTAAACTAGGCGAGGTGGTGTTGTTTCATGAGATGTAAATAAGTTCTAATTCACCTAATTTCTAAGGTCTAATAAAATACGTATTGATTTTTGTTATGTTAATTAGAAATTAGATATTAGGCTTTTATAACCTATATCAGTAGAAGGTGATAATCTCTTTTAGGTTATACTGTGATGATGAAGTTTAAAATACCCAAACTTTCCTATAGAGGTTACGTCAGGCATTTACGAAGACAGAATATTCATATTCAAAGATTACATGCTCTTGTTTTCGCTTCTGTCATCACTGGCATGACGGCGTTTCTAATTCTTTATTATGATTATGGATTTTTCCACGACGTTTATGTTCAGAAAAATAATGACTTAGAGAGTGTGGAAACAGTGTCCGCGCCATCGCCCACAGAAACTTTTTCTACATTTATGAGTGAGGCAAAAAAACGTTTTAGCGGAATGGGGGAAAGTAGTGCAGACCTACTTGAAGGTAAGGAAACATACATAAATACCAGTACGAGTACCCCTTAAAATCTTTCGACTTTAGGGCAGAATTATGCTATACTTAACAGATATTTGGACTTAAATTAAGACTACTTAATCATGGCAAAAAAGACTATAAAATCAGATGAAAATGAAGATGCAGGAGCGCCAGTTGCAGTGCGAACTGGACTTAAACATGTAAACATCGGAGAAGAAATGCGTGAAGCATATCTGGACTATGCTATGTCTGTTATTACTTCACGTGCGCTTCCTGATGCGCGTGACGGTTTGAAACCAGTACACCGAAGAATTTTATTTTCGATGAACAATATGGGGCTTACTGCTGGAGCGAAATTCCGTAAGTCTGCGACAATCGTTGGAGATGTGCTCGGTAACTATCACCCTCACGGTGACGCTTCTGTTTATGACGCCATGGTAAAAAGTGCGCAAGACTTTTCATACAGATATCCGCTTGTGATGGGACAAGGAAACTTCGGTTCACTAGACGGCGACGGAGCCGCTGCGTACCGTTATACAGAAGCCAAGATGTCAAAAATCTCGATGGAGATGATGCGTGATATTGAAAAAGATACTGTAACGATGGTGCCTAACTACGATGGTACAAAAAAAGAACCGCACGTTCTGCCAACTGCCGTTCCTAATCTTCTATTAAATGGAACTCTGGGAATTGCTGTAGGTATGGCGACAAATATCCCACCGCACAACTTAACTGAAGTGGTGGATGCGACAGTTCATTTAATAGACAACCCTCAGGCAACTACTGAAGACCTTTGTGAGTACGTTAAAGGTCCAGACTTTCCAGTTGGAGGTGTGGCTTTCGGACAATCAGACATAAGAGCGGCACTTGCAACGGGCCGTGGTGGAGTAGTCGTTCGTGGCGAGGCGGAAATTTTTGAAACAAAAAGTGGGCAATTCCAAATCATTATCACCTCTATTCCATTTCGTGTTGTTAAAAGTAATTTGATAGAAAATATCGCGGACTTAGTGCGTGATAAAAAGATTGATGGAATAAAAGGACTACGTGATGAATCTACAAAAGATATTCGTGTAGTGATTGATTTGAAATCCGGCGCTCAGCCCCAAAAAGTTCTTAACTATTTATATAAGCACACAGAACTTGAAAGTACTTTCCACTATAACGTAGTAGCGCTTGTTGATGGTGTGCCACAAACTCTTTCCCTTAAGGGTGCGCTCGAATCATTTATCGGTCACAGAAAAGAAGTAGTTCGTCGCAGAACAGAATTTGATCTACGTCGCGCACTTGAAAAGGAGCATATTTTACTTGGTCTTAAAAAAGCGCTTGACCATATCGATGAAATTATCCAGACAATCAAGAAATCAAAAGATACACCGGACG
>CAYGDF010000009.1:13313-18867 GCA_964348675.1 uncultured Candidatus Saccharibacteria bacterium
GACCATATCGATGAAATTATCCAGACAATCAAGAAATCAAAAGATACACCGGACGCTCACGCACAACTCGTGAAGAAATTTAAATTCTCAGATATTCAAGCAACTGCAATTCTTGAAATGAAACTTCAACGTTTGGCCGGACTTGAAAGAAAGAAAATTGAAGAAGATTTGAAAGCAGTTCAAGCGCTTATCTCTGAACTGAAAGCGATTCTTTCTTCACCAAAGAAGATGCTTTCTATAATTAAGGATGAATTAAATGATATTAAAGGAAGGTACGGAGATGAACGTCGTACAAAAATAGTGAAGCATAAGGCGAAGGAATTTAATCCAGAAGATTTAATCGCAGATAGTGAGCAGGTGCTTGTTTATACTTCTGGTGGGTATGTGAAGCGTACTGACCCATCTGAATTCCGCACACAAAAACGCGGTGGGGTTGGTGTGGTAGATATGAACACAAAAGAAGAAGATTTCGTAACGATGTCACTCACTACTTCTACTCATAGTGATTTATTATTCTTCACGGATAAAGGAAAGGCGTATCAAATCAAGATGTATGACCTTCCAGAAGGAAAGCGCGCGACTCGTGGAAAATCTATCATGAATTTCCTTCAATTGGTTGATGGGGAGAAGGTAACTTCTATTCTTCCTATGTCAAAAGATGTGAAGGCACTAGCCGGACTTTCTCTTATGATGATTACAAAAGAAGGAACAGTAAAGAAATCTTCCGCAGAAAGTTTCAAAGATGTTCGTCGAAACGGTTTGATTTCGATTCGTCTTGAAGAGAAAGATGAATTACTTGCGGCTATGTTTGTAACTGGAGAAGATAACGTGATTCTCACGACACAAAATGGTCAGTCTATTAGATTTAATCACACAGACGTGCGTGAGATGGGTAGAACTGCAGCTGGGGTAATTGGAATGAAACTTGATAAAGGGGATGTGATTGTCGCGGCTGATAAAATCCCAGAAGGAATAAAGGGAGCGGAACTTCTCGTGGTAACAGCAAACGGTTATGGAAAGAAGACAAAACTTTCTGAATACAAAACTCAGCACAGAGGTGGAAGTGGAATAAAGACAGTTAAGGTAACTGTAAAAACTGGTCCACTTATGGTGGCTCGTGTAGTGACAGCAGAAAATGAAGAATTACTCGCTGTTTCGAAAGATTCTCAGGTGATTCGTACTGAAGTTTCTTCTATTCCAACTTTGGGAAGAGACACACAGGGTGTGAGAGTTATGAAATTGCGTGAAGGGGATTCGGTGGCATCATTTAATCTGCTATAATTTTTATAGTTTCGATTATCATCTCATCATAAATAAATGAAAAATTTCATTGTCTTGGGTAGCATTGTGGCAGGACTTGCTCTGCTTTTAGGCGGTACTGTTTATTTTTCTTGGCAAACTAAAGTAAAAAGGAATACTCTATCGCAGATTTCTCAAATCCAATCCATTGGATTTTCTCAAGAAAATGCTACGACCACCAGTTCAACTACAGAGGCACTATCTTACACAGCAAATACGGCAGACACACTTGTTTATCGTAGGGATAAAAAATCAGCCTTTGAAGAAAAGGGTGCACAGGAGTATGTATTTTTCAATATTCCCAAACGAACCAACGAAGTTATCGATTTTACAAAAAAGTATGATGTACGTGCTGATATAGGCTCTGTTCCTATTTTATATATTTTTGAATCTGCGTCTTTTATTGATACTCCTGTTCGTAAAGTGACAGCGTACGATTTCAAGTATCAGTATCAATCAGAAGTAGAGGTAAGTACTACAGACGTGTCGCTTTCATCAGTCGTCATGTCTCCATTTTCTCCGCAAATAGGTTACTGTAGTGATGATAAAGAGGGGACATTTTATTTGCTTGATCTTATTTTAAATAAAAAGAAATCATATCCTCAATTTTCAGGATGTCCTTCAGATGGAAATTCGTACAATCCGCCCCAGTTTTCATTAGATGGCAAGTATGTTTATTATCAGGATTTTGGCACTTTTAATGTGAAGGATGAAAGCGGGGTTACAAATGACGCCTACGACTATGACGGGGTAAGATTCAGGGAACTCAATGTGGGTACTGGAGAAAATGTAGAAGCGTCGACACTTATGCTAACGCCCGAAAGGATAAGTTTCTCGCAGAAAAAATTTGCAAATGTCGAGACATGTCATCCGGAGAGTGGGCCAGCCTCCGCCTTTGCTAGTAACTGCATACGTTTCTTCAGTTTGAAGCAGTCAGACGGTGATGTCTATGGAAGAGGTTTGGAAAAAGGTGAGGAAGTTGGACGTATCGTTTTTCCGCTAGACGGAATATGGGCGTGGATGATGTCTCAATCTGGAGATACGCTCTACGTGGGTGCCGTAAGAGGAGGGGATATACAGAACGATGATGCGCCAAGATTTTTGTATGTAATTGATATGGTAACAGGAAAAGTTAAAAAACAGATTTCTGTTCACGGAGAAATGTCTCTTTTAGTTGCAACGGATTCATATCTCGCGTTTAAGTCAGGTAAAAATTATGATTTGTATGTATATGACACTAATTCAAACGCTGTAGTTTTGGTGGAAGAAACTCCGGGGGTCTCCCGATTTGAAGGGGTATATGCTTTTGTAAAAAAAGAGGATAAAAATTAACCAAATTATTCATTGTTTGTTATAACTGTGGGTTACTTTGAGGTTTACAAAAATTAGTGGGGTATACTATTAATTATGAAAATAACAATAGCGGTATTAGTTGTGCTCCTTATTGGTGTTTCGGGGTGGGCTGTTTACGACCACCTCTCACTTTCTAAAAAGATTGATAGTCAAAGTCTGACTATTACTAAGTTTCAAGCAGCGAATTCAAAACAGGCGGGAATTATAAAAAACATTCTCGCTTGTTCTAATGCAACAGAAAGTACTTATAATAAAACAAGTAAATACGTTTCTGTTTCAGCCTGCATAAAGTCTAAATTGAGCATTTAATTAAAAACTTTATATCCCACTTATGTCCAATCTCCAAAAACGCTCAATTCTGATACTACTAGTTGGTCTAACCACTCCCGCTACTTTATTTGCCGCTACTTCAAATATAGGTTTTGACGGACTGAATAATTTAATTCTATCGTTTGCAAATGGAGTGGTCCGTTCCACTGGGTATATGATGTTCACTCTTGCGACTGTGGTATTTTTCTTTGGGATTGTTCAATTCATTTGGACAGCACGTCAGGGGGCCGAAGGAAAAGGAATTCAAAAAGGGACACAGTTTATTAAGTGGGGGTTAATTGCTATTTTCGTAATGTTCTCTCTTTGGGGAATAATTAGATTCGCTCAAGGAGTGTTTGGAATACAAGGAGAAGATACTATTACAGTACCTAGTCTTAATTTCAGACCAGCAAGTGGTGGAGCAAGTGGTTCCACTGGAGGAACAGGGATTGTGTCTCCGATTTCTGGGTCGGTAAGCAATAATGCTACCTATAATAATTGTATTGCGTCTGGAGGTGGAGCAGGTGAGTGTCGTACATTATCTGGACAGTCGACCACAAATCCAACGAGCGGGTATACTTCGTCCCAAATTGAAGCACAGCAACAGGTAAACGATATTGTTACTGCAATAAATCAGGCTTCGTCACAAATTGCAGCAGCAGGGGGTGACCCGAATCAAATTGGCACCACACCAGCAGAGTGTGTTGCTCGAGGTGGAAGTGCGTCGACTTGCCAAACTGCTTTCGGAACACCGGTTACAGGGTCAACAGGGAATGTTGGGTTTGATAACTGTATATCAGCCGGAGGTGGTGTGGCAGAGTGTAGAAATATTGGAGACAGTTATGAATCAAGCGGAACCGTTGGTGTAACTGGAGATAACTCTACGGGTTATATTGCCTGTGTCCAAGGTGGAGGAGATGCATATAGCTGTATGCAGATGTATCAAACAAGTACGGGGGGAACCGTAGAGGCATGGCAGACATCAGGTGATGGCACTCAAGGAGATTGGGGTGATACACAATACGCAGATTACGGAACTGAGAGCTGGCAAACTACAGGTAACGGATTTGATTATGTAGATACTCAAACTGTAGATTTACAAATAGATTCGAGTGGAGATGTCGAGACGGCATCAGACGGGAGTCTTTATTATGACTGTACTGATTATTGCGGATAGTCGATATACAGAAAACATATGTTTTTAACCCCTGACCAACTTGCTCGTGAACTATATTTAAAACCAGGAAGCCGTGTGGCGGATATTGGCTGTGGAACAGGTGCATACACTATTGCTCTTGCTAGAGAGGTGGGGGACATCGGTCAGGTCTACGCATTAGATATTCACCGAGACGCCCTCCATACTTTATCTGGAACTCTAGAGAGAATGAGTATTTTAAATGTAGATGTTATTTGGGCAGATATTGAAAAAGAAGTTCCAATTGAAAAATACAGTCTCGACGCTGTCGTTATGTCCAACGTACTTTTCCAATTGGAAAATATTCCGGCGGCTCTGAAAAATGTGGCAACACTCCTTAAACCAGAAGGACAACTTTTAATTGTGGACTGGTCAGATTCTCATAAAGGAATTGGTCCGCACCCAGAGCATGTCATAACTGAAACTCAAGCGGAAGAATATGTTTCTAAAAATGGGTTTAGAATGTTGAAACGCCTTCATGCTGGAGACTATCATTATGCGTTTTTAGCGCTCTCGGTTTAGGTTGTAGGAGAAATTAAAGCGCCGCCTACGGCGGCGCTCTCAGTATCCACTGTCTTCTGTCTTCTGTCTTATGTATACTGTTAATATGTTAAGGAAAATCATTCTGGGTTCAGGTATTTTCGCGGCGTTACTCGCCGTACTTATATTCTCAGGTCGTTTGCCTATCGGTTCTGCCTCAAAAGATATAACAGGAGATGTTGCTATGTGGGGCGTTTTTCCAGATTCTGAAATGGCAAACATTATCCAACCTTTTAATGCGAAAGCGAAAACATATCGCATCACGTACACGTACATCAGCCCTGATGAGTTTGAGCGTAAATTGGTCGAGGCTTTGGCTTCTGGTATTGGACCAGATGTAATTCTCGCTCCGTATCAGATAATTCTATCTCAACAATCAAGAATATATCCGTTTCCTGCTGGAAGTTTTCCCGAGAACACTTATAAAAAAGCATACTTAGATGGAGCTAATATATTTTGGACTCCATACGGTGCGCTCGCCCTTCCTGTTGCTGTAGAGCCGATGGTGCTATTTTTTAATCGTACGCTATTAGCGAAACATGGAATTTCTAATCCTCCAGTTTATTGGGATGAAGTTGCGAAAATGGTTCCTAGTTTAACCATTGTTAATTCAAATGGAAACTTTGTTGAAAGTGGAATAGCGCTCGGCACACACACAGTTCCGTACATAAAGGATATTGTAATGGCAATAGTTACTCAGTTCGGTCAGGTGCCAGTTCTCACTCAGTACAATAGTGATGGAAGTGTTTCTTTTAACGTAACAGCTGACGACCCAATCACAGAAACGTCATCTGTTTCTCCACTTTCGAGTATCATGAGATTTTTAACTGAATTTTCGGATAACACGAAATCAACTTA
>CAYGDF010000010.1:0-18374 GCA_964348675.1 uncultured Candidatus Saccharibacteria bacterium
CGCCAATTCCTTCGTTGGAAAAGTTATAGCCATAAATGGAGCATACTCGTCTTTACTTAAAACCAAGTAATCATGACGTCTTTCGTAAAGAAGCGACGTTGCAAAAGGCATCCAAAAATCCCTCCCCTTAATCATTTCGTTTATCAACTTTACATTGTCTCTTGAGGACGGGTTGGCCAGTATCGAGCGATTACCAAGTGCGCGTGCCCCCCATTCAGCACGACCCTTAAATCGACCAACCACCCCATTGTCAGCCAAAATTTCTGCAACTTTTTTCTCAATTGGATACTCACTTTTTGGTTCAAAGTATTTAACGTCACACTTTTTGCAGAAATCATCCTCATCTATTGCATTTTTTATTTCCTCATCAGAATATGACGATCCTAGATAGAGATTTTCTACTTTCTTTAGTCCAGATAAATCGTGGTTATTAACTTTCGCGTATCCGCACACTAAATTACCTATCGCAATTGATTCATCCCCACACGAAGGAGTTACCACAAGTGAGTCAACTTCTGGCATTTCTGATAAATACTGATTTGCTTTTACATTCATGAAAACCCCGCCCCCGATTACTACATCAGCACATTTATATTTCTTGATAGAGGCTCTGGCTAAATCTTTTATTATTTCTTCAGTTAATTTCTGTATTCCGTAGGCAAGCGAATCGAATCTGTGTTGATGATAATCGTTCGCTATTAAATAAGGTGTCGCTCGTCGCATATCTATTTTTGAAACAAGTTGCATTTTTTTACTATCAAACCAAATAATCTCTTTTAACTTCTCGTAAACTTTTTCCCCAGAAGACTTTTTAGCATACGGGGCCAGACCCATGACTTTGAATTCGTGTTCGTTTCTAGACATACCTAACAAATCAACAAATGAAGCGTATAAAAGTCCTAGAGAATTTTCACGACTAAACTGATGTAGCACTTTAATGTCTCCATTTTCAAAAATATTTATAGAGCCACAAAAAGTATCCCCTTCTCCATCTAATATTAAAATCAATCTCTTTTTACTCAAGTCATCAATAAACGGAATAGACGCCCAAGCGTGTGATAAGTGATGTGGCGTGTTTACAATGATTGATTCTGGAAATTCTCTAGCCAAAAAGTTTTTTGTCATCTTAACCGTGCCTTTTAGAGAAATTCTCCACGCATTAAAAATACCTTTTACTTTATAAAGCGAATCACTGAAAGGAATCCAAGCCACGACAGCCCGCAAGAACCACCTATTTTGTGAAGGTCTGTTTCTGTAATCAATAACGTCCTGTTTTGTGTTTATTATGTGCACACCCAAATCCACTCCGTCTGTAAAGACATATTCAAATTTATCTATTTTGTACTTTTTCTTTAGATAATGGAGTGCCTCATGAGGAAAACCAATGTACTTTTTGACGCGAGTCACTCGCTCTTCCATCATAGCCTCTACGATTTCTCCATCTTTCATCAGCACAACCGTCGCGTCATGACCGAAATTAAGCCCGAAGAGATACTTACTCATAATTAACCAATTATACCATATTTACCTTACTATTTTGGCCCACTCAGCCGCATCCTTTCCAGCCTGAGTTTCGTAATCCTTTGTATTTTGCTTCACGATAAGCGGCACGTAACCATACAGATTGAAGTCAGATTTGAAACGGACCACGTTCGGCGCCTGGTCGGCAGTTAGCCTGAGCGGGTTTGTAAACGGAAGCATTTTCTTGGCACCGTCTAAAGTTAGAATATACGCCCCAGCATTATAAAGCGGACGATAAAAACGTTTAGCACCTCTATACGATTTCCTTCTTAGGGCTTTTTTATTTCTCCACCCTTCAAAAATTGATATAGCGACCATATACGGCATCTTTAGTAATGCGTAAAAAAGAAATAGTGGTTTCTTTTTAATGGTAAGTAAACTCGCATTAAACCAGTGCGACAAAAATAGAGACCCAACATAACGATAATCAAAAGAAAGCCAATCCCAATTCTTATTATCTTTATTTATCTCCTTTTCTACAATTTGTAAAAAATCATCCGGTAGTAAAATATCGTCTTCCAAAATAACTGAGTATGGAATATTTTCCTTAACTATTCTTTCGTACACCAAAGTGTGAGCCAGTGCGCAACCCTTCTCTCCAAAAATTAATGGTTTGCCGTGTTCTTTAATCGCTCTCTTTTCATCGTATCTCTCAATCACCCTCTCATCGTCACCATATATACCAGGAACTACCTCATAATTAGCCCCGAGGTCCTTAAGTCGCTTCTCTATAGCCTTCCTACGTTTAAAATCGACAGGTAGGTTAATTACAAAAATACTGAATGATTGCATGAGTTTTAATATTATTTTGATTATACACTACACCAAGAGCCCTTACAATTTAATCTTTTTAAAGATAATTATGATATAGTTATATACTATTTAACGTAAGGAATACATGCAAGAAATCAGAAAAACTCCACGACCACTCTGCCCTGTTTGCGGGGAAAAAGGTATTTCTGTATACAACAACCTCGAGGATGAACTATTTGATACGGTCGGACTGTGGGATATGAAAAAATGTCCAAACAATAGTTGCTTTACTCATTGGCTTGACCCTGCTCCTATTGAAGAAGATCTTCCAAAACTCTATCAAGAATACACCACTCATACTGACGAAATTCCTGAGGAAAGACATGTCGGGCGCGCATCTCTGTTGAATAAGGTAAGAGATTCGTACATTTACTATAAATATGGCTATGGAACGGAACCCATCACTTTCTGGGATAAGGTATCACGGTTCTTTGCGTATACACATCCCGCTTGGAGAGATACTCAGGAAGCAAACTTATTTTATCTACCGTATAAAAAAGATGGACTAGTATTGGACATTGGCTGTGGTGCCGGTGGCACTCTGCTTACTTTGGAAAAGAAAGGGTGGGTTGGCATTGGTATAGATTTTGACGAGAAAGCAGTGGCGAACGCGAAAAGAAAAGGATTGGACGCGCGACAAGGAGATTTATTTTCACAAAACTTCAAGGACGCCAAGTTCGATGCAATAGTGATGAACCACGTCATAGAGCATATTCCCGACCCAAAAAATTTACTGGAAGAATGCAAGCGAATATTGAAAGATGACGGTATCGTAGTACTGCTCACCCCAAACTCAAATAGTCGTGGACATAAACTATTTAAACAAAATTGGAGAGGTTTGGAAATTCCAAGGCACCTACAAATATTTTCAGTAAATTCCTTAAAGTTGTTAGCGGAAAATGCCGGATTTAAGGAAGTAAAAAGTTTTTCGTCAACACAAGGAATACTTAGTATCTTCGACGAATCTAGACAAATGTACAAAACCGGCAGTTTCGAGATTAAATATAAGCACAACCTAACCAACTCAATTATAAAACACGTCAGGTGGTTTATCTTTGGGTGGCTACATTTGCTATCCCCTAATCACGACGAAGTGGCTGTAATTATTTGTAAAAAGTAAAAGATCTATTCTACCCTGTAAGCAGTAATAAGGGCGTAGCAATCTAATAATTTTACATAAAACGGATTTCCTTTTTCCGGGGACACTAGGCCCGGTTGAACATTAAGTACAACACCATTCTCTCCAACCTCATTGCACGACCCAACTCTCTTTAGAAGAATTTTTTTATCATTGAAATTAATATAAGCGTTTGGATATGGATCAGCAAGAGCCCTCACTATATTATAAAATTCTTTAAACTTCATCTTTTCTATATTTTGCAATAACAACTCACCGTCTTCTGGTTTTCTTCTTTTAAGTGGAGGATTTTCTTCTAGTAGTTTCTGTGGTGCAAACGTAATATTATCATCAATAAGATCAATTATAAAATTCTTTGTAATGTCAGTTCCGAGACTTATCATCCTTTCAAAAATATCTTTTAATTCCCCATCTAAAGACATGGGAAGTTGGGAATAAATATCTCCATCATCTAGCCCTTCACCCATTTTAAATATACTCACTGCAGAAATTGTTTCTCCTGCAATTATCTGGTTTTGGATTGGAGACCCGCCTCTGTATCTAGGGAGTGGGGATGGGTGTAAACACAAGCATGTATATTTAGACAAAATAGGTTCCTTTACAATCCATGACCATCCATAATAAAAAACTACATCCACCCCGCACCCACTTAAAATAGAATCTATTTTTTCATTATCTTTACCATTTATCTCATATACCTTCGGCAAACTCTGATTATAATCTACCGGAAACTCCCTTTCTTTTGTGGTTATTAATACGGAAATCTCAAAATTAGGATTTTCTTTCTGGAACTCGTATATGTTTTTATATATTTCATGCGCCCACTCCCTGTATATAACGAAAGCAACTTTTTTCATTTTTATTTAAATTCTGTGAACACTCTTTATAGAAAGTTTACTCAATGCTTCTAAACTTAGACGAAGAGACTGCCTCACTTCGCTTCTTATGATTTCATACTCATGGGTATAAAAAATAACATAACCATACTGGTCTATAGAATTTTTAAAATTATTTTCTATAGCAGAAATATCAAGTCTGTCACTAGTAAAAAACTCTACTCGAAATTGCGTTCTTATAAAATTCATACCCTCATACGTAGCGCTCCCCTTTTGTATAAGTTGCTGCTTTATCTCATCTGGCATTCTATGGCTGCCGACGGGGCGATCTGTAGAAAATAATGCTTCCACACCTTTCTCCTTAAAATAATCAGCCAATTCATACATCTCAGAATAAAAATGTAGGCGCACCCAACGCGAATATGATTCCTTACCCGCGATTCTATCTATTTCTTTATATATTTCATCAAATGTTTCTATTTGCTCTTCTTTTGACTGAGAGAACGGCATAGTTGGGAAATCTAACGCGTGTGGCCCGAAATGCAGAAAACTACCTTCTGATTTAATTTCATCCTGTAAATCACGAACTTCTTTTAGGCTTCTTAATTTTCCGTCTATCTCTCTTTGCAAAAAAACATGTAGACCTATGTGCACGCCATATTTAGTGTGAAGTTCTTTCAAAAATGAAAAAACTGGGTGCTGAAATAATGGGATGTTTCTATCTGTGACCTCAATCAAACATTCGAAAATATCATCTATAGAAAAATGATACCAAGGGGCTTCCATTGCACCATCCTTTAACTGTATAGAAATAGGGTCGAACTCCTCAGCAGTTTGCATTATGGAAAAATTATAACACAAAAATGCTGGGTTATGGTGACTTAATTTATATACCCCTTTTGTCTGATTTTATCTTTGCTCTAACGATTTTCGCCCAATAAGCACAAAAGAAAAAGAATCTTTTCCAATAAGATAATGTTTGGTTACCATACAGCCTTTTAAGGTAAATCATGTTTTCTCTGATGGCCTGCTGTTCTTTCTCTTTAAACTCTTCAGGGGTCATTTTCTTAGCCCAACCAACCTCATTATTAGAATGCTGTCTATAACCCTGTAATACTTCTTCGATATATACCGACTTCTTTGGATATATCGCAAGTTCTATCCAGGAATCATGTCCCGGCACATAACTAGGGATAGGCATAGCGCTTCTTAATACATCTGTTCTAAACGATGTTTCGGCTGCTCCGATACATGAACCCCAAGCATAATTAAGTAAACTCATTCTCTCTTTTGTGTAATAGTCTGGTATTTCGTCCTCCAGATATCCTATTTTATTACCCTCAGCATCAATTAAGTCTGTCCTGTTGTAGACCCAATCAACTGACTGATCTCTATAGGCGTCAACATGCATTTGAACCCTATCCTCATACCAAACATCATCATGATCACATAAAAATATAATATCCCCCGTACACATAGAGATGGCATGTTCAGTATTTTTTCTAAACCCTTTTTCTAGAGTATTATATTTCCATTTAACACGGGTATCCTTGGTGACATAATCGTTTAATATATCAACAGTACTATCACCACACTCATCATGACTCACGCAAACTTCCAAATTTTTATAAGTTTGGTTAAGTATAGAATCCATCTGTATTCGTATAAACCTTTCGCTTTTTGAAGTTGTTAAAGCGACAGACACCAGTGGTGCATACTCCTTTTTTTTGTTTTTTAAATTAAATGTTTTCATTATTTTTTTCTCTTATTTCTAAATTAATATAAAACAGCAAAGCCGCAAAAGTATATGCTATGACCGTGGCCGAAGCAGTGCCCGCTAATCCATAGAGTGGAGTGAGGGCGTATACCAACAATACGTTTACAATAAGTGCCACACTAAAAATAGCCACCTGATGATGATACCTGTCACGAGCGCCATACATGCTTGTAAAGAACGAAATTAGGAACATCCCCGGAATAGACAAGGAGTATGCTCGCAACACGGGCACGGATTCAATAAATCTGCTTCCATAAAGTATATGTACCGCAAGTGGGGCAAACACTAAGAAGACAGCCGAAATTATGACACCCACACCAGTGTAATAAAGCATTATTCGCTTTAAATTTTTTCTGGATTCAATCGTATTTTGTTGAGATATGTTAGAGATTCTAGAAGTAAGTGCCATAGACAGGATGCCTGCCAAGAAATTTGGCACGTCAGAAATTTTAACTGCAGCCGAATATATTCCCAAGTTGTAAGCATTTGATATCGTGGCTAATATAAGTTGATCCACTCGGAGGAGTAGTTGCCAAAATACCAATGACGCGATACTCAAACGTATAGAAAATAAAAAAGCGAAGGAACTAGCGAATGTTGGCAACCTGAAGGAGGATAAACTTTTCCTCCATTCAGGCATCATTAGAAAATAAGTGGCAAAAATTATTCCAGATAAAATCAAATCAACCGAAGAAACAGCGACGAACCAAACCAGTGGAGCTTTTAATAAAACTAAGGAGATTTTAACGATAAGCAGTAACCATGCACTAGACATTTGAACGACGGCGACAAGTTTCGCTTTATTTTTTACTACAGCATAAATAAAGAATGCGTTTAGTGACTGCAGACAGACAGTTACAAGCATTATGCTCACCATTATCGCCACATCTTTTGGTAATATGTACCAAGCAGACACTAGCCCCAAAACTGAGAGAATTACATATACATTAAACTTATGTCCAATATACTCTTTTAAATCTTCCTGTTGATTTTCACTTTTAGCCAATTCCCAAGTGAAATAAAAATCCATTCCGCCGATTACAGTAAGAAATGCCCCTACATAATTTATAACGAAACTATAAACACCGAGGTTGGTTGGACCAAGGTATCGCGATACTATAATTACACTTAAAAAACTTGCTCCCTGTATAAAAACTTGAGCGAATGTATACCAGGACAACTCTTTGAAAATTGGACGTATCAAAATGGACTTGATCCCCTCTCTGATTGTTTTATACATATATGAGCCAAAAAAGCCTTAGGTTTCAATATTATACCATTTAGACCCCTGTAATGCCCGTTTAGATTAAGCCCCATTCTTCATGTTACAATTATGTAATCATGAGTTTTACCTACGTCTGGAAGAACCGCTTTCAGAAATTCTTAGATAACCCTAAAGCGGTAATCCCCTTCTTCAAGAAGAGACTTTTTTATAACTTCATAGCGGACTCCCAAATTAAGTATTACAAAGATTTCAAATACCTTAACTACGAGGACACTCTCAACTATATTATAGATAACAATAAATCAGTCGTACGCTTCGGCGACGAACTATTCGATATGCTGGAAGGTATCGGACTTTATTACGGAAACTGGAGACAGAGATACAACAAGAAACTTGCCGAAAGAATGAAGGAGGTAATTAGTTCCAAAAATCCTAATTTACTTATTTGCTTTAATCCAGAATTAATTTTAAAAACTAAACAAGAGTTTATAAAAGAAGGAATTGGGGAACAGCATCAGTTTTGGACAAATTCAAAAATGTTTTTGAAAAATTATTATCATAAGGACGTAACTTACGGCAGTGCTCTTTGTTTTAATCCTAGATATAACCAAAATATAAACTACTCTAAGTTAAAAACTTTTTTCGCCACAAAAAACATAATCATCATAACTTCAAATACGGAGCGTTTCCAAAATATAAACTTAGGCAAGACAAATAATTTAATAGAATCTCCAGCAAGCGATGCCTGGCAAGAATATGATCGTATAAAAAAAGAATTACTTAATCTAATAGAAAGCAAAGGTTTTTCAAAAGAAGACACTTTAACTCTAATCTCCATGGGAAGTGCGGCTAAGATACTAGTTTATGATTTAACGCTGATGGGTTATGTAGCGTGGGATACAGGACAATTTTTTGATTTAGCCTTTAGTGAGATAAGGAAACTTTCTTAAACATATTTTTTAGTTACAACTGCGCACATGCCGTACATATATCTACTACTAGATTTGTTTCTCTGCAAAAATTTAAAGTTGTGATAAAAAATAACCATTTTTACATAAAGCCACGCTGGCAAAATTTCCATTAGACGAGTTCTAACCCCCTTCTTCTCTACCATTGGTTTACCGTCCTTTTTAACTAAAGGACCTACCATTGGTGTTACACCAGAAGTTCCTAAATGCACATGCCACACTTTGTTTTTCGTATAATCTGTAAAATCAACAAATGAAGTCGTTGCATTAAAACGATTAGCAATTGACTCAATTCCTTTTTCTGTAAACCACCACAAATGAACTGGTGCTGGTTCAGTTTCCCATATTGTCCCCTTTGGATGTATATCTTTAATTGGAGTGGTTAAGATTAGTTTTCCTCCTGGCTTTAAAACTTTTAAAATATTTTCGACAAAAGCGTTCGGATCAATCACGTGTTCGATAACCTCTGTCGCCACTACCACATCGTACTTTTCTTTGTGTGTTTCAGAAACATATTCAATAGTACCTCTAGTATGTTTTCCGTTAAAAAAATTCTTTGCGAACTCTACCGCCGTATCAGAATATTCCAGCCCCTCACAAATATATCCCGCTTTATTTAAAGCGTGAGTTAAATATCCTAAACCGGAACCAATTTCTAAAATCTTCGCCCCTTTTTCTATCTTTTCATCTTTCAAGGCTTTAACCACTCCCCAAAAAACTGCACTAAAATTACCGAAATCTTCAAGTGGATTTCTTAATTGCTTTGAGGCTTTAGCCAAATACAAATAATAATTATACCCAGCATCTTTGGTGGGGTCAGTTCCATAAATAATATTGTATTCCTCATTCAAATCTTTCTTCATATCTATAAATGAAGTTAAGCAATTAGAACATTCATACACATCATATGAGGAGCCCTCCACATATCCTGCCATGTTTTGAAATGTACACTTTGCAGACCCTCCACACAAGGAGCAAAGTTTTGGTTCTACAACAAGAGCGTTATTCATATGAGGCATGATACCAGCATTTAGATTCTTAATCAAAGAGTTATTTTCCCTACCAACCGCTAAAGAATAATCTAATTCGAGCAGTAACTATCATATATTTCAATTCAATTACTTCCCTAGAATAAAGTTATTTATTTTACCCAGAGTTGGATAATCAACGGAGCCAGTCGAAGGAAGGTTTGTATCTTTTTGAAAATTTGAAAGGGCGACAACTAATTCAGAATCATAACTACCTACAACTTTTTTAGAATAATATCCTTTTACCGCAAGAAAATTTTTCAAATTAACAACATTAGCACCAGACATACCTTTCTTTACTGGTTGAGATATTAGCCCCTTGCCTCCAACAATACACTTTGTTAGTGTGCTATTCCATTCGGAACCAAGCGAACAATAACACAAATTATTGGTTAAGTGCGAAAAACTATTTTCGCCATACGTCACCTTACAAACGGAGTCCCCGCTAGATTTACTACTATTTGTAATAGTCGCAGAAACAGGAGTGGTATATTCCTTAAGGGCACACTTCTTTGACCCGAGTGAATTTGTAACAAATTCATACCCCGACTGACAATAACAATAATCTTTGTCTCCATAAGATTTGTCGCCAAAACTTACTTTACACAACGAGGAGTAATCAACGGTTGGAGGAGTATAGGCTACGGTTTGTAAAACACATCGCTCTGTCACAGAGTTAAAAGAGTAGCCTGAACGACAATAGCAACCATCCTTCAAAGAATTATACTCCGCACCGTACCCAAAGTTATTTGTACAGTATGTTTGATTTGTTACACACTGGTTGTCCGCATCAAACTGATATCCATAACTACACTTACAAGACTTACTAGAATAGTCAAAAGTTGAACCGTATCCATATTTTTGATAACAAACGCTTGTTCCAGAAGAACATGAACCGTATTTATCTATCACATACCCTGACACACATTTACAAGACCCAGAGACTGAATCGTAACTAGAAAAACTTGGACACGTTGGGGTGCTGGGAACATACGAATAGCCACTCGAACCTGAAGAGTTTTTATAATAATTATCCAAATAAGAACTTGCACTTCCACCTGTTATAGTTCCCGTATTGGGATTGTAGTTCCCTGGATAACTATAGTTATTATAAGGATTGCCGTCTGGTGCTGTACGCTCATACCCATTTACATATGTGCCATTGCTTCTATAATAACCGTTAACATAAACAGCATGAACACTTAATGGTAGAAGGGCCAGAAAAACTAACCCAATAAAAAATTTTTTCATATTACCCTTAGACTACACCTATGCAAGAATTTTGCAACAAAGCTATTCTTCCCCGATAATTTTTCGAAGTAGTTCTTCAGAAATTTCTTTACTTTCTTTTTTAGAGGATTCCTTCGCCTCTTTGTATAACGGATCTTCTAATATTTTCTTTTCCTCAACGTTCGTGGTACTTTCTTTTTTCTCACCCATCGCCCGAGCCAAGGCTTCCTTTAGAGAAAGGGCTGGTTTATCGTCAAAAGTTTTTGGTAATTCTTGAGCGACTTCATTTCGGCTTTGTTCTTTACTATCTCGCCTTCCTTCGTTTCGTCTGCCACTGTCTCTACCACCATCTCTTCCACGATTTTCTTCCCTTCTTCTCTCTTCGCCCATATCCCTGACAGGTTCTTCGTTTCTAGGATTTCTTTGTGGAGGAAGTGGGGTATCTTTTTTTATTTCTCTAACAGGAACCTGCTTTTCGTCTCTTCTGGGTGTGTTTTCTTTTCTGGGCGCTTCCACCTTAATGACAGGTTTATAGAACTCCGCCACTTCTGCTTCAACTTCAGCAATAGGCTTTCCATAACGAAGACGCGAAGAAGCAATTACCGAATCCGCAAATGAGTGAGATGGCCTAGGAATAGGATCAAGGGTGTGGGCGGAAAATGGCTTTGAGCCAACGCCATCAATCATTAAACGAAGATAAATCTGGTAAGCGGAAAGATTAACAATGTCATCTAATATGAAATATGGGGCGAATTCTTTTTCAAAAATCTCAGCGTCCGTCGCACCCACACGGAAAGCAATCATAGTTCCAACGTTACCGAAGACCGCGGCTTTCACTTCGTCTGTCATCTGCTCTACATATTGATGAGCGACTGTTAAAGCGAGATTATATTTTCTCGCTTCAGACAAAATGTTAGCAAAAGATTCATTGGCAAAGTTCTGGAATTCATCCACATATACATAAAATGGGGGCAACTGCTCGAGTTCATACGGACCCACATCAGCACGTGACATAGCCGCCAAATAAATTTTGGTAATTAAAAGTGAGCCGATCAAGTTGGCATTCCCCTCTCCTACTTTTCCTTTCGAAAGGTTTACTATCAAAATCTTCTTCGTGTCCATCGCGTTACGAAGGTCGATAGAAGTTTTTTGTTGCCCAACGATATTTCTAATGAGTGGGTTGCCAACGAATTGTCCGACCTTGTTTTGGATAGCAGGAGCGGCTTCAGCGGCGAATTTATCTGTATAAGATGCGTATTCTTTTTCCCAAAAATCTTTTACAGTTGGGTCAGTGATATTTGAAACTATAAACTTACGATACTCCTTGTCTGTTAGCATTCTGTTTATTCCAAGTAAACTCTGGTTGTCATTTTCCAAAAGTGCGAGAATAATATTCGTAAGAATATATTCCATACGCGCACTCCATGCGTCCACCCAAATCTTTTTGAAAGCAGCCATAATTCCATTGGCTACCAAGTGACGCTTCTCTTTTTCTACCTTTTCAAGCACGTTTAGTCCAATGGGTGCTTCCACATCAAACGGTGCGAAATAAATAACATCTTTCACGCGAGACTCTGGAATATGGTCTAGTAATTTCTCAGCAAGCGAACCATGCGGGTCAATCACACAAATCCCCTCACCGTTATTCACATCCTGAATAATCATATTTTCAAGTAACGTAGACTTACCCATACCAGTTTTACCAATCACATATGTATGACGAGTGCGGTCTTTCTCTTTAATACCAAAAGTAAGTTGTTTATTTCTAAAATCAACTTTACCCAAGTAAGTTACTTTTTCTTTTGCTGGATGATTCTCTGACATACGAACTAGTATATAGGAAGTAGTAGTTCGTGAGTAGTGGACGTAAAAAAAGGCACCTCGCGCGGTGCCTTTGTCGAAGTCTGTTCCGTTACAGCCGTCACTCGAAACCAGGAGCGGTTCCGTACTTCCTCGATCCCAAAGCCTCTTCCAGGAGGCCGGGAGTGAGCGGGTCCGGTTGGTAGACCACGTTGTACGTCTCGACCAGGGCGTTTTTGAGGGCCAACTTGCGCTCCCTCATCTCTGCCGACAGGCCGAAGCTGTTGCCCTTGTCGTCGCGCATGTCCGCGAAACCAGACATCAGGTAGCACAACTCGTCCAGAACCTCCTCGCCGGTCATTTCGTCGACAAGCCTCTTGTGGTCGCACTTGAAGCCCCGATACTCCTCGAGCGAGTGCCGGATAATCGGTGGCTTGAAATCGCCGTCTGTGGTATCACTCATGTGGCTCTTCTCCTCAAACTTTACCCAAGACAGGAATCTGTCCTACGGTAAACCTATCCTACACATCTCTTAGCGAAAAAGCAAAATAGAACTATTCTGACTTAAGTGCGGATGGTGTGTACTTATTAGCTGGATCCCAAAGCATCCACGAATTTATTCCAAGTTTTTCTCCGGCCGTTATTTGAGCGCGCACCATTTCCGCTGTATAAGTTGCCCCCATGTCAAAGTCTTGATAGAAAGGTCTATATTTTGCGCGAATGGTTGATGTGGCTTGTCCTGTGCTTGAGGCTACCTCGTCTGCAATTTTTATTCCGGCTGCCATGGAATAGAAAATAATCTCTCCTGGGTGCGCCGCTGGGTTTTGGTATCCAGCAGTTCCTGCGTAAAAATGTGACGGGTAGACCATTGGCGAAACAAAGTCAAAAGTTTCAAGTGCGGTATGCATGTCTTGGCCAAGAGTTTTTATATCGACACTTGTTACCATAATAATTCCGAACAAATCTCCTGACACAGGTATGCCTTCTTTGTGAAGTGCATCAGTAATGTAATGATAAAAATCTGAAACAATCCCTGGTTTATCCGTGAGTCCCCTTCCACCTGAAATTGGAAAAACCATATCGGATAGCGCTCCATCAGTTGCGAAACGAATATAGTCCAAATTTATTTCATCAAATCCTAAAGCATAAGCATCCTTTGAAACATTTTCAATATACTTCCACATATCTTTTGAACCTGTATCTACCCAAGGTATCCCCTTATGGTCCTTCCAAATTTCACCAGTTTTCTTAGAGCGCACCGCTTGCTCTGGGTGCTCTTTTACATAAAGTGGATCTTGAAAAGCGGAAACGCGCGCAATTAAATAAATATTTTTAGAATGAAGTTCGTCAATGAACTCAGGCAGGTCTCGAGATCTTCCATTCCAAGTAATCACGCCTGTGTTGTCTTTAACATCAATTACTATTGCGTTTATTTCCGTGTCTTCGGCCAATTTTACAAGTTTAGCCCGTATCGAAGGAGCGCCAGCAACCCAACTCGACATATAAATTGCTTTTACATGTTCCGGGGTTTTTATATGAGTAACAACACGTGGTGTGGTAGTTGCCGCATAAGATGTGGTACTTATTTTTTCGCTGACTTTATTAAGTTTGCTATTTAATTTAGAAGCAACCGTCGAGGAAGATACAGTACTAGATGCCGTGAATGTTTGACTCCCTATATTTTTTAGAAATGAAACGTGACGATAACCACCGTTTGCTGTCCAGAAAAATCCAATTATAAAAAGCGTAACAAAGGCGGCTATGGCTCTCATGCAACTGTTTGAGTTTCTACCGCACTTTCCTCATGACGATCTTCGAATGTAGCACGCGGACGCTTCTTTAAATCAAGAGTGCTCACAAACAGAAATACACCAGCTAGTATGAATACAATATTCTTAAAGATTCCTGGAATAAAAATCCAAGGCGAGATAAAGATGAGAATAGCAATGGTTCTCTGAATTCCAATTGGTGACATAGTTGGCTCAGTGTACAGTTTATGGTTTCAAGTTTCAAGTGCCTTAGAATAAGGACTTTTACTAATTGACACCCTCTACAATAACTACAAACTCCCCTCTTAAATGGTCCGCATTTGTCTCAAAATACTTCTTGATTTCTAGAACCGTTCCCCTTACCACCTCTTCATGCATCTTAGTTAATTCTCTGGCAATAACTATTTTTCTATGCTCGCCCAAAGTCTTAGAGAGAGATTCTAAAGTTTTTTCTATTCTGTGAACTGATTCGTAAAAAACGGAAGTCATTTTACTTTCATTAATAGTTTTAAATATTGTCTCTCTCCCCTTCTTGTGCGGCAAAAATCCGTAAAAAGTAAAGTTCGCAGAGGATATTCCAGATGAAGAAAGTGCTGTTATTAAAGCAGAGGCTCCTGGTAAAGCCACAACTGACACCTCAGGCAACTCATTTCTGACACGGTCAACCAATAACACTCCTGGGTCTGAAATAGTTGGCGTTCCAGCATCAGAAACAATGGCGATAGATTTCCCTTCTTCCAAAAGCGCTAGTGCTTTTTCAATATTTTTAATTCCAGTCTGAGCATAAAATACGGAGGTCTTTGTCGTTATATCGTATTCCTTAAAAAGTCTCTGCGTGACGGAAGTGTCTTCACACAAAACTAAATCGACTTCTTTTAAAATACGAACAGCTCGAAGCGTCATATCTTCGAGATTTCCAATCGGTGTTGGTACTATATAAAGTGTGCCTTGCATAAAGTTGATACTAACATAAAAAGGTGGGGCGTGGACTGCTTCGCAACCCACGCCCCTTTTCCGTCCAGTTTCAGTCGTCGTTCGGCACGACTTCGAATTGCCATGCCGGGAACCATGTCCCGAGATGAATTGGGAGGAGATTAAACCTCAACGCATACTTGCAGTCTTCAGCGGACGCGGACGCGAGGACTGGGAACGGATGCTGGGCTTCCCAGGTCTCCAGAACTGTGCACCCCTCGCATAGACAGCGAATCGAATGCGCATCGAGGAAAGGCTCCTGCGTGTAGCCGGCGGGCGCGTCATAAATGAACACAGGCTCATCCACGTCATCACGCAAACGAAGGCGAATACCTCGGGTGAACTTTTCGGGATTGGTTTTCGCGGGACCCGTCCCACTTTGAACAATGTTGACCATGTTGTGGCCTCCTTTAGACTAAACTCTACTAACAATTTAATCCTGTGTCAAAGAAACCTCTTTTATATTTGACCCGACAAACTCTTTCACTTTCTCTTTCCAAACTTCTGTTAATTCCGTAGTAAAAAACTCTATTTTAAAATCCCCACTTTTAAAATTCTTCAATTCTTCTGCCACGTACTTGGCTGGGTTAATTATACTAACGTTTAAACCACTTAATCTTTTTTCTAAATATTCTTTTATTAAAGGAAAGTGAGTGCATCCTAAGAATAAGTAAGTAACTTTTTCTTTTATTATTTCATCCACGAGAACGCCCACTTCTTCATCTATCTCTATCTGATTATCAGTTTCTATCGCATAAGCCAGATTTTTAGACGCCAAAGGTGTAACCTTAAAATTTTTAAACACTTCTTGATACGCACCGCTATTTATGGTGGCTACGGTTGCATATATTAAAATTTTGGAATCCTTGTCTAACCCTTTTATCGCCTCCTCCCTTGTCGCGGAAATCATATCCACATAATTTTCTTTCGCGATACTTAATTCTTTAAGCAAGGGCTCAGTATCCAGAGAAGAAAGACTATTGCAGGCATTGATAAAAAAATCGCAGCCTTTTGATTTTAAGAATTCAATTAAATCTTTTGTGTGAGACAGTAACTCTTCTTTTGATTTATTACCATATGGTGCGCGAAGTGAGTCACCAATATAAATATATGAAGCAGGTTTTGAAGAAACTAATTCTTTTAAGACAGTTAATCCTCCAACTCCTGAATCAAAGACTCCAATGCATTTAGACATTTATCTAATCTATCATAAAAATGAATAAGACTCAGCCGGAGGCTGATCAGCCTCCGGCTGAAAAAGAAAAAGGCCCACGGGGCGGGCCTTTTGGGCGTTGTTCCAGCCGTCTACGAAGCCTGTTCGGAGGCCTGTTGTTTGACTGCTGGCTTGTTTCTCGGTAGACGCTCGTCAGGACTCGGGTCCGGACAGCGATCACTGAAATACACCCCACTACTGTTGTGATGATGCAGCGCCGCGAGTTTACGCTCGAGTGCGCTACCGTCTCCACGGAACGGCGTAATGGGTTTCTTGGGCACGATTGTCATAATGAACTACTTCCTCGTTGTTACTGCCAGGACTTAGGCCTGACTGGGGTTAACAAAAATAAAATCGGCAACTTGCGCTGTCGATTTCTATATAATAACACATTATTGACCCAAATGCAAATCCTATAGCACAAAGTTTACTTCCCTATCTAATCGCACCCCCGTCTTACTCTCTATATTATCTTGGATTTCATTTGCGAAGTTATTCAACTCCTCTGCTGTCGCCTCCCCGTAGTTCACAAGTACAAGTGGTTGATTCGGCCACGTGCCGATATTTCCCACACGCTTACCTTTTGCCTCTGCCACATTTTCTATAAGCCATGCTGCGGAAACTTTATAACCTCCATCTGCTTCAAATATTTTCGCCGTTGGATATTTTTCTTTAAGTTCGTCTACCTTTATTTTATCTACTATTGGATTCTTAAAAAAAGAACCCGTATTTGGAAACACTCTCCAGTCAGGAAGTTTAATATCACGAGTGTTAATAACCAAAGTACGCACGTCTTCTAACGTTAAATTTTCTTTTCCAATCAAACTATCCAGTGGTTTATATGAAAGAATCGGTTTAGGTTCTTTTGATAACTGAAGTAAAATAGAAATAATTACGTATCTTCCCATTTCTTGTTTAAAAATAGAATCTCTATACCCAAATCGACATTCACCGTTATTCATATCTAAAAAGATTCCAGTTTGTATGTCAAAAACTCGCACTGAAATTAAAGTTTCTCTTAGTTCTACTCCGTAGGCTCCGATATTTTGAATAGGCCCCGCACCAGTTCCGCCAGGGATGTGTGACAGATTCTCAATTCCCCAGAACCCTTTTTCTACCGCAAACGCGACCACTCCATCCCAGTCCTCTCCCGCAAAGGCTGTAAGCATGCCGCTATATTCATCAATTCCCTTTCCAGTAAACTCTGGTTTTATAAATAAATATTTTGATAAATCTTCCGCAAAATAAGTGTTGGTTCCGCCACCCAAAATATAAACTTTTTTACCATCCGCCTTTGCAAAAGAAACTGCTTCTTTAAGTTCATCTTCGGTCTTCACTATAATTAAATCCCCTATCCCCCCAATACGAAGAGAGGAGTAATCTTTCATTGAAACTTTACGAATTTCCATCTTTCTATACTACCAAAACAAAAGCACTTCGTATACGAAGTGCTTTTGTTTATTTGTGCGCGAACCAAGATTCGAACTTGGGACCGCTCGAGTATCAGTCGAGTGCTCTACCAGCTGAGCTATTCGCGCGTGTTTTACTTTACAAGTGATGATTATACTACCACAAAAATGAGGAATTAAAAAGCCCGGCTCCTTACGGATAACCGGGCTCTTGGACTGCTTGCGCGAGACTACTTGTTCGCGCTTGCGGTCCTGGCGGCAGCATCGATGCGCTCCATCTTCTCCCCGTGGCGGTACTGCCCGAAGGCGTACACAACCCCGAAGATGATGATGGCGAATCCGATGATGGTCCACTTGTGGTCTTCCCACAAGTGATTCAGTTTCGTCCACCAGCCTTTTTTGGCCGGCGAAACTTGACCGAATTGGCGGTGACGGTCGTAACCGCTCATCACCATTGTCTTCTTGAAATCTTCCATGGATCTTACTCCGTTGTGGATATACTTACAATATAGCACATTTCAACCTAAAAGTCAATAGGTAAAATGCGCTTTAAACACAATACAAAAATCCCCTTTCGGGGTTTATTTCTTAAAACATTACATACGGCATTAGGCTTCTAACTTTCTTTTGTCACACTCTAGCGTTATTCACGACTTTTGTTACGTTTCGCTGTAA